>DASSJN010000001.1:0-12233 GCA_035691185.1 Steroidobacteraceae bacterium
GGCCCGGGCACGGCGACGACCTCGACGCCCGCCTGCGCGGCCGCGGCGACGAGCACCGCGCCGGGATCGCTCATGAGCGGCGTGCCGGCGTCCGTCACCAGCGCGACGGTCGTGCCGGCCCGCAGGCGATCGAGCAGCGCCGGCACGCGCTGGCGTTCGTTGTGCTCATGCAGCGACTCGATGCCTCCCGCGCGCGCAATTCCGCACGCATCGAGCAGCTTGCGCGTATGGCGCGTGTCCTCGGCGAGGAGCAGGTCCGCGTCGCGCAGGCAGGTCGCGGCACGCGGGCTCAGGTCCTGCAGGTTGCCGATGGGCGTCGCGACGACGAATAGTGTGCCGGCCGCGGCCGCGCCCGTAGAATCTGCTGCCTTGTCCGACACGAGCGCCTCCTCGAGGTCCCTGCATGCTGCACGTATCGCTCCGCCGCGGGCAAGCCAGCCTCCGCGCGACGTTGCTCGCGCTGCTGCTCTGCGCGGCGTTGCCCGCGGTTCCGGTGCAGGCGCAGGCGACCGAAGAGGTCGCGCGTCAGGCGGAGAGCCTCGCGGCCGCTGGCCGTCATCTCGAGGCGGCCGCACGCTATGAACAGGCGGCGCGGCGCGGCTTCCTGAGCTGGGATGCGCGCTACGCGCTGCTCGCAGCACGTGAGTACGCCGCCGCCGGCGAAGTCGACGAGGCCGAGCGCATGCTCGGCAGGGCGCGCAGTCGTGTGCGCAGCGACGAGGAGCGTGCATTGCTCGCGCTGGTCGAGGGTGGTCTGGCGCTCGACCGCGGCGACGCACGCAGGGCCGTCGCTGAGGCGCGCGTCGCGCCGATGAGCGTTTCGAACGACCTCGCCGCCGCGGTGCTCGACCTGCGCGGACGCGCCGAACTCGCGTCCGGCCAGCACCTCGCAGGCGTGCGCACGTTCGAGGCGCGGGCCGCGCTGCTCGACGATCCCTCTGCGCGCGCCGAGAACGATCGACGGCTGTTCGACCAGCTGGTGCTGTACCCGCCTCCCGCATCGCCGCCGACGGTGCCGGGGATGTCGGAACGCGAGCGCGGCTGGCTCGAGCTGCCCGGCGTCGTGGCGAACGCCGGTGCATCGACGCCGCAGGCCGCCACGCGCGTGCGCGACTGGCTGCTGCGGCATCCGGCGCATCCCGGCACCGCGTTCCTGCCGCGTGCCGGCGGCGCCGTGCTGACGGTGCCGATGGGCGCCGACGCCTCGATCGCGTTGCTGCTGCCGCTCTCGGGCAAGCAGGCGGCCGCCGGGCTCGCCATCCGCGACGGGTTCGCCGCCGGATGGTTCGCTTCGGGCTCCCAGGACATGCGCACGCGTGTGCAGCTCTACGACACGTCCGCCGGCGCGGCAGCGGCCTACCAGCGTGCCATCGCCGACGGTGCCCGCGTCGTGGTCGGCCCGCTGCTCAAGGAAGACGTCGTCGCAGTCGTCAACTCGCAGCCCGCGGGCCTGCCAGTCCCCACGCTCGCGCTCAATTCCGCCGTGCCGGACGACGCACTCGCGCCGGCCTTCCTGTACCAGTTCGCGCTCGATCCCGAGCAGGAGGCACGCGCGGTGGCGCGCCGCATCGCCGACGACGGCCTCGCCCGCGGTATCGCGCTGTTCCCGGAAAGCGCATGGGGCCAGCGTGTCCACGCCGCGTTCGTCGACGAGCTGCAGCGGCTTGGTTCGGTCACGCTGACGTCCGCGCAGTTCTACACGACCGGCGCCAGGGACTTCTCCGATCCGCTGCGCGCGGCGCTGGGGCGCTTCGGCGGCGCCGGTGATCGCAGCGCCGATCGCAGCAAGCCACGGCCCGCGCGGAACCCGGCTGCCGAACAGGCGGCCGGCCCACAGTTCGCGTTCGTCGCGGCGACGTCGTCGACGGCGCGGGCGATCCGCCCACAGCTGCGCTTCCAGATGACGTATGAGCTGCCCGTGTACTCGACCTCGGACGCGTGGGAACCGAGCGTCCGGTCGGTCCCGGACCTCGAGGGACTGGTATTCCCCGAAATGCCGTGGCTGCTGTACGGCGGCCAGGGTGCGCCGGAGCTCTGGGATGCGGTGCACGCGGACTGGTCGTCGCGGGCGCGCGGCCGCCTGCGCCTGTTTGCGTTCGGCTACGACGCTTTCCGGCTGGCGCAGCAACTCGGCAGTGGCCTCGGCGTGGGCGGCCTCGTAGGCCTGACCGGGACGCTCGAGATCCAGCGCGGCGACGGGCACGTGCGCCGCGACCTGCAATTCGCGCGCGTCGAAGGCGGCAAGCCGCGGCCGGCGCCGCCGGGCGCCGTCGCATTTCCCGCCACACCCCCGCCAAATGCAGCGGGCACGGACGACTAGCGTCGCGGTAAGAACCGGACGCAGGGCCGCGGAAGAGGCGGCCGTCGCGAGGCCTCGATGCATGCAGGACGCGGACGATCAATCCGAAATGCCGCGCGCGGCGGCGGCACCCACCACGACTGTGCTCGGCCGGCGCGCCGAGGACTTCGCGATGCGTCACCTCGAATGCGCGGGCCTCCGGCTGCTGACGCGCAACTACCGCTGCCGCGGCGGCGAGATCGACCTCGTCATGCTCGATGCCGAGGCACGCGTGCTCGTGCTCGTGGAGGTGCGTTCGCGTTCGCGCGCTGATTTCGGCGGCGCCGCCGCGACGATCGGGTTCGGCAAGCAGCGACGGCTGACGCTCGCCGCACGTCATCTGCTCATGTCGCGCCGCGAGCTCCGGCGACTCCGGGCGCGCTTCGACGTCGTCGCGATCGACCCGCCGGCGAGGCCCGGCGGAAAACCGCAGGTGACGTGGATACGGGGAGCCTTTGGTAGTGTCTAGTGTCTAGTGTTCAGTGTCTGGTCGGAGGCGCATACGCGCCGAACCGCGCGCGAGTGCGCTTCCGACTATCCGCTGTCCACTGGACACTAGACACTCCTCACTTCACGACCTTCAGCTTCGCCCGTCCGCCGCGCGGCGGCGTCTTCGGCGGCGGCCTGTCGTCGCTGCCACCTTCGGGTTTCGTCGGCGCAGGTGCTTCGGCCGCGGAAGTCGGTGGCTCGACGACGTCGTCGTCGGCAAAGATCATGCCCTGTCCCGTTTCCCGGGCATAAATGGCGAGCACCGCGGCGATCGGGGCGCGCACCGACATGCTCACGCCGCCGAAGCGGCCGCTGAAGCTGACTTCGTCGTTGCCGAGCCTCAGGTTCGCGGTCGCATTCCAGCTCACGTTCAGGACGATCTTGCCGTCCTTGACGTACTGCCGTGGCACTTCCACGCCCTGCACGTTCGCGTCGACCACCAGGTGCGGCGTGCACAGGCTGTCGGTGATCCACTCGTGGATCGCCCGCAGCAGGTAGGGGCGCCGCGCTTTCATCGGCGTCGCGGTCGGCGGGGCGGTCATGGGGCGAGCATGGGCGTGGCCCGGAAAAGTGTCTAGTGTCCAGTGTCTAGTGTCTAGTCGGAAGCGCATGCATGCCTGATATCGGCGCACAGCGCCTCCGACTGAACACTATCCACTAGACACTAGACACTCTCTTCCTCATGCCCCGCTCCGCCTCGCTGAGACTGCGCGCGAATGCGGGACGCGCGAAGACCTTCGCGGCGTAACGCTCGATCGAAGGGGCGGCGCCGCCTAGCGCGGCGGTGTCGATTTCCCAGCGCTGCAGGCGCCAGAGGATCGGTGCGACCGCGGCATCGAGCTGCGAGAACTGCTCGGAGAGAAACCACGGCCGCGCGCGAAACAGCGGCTCCGAGGCGAGGATGCTCTCGGCGAGCATCTTGCGTGCGCGTTCACGCTCGCGGCGATCGCTGCCCGCGCCGGGCTCGAGCACGTCCGCCACCGCGTACCAGTCCTGTTCGATGCGGCGCAAGGCGACGCGCGTCTGCGCGCGCACCGCCGGGTCGGTCGAGGCCAGCGACGGGTGCGGGAAGCGCTCGTCGAGGTATTCGCAGATGATGCCGGGCTCGTAGACCACGAGCTCGCGGTCCACGAGCGTCGGCACGGTCTGGTACGGATTGAGATCGATCAGGTCCTCGGGCGGACGACCCGGGTCCGTCTCCACGACGCGCACGTCGAGGCCCTTTTCCGCGAGCACGATCCGAACGCGGTGACAGCGCGCGTCGTCCGCCCGCGAATACAAGGTCATCATGCGGACGACGCTCCTGGTCCAGCAGCACGCACGCGAGTCGCGGCGAGGCGCCGCTACTTCACGTCCTTCCAGTATTCCTTCTTGAGCGCGTAGGCGAGCAGCGTGAAGAACACCAGGAACGCGATCACGACGTAGCCGAGGGACTGGCGCCGGGCCTGCACGGGCTCGCCGATGTACTCGAGGAAGTTGACCGTGTCGCGCACGAACGCGTCGTACTCCGCGGGGCTCAGCCTGCCCGGGGCCGTGAGCTTGAACTCCTTGAACTGCTTCTGCACGTTGCCCTGCGCGTCGGTGTGACCCTCCCACACGGCTTCCTGCATGCCCTGCAGCTCCCAGAGCACGTGCGGCATCGCCGTGCCCGGCAGCGCGAGGTTGTTCGCGCCCGTCGCCTTGGTCGGGTCGGCGTAGAACGACCGCAGGAACGTGTAGACGTAATCCGGACCCTTGCTGCGCGCGATCAGCGAGAGGTCCGGCGGCGCCACGCCGAACCACTTCCTGGCGTCGGCGGCGTTCATGGCGTTCGTCATGGTCTGGTGCGGCGAGTCGCCCGTGAACATCAGGTTGTCGATCATCTGCTGCTCGGACAGCCCGATGTCCGCCGCCATGCGGTTGTACCGCACGTACTTCGCGGTGTGGCAACCGAGGCAGTAGTTGACGAAATTCCTCGCACCCCGCTGCAGCGACGCCTCGTTGTGGATGTCGTTGCCGGCCTTGTCGAGATGGACCGCGCCACCCGCCGCGAACGACGCCGCGGGGAAGGCAAGCACGGCAGCCACAGCGACGACGGCGAGGATGTTCTTCCTGTGACGATCAATGCGCATGGTAGGTCACCCTCGTCGGCACGGGCCTGGTCCTGTCGATGCGCGTGTACCACGGCATCAGCAGGAAGAACGCGAAGTAGACGACCGAGAACAGGCGGGCCGCCATCGTGTAGCCCGGCGTCGCAGGCTGCAGGCCGAGCCAGCCGAGCGCCAGGAAGCTGATCGCGAACGCGATCACGAAGAACCGGAAGATCGGGCCGCGGTAGCGGATCGACTTCACCTTGCTCCTGTCCAGCCACGGCAGGAACACGAACAGCAGCACGGCCGCACCCATGAGCAGGGCGCCCATCGACTTGCTCGGCACGGCGCGCAGGATCGCGTAGAAGGGCGTGAAGTACCAGACCGGGGCGATGTGCGGCGGCGTCTGCAGCGCGTTCGCCGGCTCGAAGTTCGCGTATTCGAGGAAGTACCCGCCCAGCGTCGGCGCGAAGAAGATCACGAGCGAGAACAGGATCAGGAAGACTCCGACGCCGACCATGTCCTTGACCGTGTAGTACGGGTGGAACGGGATGCCGTCGAGCGGGAGACCGTCCGGGCCCTTGACCTTCTTGATCTCGACGCCGTCGGGGTTGTTCGAGCCCACCTCGTGCAGCGCCATCAGGTGCGCGATCACGAGGAACACCAGCGCGAACGGGATCGCGATCACGTGCAGCGCGAAGAAGCGGTTCAGCGTGACGTCGGAGATGTAGTAGTCGCCACGGATCCACTCGGTGAGCGAGTCGCCCACGTACGGGATGGCACCGAACAGCGACACGATCACCTGCGCGCCCCAGTAGGACATGTTGCCCCAGGGCAGCAGGTAACCCATGAACGCCTCGGCCATCAGCATGAAGTAGATCAGCATGCCGAAGATCCACAGCAGCTCACGCGGCTTCTGGTACGAGCCGTACAGCACCGCGCGGAACATGTGGAGGTACACGACGATGAAGAACGCGGAGGCGCCCGTGGAGTGGATGTAGCGGATCAGCCAGCCCCACTCGACGTCGCGCATGATGTACTCGACGGAGTTGAAGGCCTCGGCCGCCGACGGCTTGTAGTTCATCGTCAGAAAGATCCCCGAGAGGATCTGGATGACGAGCACGAACAGCGCGAGCGAGCCGAAGTAGTACCAGAAGTTCATGTTCTTCGGCGCGTAGTACTCCGAGACCTGCGATTTCCACAGGGCCGTGAGCGGAAAGCGCTCGTCGATCCACGCGGTCAGCGCCGCGAGGCGCCCGTTGCCGGTCCTGGCGGCGACCTTGTCAGCTGCGGTATCCATCACGCCTCCATCCTCTCGGCACCGATCAGGATGCGGGTGTCGCTGACGAACTGGTAAGGCGGCACCGGCAGGTTGGTCGGGGCAGGCACGTCCTTGAAGACGCGGCCGGACATGTCGAACTTGGACCCGTGGCACGGGCAGAAGAAACCGCCCGGCCAGTCCGCGGAGACCGTCACGTCGCCCGGCGCGAACTTGTCGAGTGGCGCACAGCCGAGGTGCGTGCACACGCCGACGAGCACGAGGTATTCGGGCTTGATCGCGCGGGCCGGATTCTTTGCGTAGTCCGGCTGGTCCGACTCGGCCGATTCGGGATCACGCAGTTCCCCGTTGACGCCTTCGAGCTGCGACAGCATCTGCGGCGTGCGGTGGACGACGAAGATCGCCTTGCCGCGCCACTCCACCTTCAGCATCGCGCCCGGCTCGAGCTTGGCGACGTCGACCTCGACCGGCGCGCCCATCGCCTTTGCGCGTGCGCTCGGCTTCCAGGACGCCAGGAACGGCACGGCGACGAATGCGGCGCCGACGGCGCCGGTCGCGACGGTGGCGATGGTCAGGAAGTGACGCCTGCCAGTATCGACTTCTGCGGTCATCCAGCTCTCTCCTCGGCTTCGGCCGCCTGCCTCGGCAGCGAAGCGCCCGCCGTCGGGTCTATCGGTACGTAACGGTGGCTGCTGTCGCGCGTGATCCCCACGATCCGCGCAGGCAACAACGCATTATAGAGGGGGATGCAGGACCGGCGGTAGGCAACCAGACGAAGGGGACAGGGGTCAGGAGACAGGAGTTAGTCCAGACGGCCGGCGTCGCCGGCCACTGACTATCCCCTATCCCCTATCCCCTATCTGCTATCCCCTCTTCTTGTCGTTCAGCCGCCGGATCTGCGCGCCGAGGCCCTGCAGCTTTTCCTCGATGCACTCGTAGCCGCGATCGATGTGGTAAATGCGTTCGACGTCGGTCGTGCCCTCGGCCACCAGACCGGCCAGCACGAGACTCGCCGACGCACGCAGGTCGGTCGCCATGACCGGGGCGGCCGTCAGCTTCGGCACGCCCCGGATGATCGCCGTGTTGCCCTCGAGCCGGATCTCGGCGCCCATCCGGCGCATTTCGAGCATGTGCATGAAGCGGTTCTCGAAGATCGTCTCGACGATGGTGCCGACACCCTCGGCGACGGTGTCGAGCGCGGCGAACTGGGCCTGCATGTCGGTCGGGAAGCCGGGATGCGGCGCCGTGCGGACGTCGACCGACGTCGGCCGTCGGCCGCGCATGTCCACTTCGACGAAGCCGTCGCCGCGGATCACGGTCGCGCCCGCCTGTTCGAGCTTGCCCAGCACTGCATCGAGGTGCTCGGCGCGGGCGCCGCGGGCCCGGACGCGTCCGCTCGTGATGGCTCCGGCCACGAGGTACGTGCCGGCTTCGATACGGTCGGGCAGCACCTCGTAGTGCGTGCCGTGCAGTCCCTCGACGCCGTCGATGACGATGGTGTCGGTGCCGTGGCCGCGGATCTGCGCACCCATCGCGATCAGGAACTGCGCGAGGTCGACGATTTCCGGCTCGCGCGCGGCGTTCTCGAGGACGGTCTGCCCGTCCGCGAGCGTGGCCGCCATCATCAGGTTCTCGGTGCCTGTCACGGTCACCGTCTCCATCACGATGCGCGCCCCCTTGAGCCGGCCCGCCCGCGCGCGGATGTAGCCGTTCTCGATGTGCACGTCGGCGCCCATCGCCTGCAACCCGGCGACGTGGATGTTGACCGGACGCGCGCCGATTGCGCAGCCACCGGGCAGCGAGACGTCGGCACGGCCGTGCTTCGCGACGAGCGGGCCGAGCACGAGGATGGCCGCGCGCATGGTCTTGACCAGCTCGTACGGCGCGAAAGTCTCCTTCGTCGTCGTCGGGTCGACCTCGACGCGCATGCGCTCGTCGACGGTGACGCTGGCCCCCATGCGGCCGAGCAATTCGATCATGGTCGTCACGTCGTGCAGGTGCGGCACGTTCGCGATCGTCGCGGGACCGTCGGCCAGCAGCGCGCCCGCGAGGATCGGCAGGGCCGCGTTCTTGGCGCCGGAAATGCGGACCTCGCCGTCGAGCGGCACGCCGCCCCGGATCTGCAGCTTGTCCAAGTGACCTCCCCGTCAGTCCGGCGAGCGCGCATCGCGCTGCGCCTGCCATTCGGCCGGCGTGTACGCCTGGATCGACAGCGCGTGCACCTCGCGCCCCATGCGTGCGCCGAGCCCGGAGTAGACCATCTGGTGGCGCTGGAGCGATCGTTTGCCCTCGAACTGGGGCGCGACCACGACCGCCTCGAAATGCGTGTCGTCGTCCGTGAGCACGCGCACCTGCGCGCCGGGCAGGCCCGCCTGGATCATCTGGGTGATTTCGTCTGCCGTCATGAGGTGGACCGCCGCCAGGGTACAGGGAGCCCGCGATTTTAAAGGAGATGGACGGCCGGCTGCAGGTTGTAGACTGTCGGTTTGGAGCCGCCTACGCCCCGAGCCATGTCCGACCCCACCCAGATGATCGCCCGCGGCCGTCGCGTCCTCGCCACCGAGGCGGAGGCGGTCGCGGCCCTCGAACACCGGCTGGACGAGAGTTTCGCCCGCGCCTGTGCGCTGCTGCTCGGCTGCGAAGGCCGGATCGTCGTCACGGGCATGGGCAAGTCCGGCCACGTCGCCTCCAAGATCGCGGCCACGCTCGCGAGCACGGGCAGCCCCGCTTTCTTCGTCCACCCGGCCGAGGCGATCCACGGCGACCTGGGCATGATCACGTCCAAGGACGTCGTGCTGGCGCTCTCCAACTCGGGCGAGACGACGGAACTGCTCACGATCCTGCCGGTGATCAAGCGGCTCGCCGTGCCGCTGGTCGCGCTGACCGGCACTGGCGAGTCCACGCTGTCGCGCTACGCCACGGTCGTGCTCGACGTCAGCGTGCCGGCCGAGGCCTGCCCGCTCAACCTCGCGCCGACGGCGAGCACGACCGCGGCGCTCGCCATGGGCGACGCGCTTGCGATCGCCGTGCTCGAAGCCCGCGGCTTCACCGAGGAGGACTTCGCGCGTTCGCATCCGGGCGGCAGTCTCGGCCGCCGGTTGCTGCTGCACGTCGAGGACGTCATGCGCAAGGGCGCCGAGCTGCCGCGCGTCGGCCCGGAGACGCTGCTCAGCGAGGGCCTGCTCGAGATGAGCCGCAAGGGCCTCGGCATGACGACGATCGTCGACGCGGACGACCACGTGCTCGGCATCTTCACCGATGGCGACCTGCGCCGCGCGCTCGACCGCCACGTCGACGTGCACCGCACGACCATGCGCGAAGTCATGACGGCGGGCGGCAGGGTGGCCGAGCCGCGCATGCTCGCGGCCGAGGCCGTGCACCTGATGGAGACGTTCCGCATCACTTCGCTGCCGGTGGTTTCGAACGATGCCGACCGCAGGCTCGTCGGCGCGCTGAACGTGCACGACCTGCTGCGTGCGGGTGTCATGTGACACTGCCCTCACCCGGGCTGCGCCCGACCTCTCCCGCTGACACGGGAGAGGTGGAAAACATGCGGCCCTCACCCGGGCTGCGCCCGACCTCTCCCGCTGACGCGGGAGAGGTGGAAAACATGCGGCCCTCACCCGGGCTGCGCCCGACCTCTCCCGCTGACACGGGAGAGGTGAAGTCCTCGGCGGTGACGGGCGACGTGCTCGAGCGGGCGCGGCGCGTGCGCCTGCTCGTGCTCGACGTCGACGGGGTGCTGACCGACGGCCGGCTGCACATCACCGCGCACGGCGAGGAGACGAAGGTGTTTCACGTGCGAGACGGATCGGGGCTCGTGGCGCTGCAGCGCGCGGGCGTGCCGGTCGCGATCATCTCCGGACGCGACTCTGCCGCCGTCACGCGCCGCGCCGCGGAACTCGGCATCGCCCACGTCCGGCAGGGCATCGTCGACAAGGGCGCGGCGCTCGACGAGTTGCTCGCGCAGCTCGGCCTGTCGCACGACGCGCTCGGCTGCGTGGGCGACGACACGCCCGACGTGCCGATGCTGCAGCGCGCCGCGCTCGCCGTCGCGGTGGCCGACGCGCACCCCACTGCGCGAGCCGTCGCGCACTGGATCACGCCGACCTCCGGTGGGCACGGTGCCGTGAGAGACGTATGCGATCTGCTGCTGGCCGCGCGCGCGTCCTGACGCAGCGCATCGTCACCTTCGCCGCGCTGATGGCGGGCGGGGCGTTGCTGTTCGGGCAGCTCGCGGGGCGCGACGACGACGCGACGCAGACCGAGGTCGCGCCCGAGGAGCGCGGGTATTACCTGGCAGACGCGCGTCTCACCGAGCTCGGGACCGACGGCAGGCCACGGGTCGTGGTACGGGCACGGTCGATCGAGCAGCAGCTCTCCGACCAGAGCGTGCAGCTGCAGCACCTCGAGCTCGACTACACGACCACGCGCGAGGGCGCGTGGCACGTCACCGCGGATCGCGGTCGCATCCCGAGCGACCGCACTTCGCTGCAGCTCGCAGGCAACGTGCGTGTGGCGGGCTCGCCCGAGCCCACGGGCGCACGCGCGATCATCGTCACCGACGAACTCGATTACGACACGCGCGCGAATGTGGTCCAGACCGCCTCACCGGTTGCGGTCCAGTTCGGCAGCCACGAACTGCACGGGCGCGGGCTGCGCGTCGCATTGAACGACGGCACCCTGCGTTTAGAATCCAACGTCAATGGCACGTTCACTCCCTGAGCCGTCGCGGCGTGCCCGCGCCTGGACCGCCGCCGCCGCTGCGTGTGCGTGCGCGTGGAGCACCGCCGCGCCCGCGCAGGTGGCCGCGCCGGCGAGCCGCGCCGCGGCGACGACGACGCCCTCCGTCACCGGCCTGCCGCCGGGCAACTCGGAGATGCCGATCACGCTCGAGGCGGCTTCGTCCGACTTCGACTACAAGAACAACGCACTGTCGTTCCGGCGCGTCCGGATCACCCAGGGGGGGCTCGAGGTGACCGCGCAGCAGGCGAGCGCGACGGGCCTCGAGTTCGAGAATTCCGAGTGGCGACTGCAGGGCGACGTGAGGATCACGGTGCCGGGCGGCAACCTGGCGTCGAGCGAAGCCCGCGTGCAGTTCCGCAACAACGCGATCGCGCGCGCCTCGATCAAGGGTACGCCCGCGGAGTTCGAGCAGCATCTCCGCGAAAACGGCCAGCTCGCGCGTGGGCGCGCGGCGTCGATCGAATACGACGTTCAGGCCGGCACCGTCCATCTCACCGGCGACGCGTGGCTTTCGGACGGCCGGAACGAGATCCGCGGCAACACGCTGGTCTACGACATCGGCCGCGAGCGCGTGCAGGCGAACCCGAACGAGAAGGATCCCGGCGGCGTGCGCATCACGATCAACCCGCCGAAGAAGACCGGCGCCGCACCGGACCCGGGCGGCGGCGCATGAGCCGGCTGCGGGCCGAGGCGCTCGGCAAGAGTTATCGCGCGCGCCAGGTCGTCAGGAACCTCTCGCTCGAGGTGGCCTCCGGCGAAGTCGTCGGCCTGCTCGGGCCGAACGGAGCGGGCAAGACGACGGCCTTCTACATGATCGTCGGGCTCGTCCCGTGCGACGAGGGCCGCATCCACCTCGACGACCGCGAGCTCACCCGGCTGCCGATGTATCGTCGCGCGCAGCTCGGCGTCGGCTACCTGCCGCAGGAAGCGTCGGTGTTCCGCAAACTGTCGGTCGAAGACAACATCCTCGCGATCCTGGAGACGCGCGACGATCTGGAAGACGAGTCCGCGCGCAATGCGGCGCTCGAGGCGCTGCTCGAAGAGTTGCACATCGGACACATCCGCGGTTCGAGCGGCATGAGCCTCTCGGGCGGCGAGCGTCGCCGCGTCGAAATCGCCCGCGCACTCGCGGCCGAGCCGCGCTTCATCCTGCTCGACGAGCCGTTCGCGGGCGTCGACCCGATCTCGGTGATCGACATCCAGCGCATCATCCGTCACCTCTCGGCACGCAACATCGGCGTGCTGATTACGGACCACAACGTGCGCGAAACGCTCGGCATTTGCGGTCGGGCCTACATCGTGAGCGCCGGAA
>DASSJN010000002.1:0-3476 GCA_035691185.1 Steroidobacteraceae bacterium
CTGATGCCGGCCTCGCCGAGCTGCACCAGCAGCTTCTCGACCGGAACCTTCAGGACCTCGGCAAACTGCGTGACCGTCACTTCCGCCATGTAATCAGACCTCCGCTCACGCCTGCTGGCCCTGTTCGAACCAGTGCTTGCGCGCGGCGAGGATCAGCTCGCCCGCGCGCTTCTCGTCGATGCTGGGAATGTCGAGCAGGTCGTCGACCGCCTGGTCGGCGAGATCCTCGCGCGTGACGATGCCGTGGCGCGCGAGTTCCGCGGCCAGCGCGTCGTCCATGCCCTCGACCTCGAGCAGGTCCGCCGCCGGGGCGGCCTTCTCGATGGTCTCCTCGCTCGCGATCGCCTGCGTGAGCAGCACGTCGCGCGCGCGGTTGCGCAGCTCCTGCACGATCTCCTCGTCGAACTCCTCGATCGCCGCGATCTCCGACTGCGGCACGTAGGCGAGCTCCTCGATGCTCGAGAAGCCCTCCTGCACGAGGATGCCGGCGACGTCCTCGTCGACGTCGAGCTGCTGCATGAACAGCTCGCGCAGCGTCTTCTGCTCGGACTCGCTCTTCTCCTCGGCCGCCTGCTCGCTCATGATGTTGAGCTTCCAGCCGGTGAGTTCCGAGGCGAGGCGGATGTTCTGCCCGCCGCGACCGATCGCCTGCGAGAGCTTCTCCTCGGCGACGGCGATGTCCATCGAGTGCGCTTCCTCGTCGACGACGATCGAGCTCACTTCGGCCGGCTGCATCGCGTTGATCACGAACTGCGCCGGGTTGTCGTCGTACGGGATGATGTCGACGCGCTCGCCGGCGATCTCGTTCGAGACCGCCTGCACGCGCGAGCCGCGCATGCCGACGCAGGCTCCCACGGGGTCGATGCGCGGGTCGTTGGAGCGCACCGCGATCTTGGCGCGCGCACCCGAGTCGCGCGCCGCGCCCAGGATGTTGATCAGGCCCTGGCCGACTTCCGGCACCTCGAGCTTGAACAGCTCGATCAGGAATTCCGGCGCCGTGCGGCTCAGGAACAGCTGCGGCCCGCGCGGCTCGGAGCGCACGTCCTTCAGGAAGGCCTTGATGCGGTCCTGCGTGCGGACCGGCTCGCGCGGGATCATCTGGTCGCGCGGGATGAAGCCCTCGGCATTGCCGCCGAGGTCGACGAAGATGCCGTTGCGGTCGACCCGCTTGACCAGTCCGGAAACGAGCGAGCCGACACGGCTCCTGTACTGGTCGACGACCTGCGCCCGCTCGGCCTCGCGCACCTTCTGCACGATGACCTGTTTGGCGGTCTGCGCCGCGATGCGGCCGAAGGCGACCGACTCGAGCGGCACCTCGACGTAGCCACCCGGCTCGGCGTCCGCGGAGATGTCGAGCGCGTCTTCCAGGCGGAGTTCCTTGTCCGGGAACTCGAGTTCGGTCGAGTCGTCGGCGAACACCTTCCAGCGGCGGAACGTGTCGTAGTCGCCCGTCTTGCGGTTGATCGAGACGCGGACGTCGGTCTCCTCGCCGTACTTCTTGCGCGTCGCGGACGCGAGGGCGGCTTCGAGCGCCTCGAAGATGATGTCCTTCTCGACGCCCTTCTCGTTGGAGACGGCGTCCACGACCATCAGGATCTCTTTGTTCATCGTTCGTCGTCCTCTTCCCAGCGCTCACAGGTCCGGCGCAAGGTGCGCCTTCCGTATTCCCGACAGCGGCAGCCGGTGCGTCCGGCCGTCCACCTCGACCTCGATCGTCGAATCGTCCGCCGAGACCAGCCGGCCCTTGAACCGGCGGCGCTCGTCGACGACGTGCACCATTTCCACGAACACCTTCTCGCCCGCGTACGGGGCGAAATGCCGCGCCGTCCTGAGCGGCCGCTCGATGCCGGGCGAGGACACCTCCAGCGTGTAGTTGCCCGGGATCGGGTCCGCCGCGTCCAGCGCGTCGCTGGCGGCGCGGCTCACCCGCTCGCAATCGGCGACCGTGATGCCCTCGTGGGCCTCCGTGTCGATGTAGAGGCGCAAAAGCGCGTTGCCGCGCCCCGGCAGGTATTCGAGTTCCCAGAGTTCGTACCCGAGCCCCTCGACCACCGGCTGCAGCATCGCCGTCAGCCTATCCCTGAGCATCGCCCCGACCCCACTCGTGCCGCGTCCACAAATAAAAAATGGGCCCGCGGCCCATTCTTCCGGCGACCGGCATCGCTGCCGTCGCAAAAGAAAAATCCCCGCATGCGGGGACTTCTCTGGCGAATCTCCCGCCGCTCCGGCGGGCGCCGCGAGGAGCCTGTCGGACCGGCCAAGTGCGTGCCGCAGCCTCGTATCGGCCCGCTACACGCCCCGGGCCGCGGATTCTATAGTAAAGACCGAGGGTTGGGCTAGTCGGGCACCACCGGCAGCGTGGTCCGCTTGGGCCGCGGCGTAGCGCCCTGGTTGGTCCAGGGATGGCCGAGGCCTCCTGTCCCCGCCAGCCAGTCGGCAACCCGATCGGCCGCACCGGCCACGTCGTCGTCCGAGACGTCGACCTCGAACGCCGGCAGGATCGACCGCCCGACCGCCGCGCGCATGTCGTCCTGTTCGGACACGAACGCCGCGAGGTCGTCGTACTGGCCCGGATTGCCCGAGACCTCGAGCCGCTGCGCCCTGGCGGCAGCGAACGAATCGGGCCGGCGCGTGCAGAAGATCGTCCGGAACCCGAGCGGCAGCAGCCGTTCTTCGAGCCAGAGGAAGTCGACGTCGTGTCCGCGGTACCGCTTCTGCCAGACGATCGTCGAGAGGTGGAAGCGGTCGACGATCCACGAGTAGTAGCGCTGCAGCTCGAACAATCGGCACCAGGTCGCGTAGGTCTCCAGCGCGAGGCCCTCCTCCTGCGCGTCGAAATTGATCAGCCCGCGTCCCCACGGCACGTTCGTGAAGGCGCACCATTCGGCCGATATCACCGGCGAGTGGTAGCGGTACTTGCGCGGGCCGACGATGCGCGGATGCTCGTTGAGCGCGAACGCGAGGTCGGTCTTGTGCGTGAGCCGCGTCCCCTCGAGGATCAGCTTCGGGCAGAGCTTCACGGTCGCCTCGTCAGGCTGGCCAGCGCGTCGGCGATGTAGTCGACGTTGAGCTCGCTGATCCCGGCCACGTTCATGCGTCCGTCCGCCGGCACGTAGACGTGGTGCTGCTCGCGCAGCGTGTGCAGCTGCGCGTCGTCGAGTCCGAGCAGCGAGAACATGCCGCGATGGCGCGTGAGCCAGCCGAAGTCCCCGTGCGGCAGCCGCTGGGCCAGCCGGTCGGCCAGCAGGGCGCGCAGCGACTTCATGCGCGCGACCATCGCTGCGACTTCGCCGATCCACTGGCGGCGCAGCGTGGCGTCGCCCAGCAGGCGGGCTACGATCGCAGCGCCGTGGTCCGGCGGCATCGAGTACATCCGCCGCGCCAGGCGCGCCTGGTGCGTCGCCACCGCCGCGGCCGCATCGGCATCGCGTGCGACGACGGCGAGCGCGCCGGTACGCTCGCGATACAGCCCGAAG
>DASSJN010000003.1:0-35687 GCA_035691185.1 Steroidobacteraceae bacterium
GACGACGCCGAGCACCCGGGCGCCCTCCGCCACGACGAGCGGGGTCGCTCCGCGCCGCGCGACGTCCTCGACCTGTGTCGTCACGGCCGACGGCCACGCGCCGCGTTCCTCGGCGACGAAGCGACGGATGGCGTCGGTGGCGCCCTTGCGCAACCGGCGCCCGTCGAAGTCGACGCCGCTGGTGCGGGTCTTCGCGGTGAACTTGTGGAAGACGTGCGGCTGGTCGGCGAGGTCCCGGCCGCGCAACTGGAAGCGCTGCTTCGCCAGCACGACGATGGAGCGGCCCTCGGGGGTTTCGTCAGAGAGGGAGGCGAGCTGCGCAACGTCGGCGAGTTCCCGTTCGTGCACGCCCGGTGCGGGGTGGAAGGCGTATGCCTGGCGGTCGCCGAGCGTGATCGTGCCGGTCTTGTCGAGCAGCAGCACGTCGACGTCGCCGGCGGTCTCCACGGCGCGACCGGACGTGGCGATGACGTTCGCGCGTACGAGCCTGTCCATGCCGGCGATGCCGATGGCCGACAGCAGGCCGCCGATCGTCGTCGGGATCAGGCAGACCAGCAGCGCCGCGAGCACCGCGATCGAAACCGGCTGGCCGCCGCCCGAAACGGCGACCGCATAGGCCGAGAACGGGGCCAGCGTGGCCGTCGCGAGCAGGAACACGAGCGTCAGCGCCGCGAGCAGGATCGACAGGGCGATCTCGTTCGGCGTCCTGCCGCGCCGCGCCCCCTCGACCATGGCGATCATGCGGTCGAGGAACGTTTCGCCCGGGTCGCTCGTGACGCGTACCACGAGCCAGTCCGACAGCACCCGCGTACCGCCCGTGACCGAGGAGAAGTCGCTGCCTGCCTCGCGCAAGACGGGCGCCGACTCGCCGGTGATCGCGCTCTCGTCCACCGATGCGACGCCGGCGACGACTTCCCCGTCGGCCGCGATCACGTCCTGCGCTTCGACCAGGAAGTGGTCGCCCCGCCTGAGGACCGTGGCCGGCGTCAGCTCGAAGCGGGCGTCCCGCCGCGGCGCCGCGAGTTTCTTCGCCTGCACGTCGCGACGCGTCGCGCGCAAGGCCGCCGCCTGCGCCTTGCCACGACCTTCGGCTACCGCCTCGGCGAAGTTCGCGAACAGCACGGTCAGCCAGAGCCACGCGGCGATGGCCAGCACGAAGCCGACGTCCCCGGTGGCGGCGGCAGCGCCGCTCAGCTCGGCGAGACCGACCAGCGTCGTGAGGATGCTGCAGACGAACACCACGAACATGACGGGGTTGCGCAGCTGCACGCGCGGATCGAGCTTACGGAGCGAATCCAGCGTGCCGGCGAGAAGCAGCCGTCGGTCGAGACCCGATGGAGCGGGCGTGCCCCCCGCAGGGATCGCGGTGCGCCTCACGGGTTCACCATCTGCAGGTGCTCGACGATCGGGCCGAGCGCGAGTGACGGCACGAATGTGAGTGCGCCGACCAGGACCACGACGCACGCCAGTAACGCAATGAACAACGGGCCGTGCGTCGGCAGCGTCCCGGCGGTGACCGCGACGGTGCGCTTGGCGGCGAGGCTGCCCGCGATCGCGAGCACCGGGACCATCAGCCAGTAGCGGGAGATCCACATCGCAGCGCCCAGCGAGAAATTGTAGAACGGGGTGTTCGCCGAGAGCCCGGCAAACGCGCTGCCGTTGTTGTTGCCGGCCGAACTGAACGCGTAGAGGATCTCGGTGAATCCGTGCGGGCCCGGATTGCCGACCTGGGCCGCGGCCTCGGGAGTGACGCAGGCGATCGCCGTGCCGAGCAGCACGACCACGCAGGGAATCAGCAGCACGAGCGAGGCCATCTTCACCTCGTACGCGCCGATCTTCTTCCCGAGGTACTCGGGGGTGCGCCCGACCATCAGGCCCGCGATGAACACGGCGACGATCGCGTACATCAGCATGCCGTAGAGACCGCTGCCCACCCCTCCGAACACCACTTCGCCGAGGTGCATGAGCCACAGCGGAACCAGCCCGCCGAGCGGAGTGAAGGAATCGTGCATCGCATTGACCGAGCCGTTCGAGGCGGCGGTCGTCGCCGATGCCCAGAGGGCCGAACTGGCGATGCCGAACCGGACCTCCTTGCCCTCCATGTTGCCGCCCGCCTGCAACGTCGACGGGGCCATGTCCACGAGCCCCGCGCCGAGCCGTGGGTTTCCGGCCTGTTCCGCCGAGTAGGCGGCAAAGGCCAATGGCACGAACAGCAGGAACATCACGCCGAGCAGGGCCCAGCCCTGGCGGTCGTCGGCCACCATGCGGCCGAAGGTGATGCAGAGCGCGGCCGGGATCAGCAGGATCGACAGCATCTCGAGCAGGTTCGAGACCGGCGTCGGATTCTCGAACGGATGGGCCGAATTGACGTTGAAGAATCCGCCGCCGTTCGTGCCGAGTTGCTTGATGGCGACCTGGCTGGCGGCCGGGCCGAGCGGAATCACCTGCGTCGTGAGGGTCTGTTCGTGCATCGGTTCGACGAGGTCCACGGACAGATGGGGCCCGAAGCCCTGCACGACGCCCTGGCTCACCAGCGCCAGCGCGAGGACGAGGGACAGCGGCAGCAGGATGTGCACCGTGCTGCGCGTGAGGTCCGCCCAGAAGTTGCCGATACCGGGGTCTTCGTGGCGCGTGAAGCCGCGAATCAGGGCGGCCAGCACGGCGATGCCGGACGCGGCCGAGACGAAGTTCTGCACGCCGAGGCCGAGCATCTGCGTCAGGCCGCTCATCGTGGCCTCCCCGGCGTACCCCTGCCAGTTCGTGTTGCTGGCAAAGCTTACGGCGGTGTTGAACGACGAATCCGCAGCGACCGCTCCGAGCGCCTGCGGGTTGAACGGCAGGTACCCCTGCGATCTCTGCAGCAGGTAGACGACGACGATGCCGAGCGCGTTGAAAGCGAGCAGCGATGCCGTGTACTCCCGCCAGTTCTGCTCGGCGTCCGGCGACACGCCGGCGATCCGGTAGACGAGGCGTTCGACGGGCCCGAGCACCGCCGAGAGGAACGTGCGTTGACCGCGCAGTACCCGGGCCATGTAGAGGCCCATCGGCCACGCGAGCCCCGCCAGCAGCCCGAGGTAGAGGACGATCTGGGCGGTGCCCGCGATGGTCACTGGAATTTCTCCGGCCACAACAGCGCGAGGCACAGGTACACGCCGAGCCCTGCGCCGATGGCGAGGGCCGCCCACTCGAGGACGGTCATGGCTGCGTATCCATGAGATACGCGACCAGGCGGTACAAGCCGTAAGTCGCGGCAACCAGCGCGAGCACTTCGAGGACGACCCGGAGATCCACCGTTTTCTCTCCCGCAGGCGACAGCGGTGGACAGATCGTGGATCGGATCCCTGCGGGTCGGTAGGCTGAATCCCGTGAAAAAAAATGCGCGAGGCCGGCAGACGGGAGCGCCGGTGCGTCCAATGCTGCGTCCTCGTGGGCCTCGATTCAGTGGGAGGAAGACGATGAGAGACCATGGGGACAGACGTGGCGTGCTGCCGTTCACGACGCAAACCGCTCCACGGAACAAGGACTGGGGTGAAGCGCTGCGCAGTGCCACACAATCCGGCGCGATTGCGGCGGGCACGGTGACGGCGGCCGTGGCCGTCGCGGGAGCGCGCGACAGCGGCAGCGCCGTGGCGCCCCTGAATGCCACCAGCCATATCGCGTGGGGCGAGTCCGCGGGCGCCGTCGAGTCCGTGGACGCGAAGCACACGCTGCTCGGCATGACGCTCAACGCCGGCGCCTGCGTGTTCTGGGCGACGTTCTACGAGAAGTGGTTCGGACGCGCCGCCGAGCGCGGCGACGTGGGCGCGGCATTGCTCGGCGGCGCCGCCGTCGCCACGGCGGCCTACGTCACCGATTACCACCTCGTCCCGAAGCGGCTGACGCCGGGCTGGGAATCGCGCATTTCGCGGCGCTCGCTCGCCGCGGCCTACGTCGTGCTCGCACTGAGCCTGCCGTTGCGAGGCCTGCTGCAGCGCCGACGTTAGCCGGCGTGCGCGAGCGTGCGGATCTGTCGCACGGTCGGCAGCGGAATCTCGATCCCGCGCTCGGCGAATACCCGCAGCACGTCGGGATTGATTTCCCCGGGCGCGCGCCCGAAGTCCTTGACCGCGACCCACGGCTTGATCGCGATGTTGATCGAGAAATCGCCGAGCGCGGCCGCCTGCACGAGCGGTGCCGGGTCTTTCAGCACGCGCGGATTCGCCTCGAGCACTTCGCGGACCGCGGCGACCGCCGTCTCCAGGTTCGTGCCGTAGGCGACCCCGACGTTCAGCTGCAATTGCCGGATCTCGCCGTAGTTGTGGAGGATCTCGCCCACGATCTTGCGGTTCGGGATCACGACGATCGAGAGATCGGCGTGTCGCAACACGGTGCTGAACAACGAAATGTCGTGGACCACGCCTTCTTCGCCCGCAATGGAGATGTACTCGCCGACGCGGAACGGCTTCGTGAAGATGATCGTGAGGCCCGCGGCGGCGTTGCCGAGCACGCCCTGCAACGCGAGCGCGATGCCGGCGCCGGCGATGCCGAGCCCTGCGATCAGCGGCAGCAGGTCGATGCCGAGGTTCTGCAGCGCGATGAGCACGAACAGCAGGAACACGAGCAGCCGGACGGCGCGCAGCAGCAGGCTGCGCACCGGCGGTTCGAGCCGGAAACGGTCCAGCCAGCGCGCCGTCACCCGTCCGACACCGCGCGTGACGAAGAATCCGGCGACGAGAACCAGCGTCGCCGACAGCAGGTTCGGGCCGTATTCGGCGGCCAGCCGAGTGAGAGCGTCGGAAGAATTGACGAGCGTTTCGAGCGGAGTGTCGTCCATCGTGCGATCCTAGCCGATCCGCGCGAGCCGGCGCGTGTCACCAAGTTGCCGGCATCGCACCGCATCGCTTCGCATCGCCGGAGTCCGAGGCCAGGTGACGGGTTCTGAATTCCACCGCCGACTCGTCGCACGCCACGAACCCGACCTGCGGTCCGTGCTGAGCGTCGTCCGACCGCTGACGTACGAAGGAGGTGGGGATCCGGCAAGCGACTTGCCGTCGTACGTGCGCGCTGCGTCGGCCATCCGGCGCCAGGGACGGCGCCTAGTGGTCGTGCAGGACGACGTCAATGCACTCGTGGCCCTCGATCCGCGCACCGGCGCAGCACGGCCGATCCTGCTGCCGCCGGGAGCGGAAGGCGTTCGCGTCTACGACGACCTGCGTGGCAACAAGGCGGCGAAGCTGGATCTCGAAGCCAGCGTGGTTCTTCCGGATGGACGCCTGGTGGCCTTCGGTTCGGGCTCGAGCGCGCGACGGGAGCGCCTGGTCATCCTCGAAATACCCCCGACGGATACGAATGACAGCGCAGAGGCCGTGCGCCTGCTCGACGCTGGCCCCTGGTACGCGACGTTGCGCGCGGAAGCCGAGACGCGCGCGGCCGACCTCAACGTCGAGGGCGCGGCCATCCAGGGCGAACGGCTACGCATCGTGCAGCGGGGCCACGGCACGCGGCCGGCCACGCACTGGAACGCGATCGTCGATTTCTCACTCGCGGAGTTTGTCAGCTGGCTCGATGGTCGCCAGAACGTGCCGCGTCCCATCGGCATCCTCGAACTGCAGCTCGGTGCTTCGGCGGGCGGCGTCCTCTACGGATTCACCGACGCAGCGACGATGCCCGACGGCCGGCTCGCTTTCCTGGCCTGTGCCGAGGACTCCGCGGACGTGCGCAGTGACGGGCCCGTGCTGGGGTGCCGGTTCGGGTGGATCGAGCCCGGCGATCGCGCAGCGCTCGTCACCGACGTGCTCGAGCATGACGGCCGACCGACGCTGCTCAAGTGGGAAGGGCTCGAAGCCCGCCCGGGGGAATCGGGCGCCTTCGACGTCATTGCCGACATGGATCGACCTGACGAGCCCGCGGTCATTGCCGAGCTGCGCGTCGGGGACGCGCCGTGACATCGCCGACGTCGCCCTGGATCGTCATCGCAGCGCTCAGCGTCGGCTTTGCATTCGGCTCTCCGCGAGCGATTGCCGAGCCGCCTGCCGCGGCTCCCACGCTGCGTGGCACCGTCGTGCGGGTGCTGGACGGGGACAGCCTGCAGGTGCGACTCGATTCCGGCCCGATCGAAGTGAGGCTGCACGCCGCCGACGCGCCCGAGTACGACCAGCCCGGCGGGCGCGAGGCCAGACATGCCCTCGACCGTCGGCTCGCGCCGGGCACGATCGTCGAACTCGAGCCGATTGAGCAGGACCGCTACCAGCGAATAGTCGCCGTCGTGTACGCCGGCGTGGACAACGTGAACGCGTGGCTCGTGCAGCAGGGCCACGCGTGGGCCTATCGCCACTACACGACGGACGAGCGCTACTGTCGCTGGGAGCACGCCGCGCGCCGGGCGAAGCGCGGGCTCTGGGGGCTCTCCGCGAGCGCGCGTATCGCGCCGTGGGACTGGCGGCACCGGGCCCGCGACCCGGCGTTCCGTCCGGCGGAGCGTTCAAGCGAAGCGCTGCAGGACTGCATCGCAGCGCTCGACGCTCATCGCAAGTCGCCCGCTCGCTGAGCTGCAGATTCCCCGCCGGTCTTGCCCGACGTCGTAGTCTCGTCGTCTTGCTGGCGTGCGCCGCGGCGGGATCACTGGCGGCGCGAGGCCTCGCGGATCGCGCGGAACTCCGTGCCCTCACGCCAGTTCGGCCAGCGTTGCGAGTTCGCGATCGCCAGTCCCACGTCGTAGTAGAGCTGCAGGTCCAGCAGCGTGCCGCTGACGTCCCAGCCCGGGTCGTATTCGTCGGACGGCTTGTGGTAGCGGTTCGCGGTGTAGTCCTCGAGCCAGCGCTTGCCCCAGTCCGCGCCCCTGGTCGGGCTGTCGACGCCGGCCTTGGTGTAGAGCATCGGCACGCCCTTGCGGGCCAGGTTGAAGTGGTCGGAGCGGTAATAGAAACCTTTCTCCGGCGACGGCTCCTGGATCAGCACGCGCCCCTGCTTTTCTGCGGCCCGACGCAGGTCGTCCTCGAGTTCCGACTTGCCGAAGCCGATGACGGTCAGGTCCCTGGTCCGGCCGACGGCGTAGAGGTTGTCCATGTTCAGCCCGCCGACCATCCGGGCCACGGGCACGGGCGGGTGCTCGACGAAATATTCGCTGCCGAGCAGGCCCGATTCTTCGGCCGTGACGGCGACGAACAGCAGTGAGCGTTCAGGCCGCGGCGTGGTCTGCGCGAACACACGCGCGAGCTCGATCAGCCCGGAGATGCCCGTCGCGTTGTCCTGCGCGCCGTTGAAGATCGCGTCGTTGCCGGGCTTGGCGTCCGCGGCCGTGCCCATGTGGTCCCAGTGCGCGGTATAGACGAACGCCTCGCCAGGACGCTGCTGGCCGCGCAGCATGCCGACGACGTTGTACGAGGTCTTGTACTTCACTTCATTCGCCACGCCGGCGCTCGCGGCGAGCCCGAGTGCCTTGCCCACGAACCCGCGCTTCGCTGAAGCGGCCTTGAGCGACGCGAAATCCTGGCCGGCCAGCGCGAGCACGCGCGACGCGGCCTCCTCGGTGATCCAGCCCTCGATCGGCAGGCGCTGGCTCTCCCAGTCGTCGATGCGCAGGTCGAACTGCACCTTGGTCGCGCCGTTGCGCGGCACGTCCCACGGGTATCCGGCGGCCCTGGTCTCGTGAATCACGAGCACACCCGCGGCGCCCTGCCGCACGGCTTCCGCGAACTTGTAGTCCCAGCGGCCGTAGTAGGTCATCGCGTTGCCCGTGAAGAGCTTCGGGTCCTGGGTCGCATAGCCCGGGTCGTTCACGAGGGCGAGCACGAGCTTGCCGCGCACGTCGAGGCCGGCGTAGTCGTTCCAGCCGTACTCGGGTGCCACGATGCCGTAGCCCGCGTACACGATGCCGGCCTCGCGGATGCGCGACTCGGGGACGGGTCGCTTGGTCCAGAAGACGACGTCGTCCAGCGTGCGCAGCTCGAGCGACCGGCCCGCGCCGCCGTTCACGCGAAAGACCCCCTCGGCGTGCGGCGTGATTTCGGCGACCGGCACGGCCTGGCGGAAGCTGCCGTCGATCGCGCCTTCGAGGCCCGCGGCCTTGAACTGCTGCTCGATGTACTCGACCGTCTTCCTTTCGCCCTCGGTGCCCGGGGCGCGGCCTTCGAAGGCGTCGGAAGCGAGCACTTCGATGTGCTTGCGGTACGACGCCTCGGAGAATCTCCCCGCGCCCGGCCTGCCGCCGACCTCTCCCGCTGCCGCAGGAGAGGTGTGCGTATCGGCAAATACGGGCGCGTGCCAGGCGGCGAGGCCGAGCAGGGCGAGGGCGAGACCGGTCGGACGGGGCGAAGCAGTGCGGAAGTGTGCGTGGTCCATGGCCCGGGAGGTTAGCGATTCCGGCCGGGGATGTCTGCGTCGACGGGGCACGAATGTTCGCCGTCGCGCGCCCGGAAGGCCGATAATGCCCTGCTGCGTTTTCGCTCAGCGCATGAACTCCGGAGCAACACCGTGACTGTACGAGACAGCAATGGCAATGAATTGAGGGAAGGCGACTCGGTCGTCGTCACCAGGGACCTCAGGGTGAAAGGGTCGGCCGATACGCTCAAGCGCGGCATGACCTTCAAGAACATCCGGCTGGTCGCGGCCGACGACGAGCACATCGAGGCGGGGCAGGGCCGCAACACGGTCGTGCTCAAGGCCTGCTTCCTGAAGCGAGCCTGAACCCCCGGCCGTGGCCGAGTGGTACGACGATCCGCGTGAGCGTTCGCCACCGGTGGAGGTTCCGCACACGGAGCTCTCGGCCGGAGCGCTGCGCGGCGTGATCGATTCGTTCGTGCTGCGCGAAGGCACGGACTACGGCGAACGAGACGTGTCGCACGACGCCAAGGCGGCGCAGGTGCTGCGTCAGCTCGAGCGCGGCGAGGCGAGGATCCTGTTCGATCCCGTGACCGAATCGATCGACATCGTCGTCACGCGACCGGCGGGCCGCCGCACGCCGGACCTCTGATTTCCGCGTCGACCCGCGTACCATCCGCCCGGTGAGCCGCAGGGAACGCCTCGACAGCGACATCGACACGGACGCCGCGCAGCGTGCGCAGGATACCGTCGATGCCGTCTATCGCACCGAATCGCGCGCGGTCCTGGCAACGCTGATCCGCCTGCTCGGCGATTTCGACGTGGCCGAGGAAGCCCTGCACGAAGCCTTTCGCGCGGCGCTCGAGCATTGGCCGCGTGAAGGCGTGCCCGCGAACCCGCGTGCCTGGCTCGTCTCCGCAGGACGCTTCAAGGCCATCGACCAGTTGCGACGGCAGTCGCGCTTCGAGACGTTCGACGGCGAGGTGCACGACCGCACGGCGGCCGACACGGACGACCCGGCGATCGCGCTCGATGCCACCGAGAGCGTGCAGGACGATCGGTTGCGCCTGGTCTTCACCTGCTGCCATCCCGCGCTCGCGCCCGATGCGCAGGTCGCGCTCACGCTGCGCGAAGTGTGCGGACTCAGCACCGAGGAGATCGCGGCAGCGTTCCTGACGCCGGCGCCCACGCTCGCGCAACGCATCGTGCGTGCGAAGGCGAAGATCCGCGACGCACGCATCCCGTACGAAGTGCCGGGCGCGGCCGAGTTGCCGGCGCGTCTCGAGTCGGTGCTGCGCACCATTTACCTGGTGTTCAACGAGGGTTACGCCGCGAGCTCCGGCGCCCAGCTCACGCGTCACGATCTCACCGGCGAGGCCATCCGCCTCGGGCGGCTGCTCGTGGACCTGCTGCCCGAACCCGAGGCGATGGGACTGCTCGCGCTGATGCTGCTGCACGACTCGCGTCGCGCCACGCGCGTGAGCGAGGACGGCGACCTCGTGCTGCTCGCGGACCAGGACCGCGCGCGCTGGGACCGTGCGCAGATCGCCGAAGGGGCGGCGCTCGTCGAGCGTGCGCTCGCGACGCTTCGCATCGGCCCGTATGCGTTGCAGGCGGCGATCGCGGCGGTGCACGCACAGGCACCGAGTGCCGAGGCGACGGACTGGCGCGAAATCGTCGGGCTCTACGACGTGCTGCTGCGGCTCGAGCCATCGCCCGTCGTCGAACTCAATCGCGCGGTGGCGGTGTCCATGCGTGACGGTCCGGCGGCCGGCCTCGCGCTGGTCGATGCGTTGCTCGAGCGCGGTGAGCTGAGGGATTACCGGCTCGCGCACGCCGCCCGAGCGGACCTCAACCGGCAATTGGGCCGTAGCGCGGCGGCCCGCGCCGCCTACGAGCAGGCGCTCGCCCTCACGCGCCAGGAGGCCGAAAAGCGGTTCCTGGAACGACGTCTCGCGGAGCTCAGCGCACCGTGACGCGTGACGGCGCGTCTCGTTCGGCCGAACGAACGGGACCGCAAACCGTAAGCCCGGCGAGCAGACGCAGAGGGGCGGCAACGAGGGCTCGTCGAATCCGAACGACCAGCAGCGCCAGCGTGAGCAGCAGGGCCAGGGCAGCCAGGCTCAGCAGCAGCAGGGCGGTGGCAAACGCCACCAGCAGGGTGGCCAGAACGTCGGCCGTGACTCCGAGCGCAAGCGCGAGGACGAACTCGGCCAGACGGGCCGCGCCACGGGCCGCGAGCGCGACCGCCAGGACCGCTAGCCGGCCCGCGGCGACCGCAGCTCACTGCAGCTTCGCGTCACGACGCTCCCCTGGGCAACCAGGGGAGCGTTTCTTCTTCCGGAATGTCGATTCGGGACGCGGCCGTTCGACAATCAACGTACACCGCAAATCATCCTCCCACGCAAGGAGCTGCCGGACATGCGATTCATGATCATCGTCAAGGCCACCAGAGACTCGGAAGCCGGCGTGATGCCGGAGCAGGCGCTGATCGCACGCATGAGTGCGTACCACGAGGAGCTCGCCCGCGTCGGACTTCTGCGCGACGCCTCGGGGCTCAAGCCCACCTCACACGGCTGGCGCGTCCGTTACGACGGCGAGCGCTCGACCGTCGTCGACGGACCGTTCGCCGAGACCAAGGAGCTGATCGCCGGCTACACGATCATCGAGGCGAAGTCGCGCGAGGAGGCGCTCGAATGGACGCGTCGCTTCCCGAATCCCGCGGTCGACGGCCGCAAGGGCGAGATCGAAGTGCGTCCGTTCTACGAACTCGACGACCTCGGGCAGGGCGAAGCGATCGAGCGCTTCCGCGAGCTGCAGAAGCACTTCACCAGCGCGCCGACGAGCGCCTGAGCCAACGTCCGCCCGCCAGCCAACCAGACAAGGAGACGTCACGTGCTCAATGGAATCCTGGTGTTTCTCGGCGCGGCCATTGCCGCGCTGCTGGCCTACGCCGCCACACGGCCCGACACGTTCCGCGTCGAGCGAACCGCGCGCATCGACGCGCCGCCCGAGAGAATCTTTCCCTGGATCGAGGACCTGCGCGCCAACGAGCGCTGGTCGCCGTACTATCGCAAGGACCCGGCGGCCCGGTTCGCATACGGCGGGCCGGTGCGCGGCGTCGGCGCGAGCTGCACGTTCGAGGGTAATCGCGACGTCGGCAGCGGCCGGGTGACGGTCACGGGCAGCACGCCGCACCGGCGCGTACGCATGCGGCTGCAGATGTTCAAGCCGTTCGCGGCGGACAACGACGTCGAGTACACGTTGGTCCCGCAGGGCGAGGAGCGCACCGACGTGACCTGGGCGATGACCGGTACGCAACCGTTCCTCGCGAAGGTCGTCGGGCTGTTCTTCGACATGGACGCCATGATCGGCACCGACTTCGCGAGCGGGCTCGCGAACCTGAAGGCGCTCGTCGAGGGTCGCGCGCCGGACCTGGTGCCCGACGCCGCCGCGACGACGGCCGCCACGCTCGGCACGCCGCACGCCACTTGAGTGGGTGGCGCTCGATCACGGACGCAGGAGGCCCACACGATGACTGCCAGGTTGGATGGCAAGCGCAGGATCCAGACTCGCATCACGCCCATGCTGTGGTTCGACGGGCAGGCCGAGGAGGCCGCGAACTTCTACGTCGGCGTCTTTCCGGACTCACGGATCACCGCGATCGCGCGCTGCGGCGACGCGGGCCCCGGGCCCAAGGGATCCGTCCTCGTCGCGAGCTTCGAACTCGACGGCCAGCCGTTCACCGCGCTCAACGGCGGGCCGCGGTTCAAATTCACCGAGGCGATCTCGCTGGTCGTCAACTGCGACGGTCAGCGCGAAGTGGACCATTACTGGGACAAGCTGCTCGAGGGCGGCGGCCAGCCGCAAGGCCTGCGGCTGGCTCAAGGACCGCTACGGCTTGTCGTGGCAGGTGGTGCCGACCGAGGTGATGGACATGATCGCCGATGACGACCTCACGAAAGCCCAGCGGGCCATGAGTGCCGTGTGGCAGATGATCAAGCTCGACCTCGACGCGGTCCGTCGGGCTTACGAGGGGCGCTGAGCATGAAGTACCTGTGCCTGGTCTACGGCGAGGAAGCGCAGATCGCGCGGATAAACGACCACGAGTGTCTCGCCTACGACCGGTCGGTCCGCGACAGCGGCCGCTGCGTGGCCTCCGAAGCGCTCGAGCCGGTGGCGACCGCCGCGACCGTGCGCGTACGGCACGGCAAGGTCTCCGTGTCGGACGGGCCATTCGCCGAGACCAAGGAACAGCTCGCGGGCTTCTACCTGCTCGAGGCGCGCGACCTGAACGAAGCGATCCAGCTCGCGGCGAGGATTCCGCCCGCCCGGGTCGGCTGCGTCGAGGTTCGCCCGGTGCGGCCGATCCGCGAGCAGCCGCGCTCACCGCCGGCCGGGGAACAGGGCCCGGTGGGCTGAGGCAGGCCGGAGGCGTTCCGGCGGCACGCTTCGCTGACAGACAGGATGTCCTACAAGGGCGTAATCGGGCGCCGTCACGAGGTCGTCTGACAGCCTACCGCCGGCCGGGATCCCGCCTGTCTCCGCACCGGCCGAGAACCGACCCCGATAGGTCGCATTTCCGCTGGGCGTGCGCCGCGGCTTTTTGGCACGATCGTGCCATGAGCGAATGGATCCTCCTCCTGTACCCCGTGCTCCTGCTCGCCTACCTCATGCTGGCGGCTCGCTGGCAGCCGAAAGTCGAGCCGAGCCGGTCAGGTCATCGTCACGCGCGCGGCCTCCGCGGCGACTGACCGCCGTTTCTTTTCTCTTCCCGGCGAGTCACCGTCGCGCGCCGCGCGCGGCGTTCGCTGCTAGCATCCGACGCGTCATGAACGACTCCCCTGCCGGCCGCACCGCTGCGCTTCAGACCAGTGACGTGCGACGCGAGGAGCGCGGCTCCTCCGGCGGTCGCTGGGTCGCCGTCGTGGACGGTCACGAAGCCGAGATGACCTATTCTCGAGCGTCGGCCACGTTGCTCATCATCGACCACACCGCAGTGCCCGACGCCCTGCGCGGGCGTGGCGTTGGCCAGGTGCTCGTGTTGCGCGCGGTCGAGGAGGCGCGACGCGACGGTTTCAGGATCCTGCCGCTGTGCCCGTTCGCCAGGGCGCAGTTCGAGCGGCACGCGGACTGGGCCGACGTCCTGCACCGCTGAGCCGCGGATCCACTGCCGCCCTAGCGCGGGACTTCCTTCACCTCCAGCCGCCGCAGCCGCACACCGGTCGTGATCGACGGGTCCCAGGTGATGATGCGGTTTCCGCCCGCCGTCTTCGCCAGCGTCAACGCCTGGTCTGCGCGGTCGATGGACTCGAGCACTTCCACGTCCGGGTCGAGCAGGGCAAGGCCGAACGATGCCGTCACGTGGACGGGATCCTCGTCCGCGCCGACCACCGAGAGCCCGCTCGCGACGGCGTCGCGGAGCCGCATGACCACGGTCCGCCCGGGCGCGAGGTCCGTCCCGGACAGTCGCAGGAGGAACTTGCTGCCGTTGTACCGGAACACCTTGTCGGAGAGCCGAAGGTGCATGGCCACGATCTTTACTGCGTTGACGAGTGCCTGGGCGCCCACGGAGTAGCCGTGGGTCGCATTGATCTGCCGCACGTCGTCGAGTTCCATGAGCGCGATGCAGCACTGCCGGCCGGGCTGTCGGGCCAGCGCGTGCCACTCGCGCAGGTCCCGCAACATCTCCCCGGGGCTGTGGGCCTCGGTCAGCGCATCCCGGCCGTGCAGCGAACATTCGATCTCGCGCCGGATGAAGTACAGCGCATAACTCAGCCGCGCGCTGGCTTCTTCGAACTCCTCGATGGTCGATCGAGTGATCGGATCACCAGCCGCCAGCCCGCGCAGCAGCCTGGCGGCGATCAGGTGCTGGCTCT
The DNA here is from genome assembly GCA_035691185.1 of Steroidobacteraceae bacterium. Taxonomy (GTDB): domain Bacteria; phylum Pseudomonadota; class Gammaproteobacteria; order Steroidobacterales; family Steroidobacteraceae; genus RPQJ01. The sequence continues at coordinate 14,178 of DASSJN010000003.1, forward strand.
CGTGCTCGGCACCGATCATGGCGAATGACGGCAGGTCACGCAGTTCGGGCAGCGCGCGGTCGAAATACCATTGGCCGAACGAGCAGTGACGGTGAGCGTCCACCGCCATGTCCTGCGGATCACACGGTTGCCGGCCCGAGATCACGCGCACCAGGTGGTCGCGCCATACGGCATGGTCGAGCGTCGCTTGTTGCAGTTGCTCCAGGGTGTCCTGGAGCAGGGAAGGGCTCGTCCTGAGCATTGGTGTTCCTCGCTGGGCAACCAGCCGTCTTTAGATCTCGAGTACCACCCGAAAGCGGGCCTGTCCGCTCATCATCCGTTCGTACGCGTCGCCCACGCGGGCCATCGGATAGATTTCGTTGAGCGAGCGCACCCCCGTGAGCATGCTGAACTCTAGCGTGTCCTGGGAATCGATGGCAGTGCCTGAGTACCAGCCGCGCACGGACTGGTTGCCGCCGATGAGCTGGAACGGCAGCACCTCGAGTTTCGGCACGGCGCCAATCACCAGCATCGTGCCCCGCGGTCCGAGGCCGCCCATGCAGGCCTGCATCGCCTCGGCGCTGGCCGCGGTCGCCAGGATGACCTTCGCGCCGCCGAGCCGCAGCAGCTCCCGGGCGGGATCCTGCGACTGGCTGTCGACATAGTGCAGTGCGCCGAGTTGCGCCGCGAACGACGCCTTGTCGCCACCCCGGGCGATCCCGACGACGCGGAACCCCATCCGGGCCCCGTACTGCACCGCGAGGTGGCCGAGCCCGCCGAGCCCGAGCACCGCGACCAGGTCCCCGGGGCGGGCGCCGCTGTTGCGCAGCGAGTTGAACGTCGTCACCCCCGCGCACATGAGCGGCGCTGCCTCCTGGGCGGTGAGGCCGTCCGGCACGCGCGCGAGCGCCGACTGCGGCGCCAGCATGTATTCGCCGTAGCCGCCGTCCGCAGTGATGCCGGTGATGCGATGAAAAACCTGGCAGGCGAAGAAGTCACCGCGCCGGCAGTTGTCGCAGTGCCCGCACTGGCCGCCGTGCCAGCCCACGCCCACGCGATCGCCGATCGCCCAACCCTGCACGCCGGCGCCCGAGGCATCGACGCGGCCGATGACCTCGTGACCCGGCACGCGCGGCAGCGCAATCCCGGGAAACAGCGCCCTCTTGGTGAACGCGTCGCTGTGGCAGACGCCGCAGGCCTCGACCTTGATGCGGACTTCACCGGCCCCGGGCTCGGCGATCGGGCGCTCGACGATCTCGAACGGCCCGTCGGGACGGGTGACCTGCACTACTCGCATCGTGCGCATGGTGACTTCCTTATCCGGGGCGAAGCGTAACCCAGGTGGGCGCATGGTCGCTCGGCTTCTCGAGATCGCGCACCCAGCGGTCGACACCCGCGGCGAGCAACCGCGAGGCGGCTTCGGCATTGAGCAGCAGGTGGTCGATGCGCAGCCCGGCGTTGCGCTGCCAGCTCTGGCGGAAGTAGTCCCAGAACGTGTAGATGCGCTCCTCCGGATACAGCTTGCGCAGCGCGTCGGTCCAGCCCTGGTCGAGCAGGCGCCGGTAGCACTCGCGGCTCTCGGGCTGGAGCAGCGCGTCCTTGCGCCAGGACCGCGGGTTGTAGATGTCGAAGTCCGTCGGCACGACGTTGTAGTCGCCCGCGAGGATCACCGGCCGGCCGCACCCGTAGAGCTCGGCCCCGTGCTGGATCAGCCGCTCGAACCAGCGCAGCTTGTAGTCGAACTTGGGGCCGGGCTGCGGGTTGCCGTTCGGCAGGTAGAGACAGCCGACGATCAGCTCACCGACCTCGGCCTCGATGTAGCGGCTGTGGTCGTCGTCGGGATCGCCGGGCAGCGCGCGGCGGATCTCGACGGGCCCGATGCCGCCCCTCACCAGGATTGCGACGCCGTTCCAGGAGCGCTGGCCGTGCCAGATCGCCTGGTAGCCCGCTGCGCGAATGTCCATGATCGGGAAGCCTTCGCTGAGCGCCTTCAATTCCTGCAGGCAGGCGATGTCCGGCTGCTCGCGCTCGAGCCAGAGCAGCAGGTGCGGCAGCCGCGCGCGGATGCCGTTCACGTTGTACGTGGCGATCTTGAGGGGTGACACTGCGAACTCCGTCGCGGAGTTTACAGGCCGGTACCACGCAGTGGAATGAACCGTGCGGCCGCACGTTCCTGGAGATCCGGCCTGATGACCAGGTATGCGGACGTGCCGTTCCGGCGCGGCTAGCGATTTCCCCGTATGCACCGCGCGGCGACGGGAGCGTTGTATGCACCATCGACCCTGATGAGGAGGAACGCCAGATGAACGTCCGCGCCGTCCTGTTCTCGCTGTCAATCGCCACCGGTGCCGCCATCGTGGCCGCGCCCACGACCGTGCTCGCCGCCGATGCATTTCCGACGGCGTGCGTGAGCTGCCACGTCGTCGACAAGGCGACGGGGAAGGATCACCGCCTGAGCACGGCGCTGAAAGCCTGGACCGCCGGCAAGATCGACGCCGAGCTGCTCGCCCGGACCCGGGCCAGCATGCCGACGGGCGTCGCGGCCAAGGGCAAGCACCCCGGCGCGGACGATACGCTCGAGGACATTCCCTCGCTGTGCATGGATTGCCACGACGCAGGCTCGAAGAAGGCGCCGCCGTTCACGCGCCTGATGCACCTCGTGCACCTGACCGGAGCCAAGAACGCATTCGTCACGACGTTCAAGGGCGACTGCACGGCGTGCCACAAGCTCGATGCGAAAACCGGGGCGTGGTCGATCCCGAGCGGCCCCGAGAAATAGTCGGATCCGTTGCCCTCTCCCGCAGGCGCGGGAGAGGGCAGGGCTGTTCCCAGCGCTTGCCGCAAATCGCGATCGCCTTTTCCGAGTAGCGCCTGACGTCTTCGAGCGGCGTCAGGCTTCGATAGTCCCCGGTTAAGCCGACCATCGCGTTCATGGCGCGCGCGGCCTTGCGGTAACCGCGAACCAGGCGTGGAACGGGCCGGTCTTCCACCACTGGCCCTGTTTCCGCGGCGCGTTCCACTCGTCGATGACCGACTGAGCGCGTCAACCGTCCAGGTGGACCCGGCCCGTGGTCCCGCAGCAGAATGCACCCTCAGTCGAGCGATCGATACCAACGACAAGCTCACACGGGAGGACGACGCCATGTCCACGGATGTCCAGCCGATGAAGCCGACCGCACGCTCGGACTGGAAACGGTGGGCCGTCGGCATCGTCGCGTTGCTGTGGAACGCGATGGGCGCCTTCGACTACCTGATGACCCAGACGAAGAACGCCGACTACATGGCGAACTTCACGCCCGAGCAGCTCGAGTACTTCTACGGCTTCCCGGCCTGGATGGTGGCGGCGTGGGCGCTCGCCGTCTGGGGCGGCGTGCTGGGCGCGGTTCTGCTGCTGATGCGCAAGCGCCTCGCCGAGCACGTTTTCCTGGTCTCGTTCCTCGCGATGGTGCTCACGACCTTCTACAGCTACGTGCTCTCGAACGGAATGGAACTGTTCGGCGGCGCCGGTTCGCACGTGTTCAGCGCGCTGATCTTCGTGGTGGCGCTGGGGCTGTACCTCTACGCACGCCACCTGCGCAAGCGAGGCGTCCTGGCCTAAGATGCGGGCGTGGGCATGAAGTCAAGGAGGACGACCATGCTGCAGCACGCTCCGATGTACGCATACATTCCTGCGCGGGACGTCGCCCGCGCGCGTCGCTTCTACGAGGGCAAGCTGGGGCTGAAGCCGAGCCTGGAGGTCGCGGGCGGCGTCGTGTACGAATTCGGCAAGGGCACGGCCTGCTTCCTGTACCTGACGCCGAACGCCGGCACTTCGCAGGCCAGCCAGGCGTTCTGGGACGTCGACGACGTCGAGCGCGAGGTGGCGGAACTCAAGCGCCGCGGCGTCGAGTTCGAGCGCTACGACGCCCTGCCGAACGTCGATGCGGACGGCATCTCGACAGGAGGCGGCGCGCGCGCGGCCTGGTTCAAGGATTCCGAGGGCAACATCATGGCGCTGGTGCAGAGCCTCGAGGCACCGCGGCCGGCCGGGCCGCTGCCCGCCAAGGACTGATACAGGAGGGCGACTCATCATGACGACCAAGCACAAAGGGAGCTGTCACTGCGGCCGGGTCGCGTTCGAAGTCGAGGGCGACATCGCCGGCGCGATGTCGTGCAACTGCTCGATCTGCCAGCGCAAGGGCTCGCTGCTGTGGTTCGTGCCACGCGACAAGCTGCGCGTGCTTACGCCGGAGGACGCGGCGAGCACGTACACGTTCAACAAGCACGTGATCAAGCACCGCTTCTGCCCGGTCTGCGGCATCCATCCCTACGGCGAGGGCACGGATCCGAAGGGCAATGCGATGGCAGCCATCAACATTCGCTGCCTCGAGGACGTCGACCTCGACGCGATCCCCGTGCAGAAGTTCGACGGCCGCGCGCTGTAGCTCTCCCACCTCTCCCGCGCGGCGGGAGAGGTCGCGCGCAGCACGGGTGAGGGATCCTGGCTTACCTCTCCCGCGCGGCGGGAGAGGTCGGCCGTCAGGCCGGGTGAGGGATGCCGCGCGCTACCGGTCCCTGCCCCATCGACCGGGAAATCGACACGCCCGCTCGCGCATGGGTGTATGGTCGACCGGTCGCGCGCCGAATAAAGACTTACATACATACACACGACGCACGAGGCGGCGCGACCGGGAGGCGGGATGGCGATTGCGGCAGGTCGCAGCATGGGCAGCGGCGAGCTCCTTTGGGGGCATCCCAAAGGCCTGTTCTATCTCGCCTTCACCGAGGCCTGGGAACGCTTCTCCTATTACGGCATGGCGGCACTGCTCGTGCTGTACATGGTCAACCAGTTGCTGCTGCCCGGGCACGTCGAGCACGTCGCGGGGTTCGAAGCATTTCGCGGCGCGCTGGAATCGGTCCGTGGCCCGATGTCGACACAGGCGCTCGCCTCGCAGATCTTCGGTCTATACACGGGCTTCGTGTACTTTACGCCGCTGGTCGGCGGCCTGATCGCAGACCGCTGGATCGGCCAGCGCAACGCCGTGATCATCGGCGCGCTCGCGATGGCGGGCGGCCACCTCGCCATGGCGTTCGACCGCTCGTTCCTGCTCGCCCTGGTGCTGCTCGTCGTGGGTTCCGGGTTCCTGAAGGGCAACATCTCGGCGCAGGTGGGTGCGCTGTATCCGCTGAGCGACGAGACCCGTCGCACCCGCGGGTTCGCGATCTTCAGCACCGGCATCAACTTCGGCGCGGTCGTCGGGCCGCTGCTGTGCGGCCTGCTCGCGCAGCTCTACGGCTGGCACGTCGGTTTCGGCGCCGCGGCCATGTTCATGCTCGGGGGCCTGGCGACGTACCTCGCCGGCTACCGCCACCTGCCGGCGCGGGTGCCGCGACGGACGCGCGCCGAGATGGCGTCCGCCGCGCCGCTCACGCGTGCCGAGCGTCGTGTGTTGCTCGCGCTCGGGGCGGTCATGCTGATCACGATCTTCCAGAGCGTCGCCTACTACCAGCTCGCCAACGTGTTCGCCGTGTGGCTCGAGCAGTCGGTCGCGCTCGAGGCGGGCGTCTTCCACGTTCCCGCGCCGTGGTTCCAGTCCATCGATCCGCTGTTCAGCATCCTCGCCGTGCCGCTGCTGTTCTGGCTCTGGCGGCTGCAGGGGCGGCGGGGGCGCGAACCCGGCGACCTCGCGAAGATCGGCACCGGCGCCTGGGTCTGCATGGCGAGCAACCTGTTGCTCGTGTTCGCAATCGTCGAGGCGGGCGGCGAGCCCATTCACCCGCTGTGGCCGTTCCTCTACTGCGCCGGCCAGGGCATCGCGTTCATCTACTACTGGCCGACGCTGCTGGCGCTCGTCTCGCGCACGGCGCCGGCGCAGGTCAACGCGACGGTGATGGGCGTCGCGTTCATGACGCTCTTCGTCGGCAACAACCTGATCGGCTGGATCGGCGGGTTTTATGAATCGATGGGCGCGCTCGCGTTCTGGTCGCTGCACGCCGCAATCGCGGCGGCAGGAGGGTTGCTGGTGCGCGCGTTCGGCGCGACGCTCGGCCGCGTGCTCGAGGCGGGCGGGGCGGAGCAGCCGCTGCGGGCGTCGGCGCTGACACTCGAAGTGGAGCGCTGATCCTCCTCACTCCGGCGAGGGTTTTTCCTTTTTCATCAGCGTCGCGAGTTCAGCGAACGGCGAGTGGCTTGCCCCTGGCGCATCCGCGCGATCACCGCCCGTGAGGCGGCCGAGGTTGCGATCGAGCTGGCGCTGGTGCTCGTTGTCGTGGCAGTAGAGGCAGAGCAATTCCCAGTTGCTGCCGTCCGGCGGGTTGTTGTCGTGGTCGTGGTCCTTGTGGTGGACCGTGAGCTCGTGGACGTTGGTGTGGTCGAACTCGCGCGCGCAGCGGCCGCAGATCCACGGGTACAGCTTGAGCGCACGTCCGCGGTAACTCTGCTCGCGCTCTTCCTTGGCGCGCCGGGCGTCCGCCACGACGCGGTCGAGGCGCTCCAGGTCGGGCTGGACCCGTTTGCGGGTGGTCATCGCGCGATTCTAGGGCAACCGCGCCGCGTTGGCGCCAGCGGTCGCAAGCCAGGCGGGCAGCGTGCCGGAGCGCGGCTATCGGAGGATTGGAGGCGCCATTGCTCACTCCGCCCGACGCCGCGATCGCAACGCCGGCTCGACAATGCGCCCAAGCGAAGGACAGGCAGAAAAAAGGAGCTACGTCATGAACGCACGACGACTCGCGCGCGGCCTCGGGTGGTTCAGCATCGGGGTCGGACTCGCCGAGCTGATTGCGCCGGGGCGTATCACCCGACCCCTCGGCCTGCACGGCGACCAGGCCCGCGTACAGGCGTTCGGCCTGCGCGAATTGCTCTCGGGCGCAGCAATCCTGATGAGCAGGGGACGTGCGCCGCACTGGGTGTGGGCGCGCGTCGCGGGCGACCTGATGGACATGGGCCTGCTGCAGTCAGCGACGCCGGTCGACGGCAAGCGTCGCACGAACCTCAACGTGGCGAAGGCCGCGGTGCTCGGCGCCGCGGCGCTCGACATGTTCACGGCGCAGAAGCTGTCGCAGCAGCAGGCCGCCCGGCGCCGTCGCGTCCTGCGCGGAACGGCACTTCAGCAGCGCCGGTTCATCTGAGTCGATCACGCCGCGGGAGCGGGTGATCAGAACCCGAGGTGCAGCAGGGTGCGCTCGACACGCTCGCGCGTCGTCGCAGGCTGGATCGGGAACGCGCGCACGAAATCGGCGCGGGTGAGGACGGGATTGCGCTCGCGAACGTTGGCGACCCAGGTGGCGGCGCGGTCCTCGGCACCTGCGAGCGCATGGGTCAATGCGGCAATCATCGCGATCAGCACGTGTGCGCCCGGGGCGCGGGCCGCACGGTCGGCCCACTGCGCAGCCATCGCATCCTCGCCCAGGCTGAGGTGGTTCAAGGCGCGCGTCCCGAGCATCGCGTAGTACAGCGGGTCGAGCGGGCTCAGCCGCATCGCGAGGTCGACGTGCTCGCGGCCCGGGAGCCCGTACCCGGCCAGCGTCTCCGTCCACGCGCACGCGTACACGCCCTGCGCATAGTTCGGGCTCAACGTCGTGGAGCGCTCGAGCCACGTCAGTGCGGTGTCGAGTTCGCCGGTGAGCCAGTACGTGCGACCCATTGTGAAGTTGACGAACGGGTCGAGCGGGTCGAGTTCGAGGGCACGCTCCGCGCTCTGTCGCGCGCGGGCGGCTTCGCCCGCGACGTCGTCGACGTGCCGCAGGAACGCGGCCTGGAAATGCACGAAGGACAGGCCGGCGTGCGCGCGGGCAAAACGCGGGTCCCGGATCGCGGCCTGCTCGAACAGGGCTTTCGCGCGCGCGGTGTCGGCACGGTTGAAGCGATAGACGTGCTGCAGGCCGAGATGGAACGCGGACCAGGCGTCGAGGCTCTCCGTGGCGCCGAGGCGGGCGAGGGCGGCCTCGTGCAGCGGGATGCGCAGCTCCAGCGCCGCGAGGATGGCCCCACGGATCTCGGTGCGGACGTGGTGCACGTCGTCGCCGCCGGCCTGGTAGTGCTCCGCCCACACCACGGTGCCGTCGCGCGTGTCGACGAGCTGGACCGACACCTCGAGGCGCGAGAAGCGCGCCTGCCCGATCGTGCCCGAGAGGCAATAGCGCACGCCGAGCAGGCGGCCGATGTCGCGCGGATCGATTTCACGGTCGCGCAGGCGAAACGACGAGCCGCGCGCGGTGACCAGCAGCCAGCGCAGCCGCGACAGGTCGACGATCAGCTCGTGCGGCAATGCTTCGGCGAGCGTGGTCCCGTACGGGTCCGCGGTCCGGCCGGTGACTCGAAACGGCAGCACGGCGATCGATGGCCGTGTCGCTGCTTCGGAGTCGGTCGCGGCACGCGACGGCTCCGACGATTGCGGCTCCGGAGCAGAGACCAGCGCGGGCGGCGCCGCGATCCGCACGTCTGCGACGAACCGGAACCCGCGCCCGTGGACCGTACGGATGAAGCGCTGCGCGCTGCCGTCGTCGCCGAGCGCCTGGCGCGCCGACTTCACCCGGCTCGCGAGCGCAGCGTCGGTGACGATCCGGCCGTCCCAGATCTTCTCGAAGATCTCCTGCTTGGTGACGAGCCGGTCGCGCGCGTCGATCAGGAGCGCGAGCAGCGCGAAGACCTGCGGCTCGAGCGGGACCTGCTCGCCTGCCTGGGTGCGCAGCTCGATCCGGTCGAGGTCGAGCTCGAAATCGCCGAACCGGTACAGCATGGGGCGGCAGCATAACTCCGAATCTCCACGAAACCTCCATGCCGCCTGCAAGCTTCGCCACGCCGTCGCTGGAATCCTTGCACCACGCCGCCGGAGCGGTTCCGGCGGCGACACACGCAATGAGGAGATTCGACATGCCTATGGTCACGATCGACGTCATCAAGGACGTCTTCAGCCCCGCGCAGAAGCAGCAGCTCATCGCCAAGGTCACCGAAGCGATGATCGCGGTCGAGGGCGAGAACATGCGCGGCGTCACGTGGGTGCGCATCCAGGAGTTCGAGGGTGGCGACTGGGCCATCGGCGGCAAGGCGCTGCAGGCCTCCGACGTGCGCGCACTCGCGGCCGGCAAGGCCGCTTAGGGTCTTGACCGCCCTCTCCCGCGCGAGCGGGAGAGGGCAGGGTGAGGGAGAGCTGGGGGTGAGGGCTCTCCAATCTATTAAGTCTATTTAAGCCCCGCGGCGTGCCGGCTTCACAGTCGCCATCACTGCGCCGCCGTGGACCGCCGGGTCGAATGCCGCCGGCTTCTGGGCGAACGTCGTCGTCGTCGCCGACGTCGTGCGCAAGCGGATCGAGGCTGGCTCCCTTTTTTCCAAATCCCTTCGTCGACGCCGTCCTGGCGTCAGGCATCCTCTTCTATCCTGGCTATCGAACCTCCACGAAACCTCCAGCCGTTCTCCAAGCATCGACGGGGACGCGCGCCTACCTTGCGCGCGTCGTTCGTTCATTCACTCGAACCAACCCGTTACGCAATCAAGCAGGAGAACCGCCGTGAAAAATACACTGACTGCATCCACGACCCTCTCGCCCGGCCTTCCCCGCGCCGTGGCATCGCTCGCCGGCGCCCTGGCGCTCGCCGGGTCCGGCATGGCAAAGGCCGACGTCATCGCCCAGTTCAACGCCGTCGCAGCGCGCACGGCCACGCCGACCGTCGCCGTGCCGTACCCGGCCGTGACGTCGCAGGAGAAGCGCACGTTGTCGTTCGTCGACTTGGCCACCGTGCACCTCGCGATGTACGACGCCGTCGTCGCCGTCGAGGGCGGCTACGCGCCCTATGCGATCGTGCCGGTGAGCCCACGACAGGGCGCCTCTGCTGCGGCCGCTGCGGCGGCCGCGGCCTGCACGGTGCTGCAGGGCATGTTCCCGAGCCGCGCGGCCGAATACCAGGTCGACTGCGCGCCGTACCAGCCCGGCGCCGCGACCGACGACGCGACGGCCAAGGGCATCACGCTCGGCGTCGAAGTCGGCCAGAGGATGCTCGCCGAGCGCGCCAACGACGGCCGCGACGCTACGCCCGATTACACGCCGGGCGGCGGCATCGGCGACTTCGTGCCGGCCGCGCCGGGCAGCAACCCGATCTGGCACTTTGCGCCGTACATGCGCGCCTTCACGCTGTTCACACCCGCGCAGTTTCGAGCCGACGGACCTCCCGCGCTGACGAGTGCGAGCTACGCCGAGGCGTTCGACGAGGTGAAGAGACTCGGCCGTACGGGTGGCGCGGAGTTGACGCCCGCGCAGCTCGAGAGCGCCCGGTTCTACACGGAGAACCCGAACCTGTTCTGGCCGCGTGCGACGCGCGTCTTCCTCGACCGCCCGACCCTCGTGGAGAACGCCCGGCTCGGCGCGCTGCTGCAGGTGTCCATCGGCGACGCGATCCTCGGCTGCTTCGATTCGAAGTACTTCTTCGACGCGTGGCGGCCGCGCACGGCGATTTCCGCGGCCGCAGCGGATGGCAATCCGGCCACGAACGCCGATGCCGGCTGGACGCCGCTCGCGCCGTCGCCGAATCACCCCGAGTACCCCTCGGGTCACAGCTGCATCGCGGGTGCGGTCGCGGAAGTGATCAAGTCGTACCACGGCACGTCGCAGGTCGCCTTCACCTGGAACAGCACGGTGCCGGGGACCACGTCGCATGCCTACGGCTCGGTACAGGAGATGCTGCGCGACATGAAGGACGCACGCGTCCACGGCGGCATGCACTTCCGCTTCGCGAGCGACGACGGCGCGACGCTCGGCCGTCGCACGGCGCAGTGGGTCGTGAAGAACTACCTGCGGCCACTCGGCGGCCGTTGACGATGCACCCTCACCGGCGGACGGCGATCGGGTTGCGGTCCCCCTGACTGCGATCGATAGCGTCCGCCGGCTCGAGGGAACACCGTCGGTCCGTCATCACGAACGGCCACCGTTCTCGTCCCGCGGCCACGCGAGCATCGTCCCCGTCGTGATGCCCGGGTCCCAGCTGACGGCGCGGTCGCGCCCGGAGGTCTTGGCGAGCAGCAGGGCGCGGTCGGCGCGGTCGATCGATTCCTCGACGCTGATCTCCGGGTCGAGCAGCGCGATCCCGAACGACGCGGTCGCGTGGATCGGCTCGCCGGCGGCCGAGACGACGAACGGCACCTTGCCGATGCCGGCGCGAATGCGGTCGACCAGGTGCTCGGCCTGCTTCAGGTCGATCGCCGGCAGCGAGACCAGGAATTCGTCGCCGCCGTAGCGGTACACCTTGTCGTAAGGCCGCAGGTGCTGTGTCACGTAGTCGATCATGCCCGCCAGCACCTGGTCGCCGACGGTATGGCCGTGCACGTCATTGATCGCCTTCAGGTCATCGACGTCCATGAAGGCGATGCAGCAATGCTGCACGTCGCGCGTCGCGAGCGCCCGCCACTCCCGCAGTTCGGGCAGCAGGCGCACGCGGCCGAAGGCGCCGGTGAGCGCGTCGGCACTGCGCAGAATGTCCTGGATCTCGTGACGCAGCGAATCGAGCTCGAGCCGCAGCCGGTGGCTGGCGGCCACGTATTCGTCGTACTCGTCGGGCGCGATCGCCCGGCCGTCGCCGTACTTGCGCAGCATCGCCGCGGCGATCCGGTGCACCAGCTCATGCTGGGTCTCCATGGCTGCCAGGATCCTTTGTTCGCGCAGTGGGGCCGACGCTTCGGCGTAATACCACTGGCCGAGGCCGCACCTCTCGTGCGCGTTCTCCGCCAGGTCGTCACGCCGGGAGGGAAGCCGGCAGACCATCGTGCGGGTGAGGTGCTCGCGCCACTCGAGATGGTCGTGCGTCGCCTGCTGCAGATGATTCAGCGTGGCGCGCAGCATCGCGGTGTTCATCCGGAACATCCGTCTGCACCTCCTTCCTGGACGGAGCGTGGATCAGCGTGTTCAGGCTGCCACAGGCGAGGGGCGGGAGGTATCCGCGACTGCCGCCAATGAGAACTGTGTCCGCTTCAGGCGAATGCGTGCCCGGCGGGCCCGGAAACACGCAGGCCGAGCGTCATGTGCTGACGCCCGGCCCCGGTGCTGGCTGACTCACACACGCCGGGGCGTCGTGGCCGACGGCGACAGTGTCGCCCGTCATCGGCCCGTCCCGGCCTCCGACCCGGCGGGGACCACCAGCAGGAGGAAGAGCCTGCAGTCCGAGCCGCCGGAGCCTCGTCGCGTCGGCGGCCAGCAGGCGCGGACGCTTCGGGGCTCACACTCTTTGTACCGCGGCCGGCTGCGGCCGCAAAGACCCGAAAATACCTACGTCGATTGGCGATCAGCGAAATGACTTCGAACCGCGGCCAAGCGCCAAGTGATCCCGTGTGAGCGCAGAATAAATGCATGGCACGAACCCGACGCAGGCGCCGAGCATGAGGACGTTGAGCGGGCTCGACGGCCTGTTTCTCCACCTCGAGACGCCCGAGACGCCGATGCACGTCGCGTCGCTGAGCGTGCTCGAGCTGCCGAAGGGGTACCGCGGCGACTTCTTCGAGGACGTCCGGCGCTTGTATGTACGCCGCCTGCCGATGGCGCCGGTGCTGAGCCGCGTGCTGCGCGAAATGCCGCTGCAGTTTGCGAATCCCGTCTGGGTGCAGGCGGATGAAATCGACTGGGGCTATCACCTCCGCCGCGTCGTGTTGCCGAAGCCCGGCACGCAGGCGCAGCTCGAGGCGTGCGTGGCGCAGCTGCACGCGGTGCCGCTCGATCGCAAGCATCCGCTCTGGACCGTGACTCTCATCGAGGGCCTGCCGCAACGCCGGGTGGCCTATTACTTCAATATCCATCACGCCGTCCTCGACGGGCAGGCCAGCGTCGAACTCGCCAAGCTGACGTTCGACCTGACGCCGAAGCCGCGTCGGTTGGCGCGGACCCAGGCGGTGGCGGCCGTGGGGACAAGCGGGGAGCATCCATGGCCGGGCGCGCTGGTCGCGGGCGCGCTGCGTCACGATGCCGAGCAGTACGCGAAGTTCGCGCAGCTGCTGCCGGAGATCACGCGCACGATCGCAACGGTGCGGCGCGCCGCGAGCGCGCATGCGTCGGGCGAATCGGCGGCGCAGGGACACATGTTCGCACCGCGGACGCCGCTCAACGTCGCGATCGGCGCCGCGCGCAGCTTCGCCGGCGTGTCGATCCCGCTCGCCGAGGTGCACCACGTCGCCACCGTGCACCAGGCCACCGTGAACGACGTCGTGCTGGCGACCTGTGCCGGCGCGCTGCGACGCTACCTCGGCCGCCACGGCGGCGTGCCTGACCGGGCGCTGCTGGCGGCGATCCCGATTTCGCTGCGCGAAGGGCCCGCGACCGAGTTCACGACTCAGGCGACGATGGCGAGGGTGAGCCTCGCCACCGACATCGCCGACCCCGTGCGACGACTGCACGCGATCCGCGATTCGACGAGCGAAGCCAAGGCCAGCATGGGTCGGATGAAGTCCATCCTGCCGACAGACTTCCCGACGCTCGGCCTGCCGTGGCTGCTGCACGGGCTGGCGACCCTGTACGGCCAATCGCGGATCGCGAACTTCGTGCCACCGCTGTTCAACCTGGTCGTGTCGAACTTCCGTGGCCCGCCGGTGCCTCTCTATCTGGCGGGGGCGCGCATGCTGCGTTACTGGCCGATGTCGATCGTCGCGCACGGCCTCGCGGCGAACATCACCGTCGAGAGCTACGCGGGTTCGCTCGAGTTCGGGGTCATCACGGCCAGCAACGCCGTGCGCAGGCCGCGGCAGCTCAGCGACGGCCTCGTCGCCGCACACGCACAGTTAATGAACAGGTCCCGCCGCTAGCCGCGGGCGCATGGCGGGCGTGCGGGCGCCCGCGCCGGCGTCGAGCTGCCGTCAGCCGCCAGGCGGCCGGGGCGGCTCCTCTTTCTTCTGCTGGCGGCGTTCCTGCTTTTCCTCGCGCTTCTTCCTGGCAGCCTCCTCGCGCTGCTTCTTCTGCTGGGAATAGTTCGGTGGCCTGGCCATGAAGCGTCGTCCTCCGTCGGGGGTTGTCGCAGGATAGCGGATTTGGCGGGCCGAAGGTCCGCTCGAGCTCCACGGCTGGCAAACTACCGTGCCGAAGCGCCATGAAGCAGACAGCCGACACCCTGGTACGCGCCCCGACCGACCTCAGCAACTACCTGGGCTGCCGGCACCTGTCCGCGCTCGACATGCGCGCGGCGCGCGGCGAGCTCCAGAAACCCGTTCGCAACGATCCCTTCATCGAGGACCTGCGCGAGCGGGGCCTCGCGCACGAGCGCGCGTACCTCGACTGGCTGCGTTCAAGCGGTCTGCGGGTCGCCGGCGCGGAAGCCGCCCTGACCGTCGAGGCGACCCTCTCGGCCATGCGTGCAGGCGTCGATGCGATCTACCAGGGCCGGCTCGAGTACGGAGCGTGGTCGGGCCGCGCCGATTTCCTGCTGAAGGTCGCCGCGCCGAGCGCCCTCGGTGCGTGGTCCTACGAGGCCTGCGACACCAAGCTCGCCCGCGAAACCAAGGCCGGCACGATCCTGCAGCTCTGCGTGTACTCGTCCCTGCTGGAGCGACTGCAGGGCGCGCGGCCGGTCCACATGCACGTCGTCACGCCGGGCCCCGGCTTCACCCGCGAGAGCCACCGTGTCGACGAGTACGGCGCGTACTTCCGGTTGCTCGAGCGCAGCATCGACGACTTCCTCGCACACCCTGACGCGACCTATCCGGAGATGGTCCAGCAGTGTGACTATTGCTCGTGGTGGTCGCAGTGCGAGCAGCGGCGTCGCGACGACGACCACCTGGGCTACGTGGCCGGCATCTCGAGCACGCAGATCAAGACCCTGCGCGAGCGAGGCATCGACACGCTGGCGGCGCTCGCCGCGCTCGATGACATCCCGCAACCGTCACGCGGCTCGCGCGAGGCGCTGGTCCGTGTCCGTGAGCAGGCTCGCGCGCAGTTGCGAGGCCGCGAGCGCCGCGCACCGTACTACGAGATCAAGGATCCGCTCGACACCCGGCACGGCCTCGCGCTGCTCCCCGAGCCCACGCCCGACGACATCTTTCTCGACTTCGAGGGCGATCACTTCGCCGAGCACGGCGTGCAGGAATACCTGCTCGGGTACGTGACGCGCGGCGCCGACGGCGAGCCCGTGTACACGGCGCTCTGGGCGGGGACGCTCGCGGAGGAGCGTGCGGCGTTCGAGCGCTTCCTGGACCTTCTTACGCAGGTGCGCGCCCGCAACCCGGCCGCGCACGTGTACCACTTCGCGCCGTACGAACCCGCCGCGCTCAAGCGGCTGATGGGCCGTCACGCGACGCGCGAGATCGAGCTCGACGCGCTGCTGCGCGGGCGTGCGTTCGTCGACCTGCACACCGTCGTCAAGCGCGCGCTGATCGCGAGCGTCGAGCGCTATTCGATCAAGGACCTGGAGCCGTTCTTCGGCTACGCCCGCGCGCAGGACCTGCGCGAGGCGTCGATGAGCCGGCGCATCGTCGAGAACGCGATCGCGGCCGGTGTGTTCGGCGAGCCGCTCGAGCGGCACCGTGGCATCGTCGAAAGCTACAACCGCGAGGACTGCGAATCCGCGCTGAGGCTCCGCGACTGGCTCGAGCGACTGCGCGCCGAGGCCGTGGCCGCCGGGCAAGACCTGCCGCGCCCCGCGGTGGGGAGCGGCGAGTCGTCCGAGGAGATCAGCGAACTCGACCAGGAGCTGCGTCGACTGCGCGACGGGTTGCTCGAGGGCGTCCCGATCGAGCCGGCCGGGCGCTCGCACGGGCAGCAGGCGCGCTTCGTGCTGGCGCACATGATGGAGTTCCACCGCCGCGAGGACAAAGCCGCCTGGTGGGAGTACTTCCGTCTGCGCGACCTGGAGGAGCACGAACTCGTCGACGAGCGGCGCGCGCTCGCAGGGCTCGAGTTCAAGCACGCGGTCGAAGTGCAGGGGGCAAGGACGCCTTTGCACCGGTACTCGTTTCCGCCCCAGGAGCTCGACGCGCGGAGAGGCGACGATGTCAGAGATACGCAGGGCGAGGGGGTCGGAACGGTTCATGCGGTCAACCTTGCCGACCGCACGATCGACATCAAGAAGATGAGGAAGACCGCCGCCCATCACCCACGCGCGGTGTTCTTCCACAAACGCGTGGACTCGGACACGTTGCGCGAGTCGCTCATGCGGCTCGGGGAGGCCGTGATCGCGAACGGGTTCCAGCGCGGCGAACCGTGGCGTGCGGCGATCGAGCTGCTGCTGAGGCGACCGCCGCCGTCGCGAGGCGATGGGGAAAGCCTGCAGCGCTCGAGCGAGACGACGGTCGACGCGGCGTGCCGCATCGCGCTCGATCTCGACGGCAACGTGCTCGCAATCCAGGGCCCGCCCGGCACGGGCAAGACGTACACCGGTGCTCACGTCATCTGCGCGCTCGCTCGCGCGGGGCTCAAGGTCGGCGTGACCGCGGTCAGTCACAAGGTCATCGTGAAGCTGCTGGAGGGTGCCGCCGAGACGGCACGGGAGCTGGGCCAGAGCCTGAGCATCGTCGACTGCGACGAGGGCCCGTACGACGGTGCGTGGGGCATCGAGCGCACCCGCGACTACGTGGCGATTCGCGCGGGGCTCGCGGACGGCCGCATCCAGGTGGCTGGCGGAACGGCGTGGTGCTGGGCGCGCGCGGACTTCGAGCAGAGCGTCGACGTGCTGATCGTCGACGAGGCCGGGCAGATGTCGCTCGCGAACGTGCTCGCGACGGCCCAGGCCGCGCGCAGCCTCGTGCTGCTCGGCGACCCACAGCAGCTCGAGCAGCCGCTGCAGGGCAGTCACCCGGAAGGCAGCGAGGTATCGGCGCTCTACCACGTGCTGGACGGCGAGGCCACGATTCCGGCGGACAAGGGCCTGTTCCTCGCCGAGACCTGGCGGCTGCATCCGGGCATCGCGAAGTTCACGTCCGAGGTCTACTACGAGGGCAGGGTCGAATCCCGGCCGCGGCTCGAGCGCCAGGCGATCCTGATGGGCGAAAGCGGCATCGGCACTGCGTTCGCTGGCTGCGCTGGCTCGGGGCTGCGATACGTCGCCGTGCCGCACACCGGAAATCGCGCGCGGTCGGCGGAGGAGGTCGCGACGATCGGCGAGCTGGTCGATCATCTGCTGAACCGGTGCCGGTGGCGGGACAAGCACGATGCGGTGCGTCCGCTCGAGCTCGGCGACATCCTGATCGTCGCGCCTTACAACGCGCAGGTCTCCGCGCTGATCGAGGCGCTTCCTGCGCTTGCCGATCGGATCGGCACCGTCGACCGGTTCCAGGGGCAGGAAGCGCCGGTCGTGATCTACTCGATGACGTCGTCGAGCCCCGAGGATGCGCCCCGCGGCATGGAGTTCCTCTACGACCGGTTTCGATTCAACGTGGCGACGTCACGGGCCAAGGCGCTCTGCATCCTGGTTGGCAGCCCGATGCTGTTCCGGCCGGAGTGCCGGACACCCCGGCAGATGAGAATGGCCAACGGGTTCTGCCGGTACCTGGAGCTGGCTCGGGATTTTTCCCGCTGACCTGGGCTTAACCGATCAACAGGCCGCGCAGTGCCTCGACGGCATCGGCCGGGTGGCGGGCGCGGCGCAATTCGACCACCGGCAATCCGGAGGCTCGCTTGACGAAGGTTTTCCAGTGAGGTTGGCGCGCAGCATAGCTCTGGCTCGACTCGAGCCTGTCGAGCAGTTGCCGTCGATTCACGGCACGCAGCATCGGGCCTTTGCCGGCGGGCGTCCTGGACACGAACACGACTCCGGAGAGCGCCAGCGGATTCCGGGCCGGTGGGCGGCGCAGGTGCCGCATGTCGATCTCGAGTTTCTCGACGCCGCTGCGTCGACGAATGACCGGCGACTTCCTGATGCGCGGCGCCAACTCGTCACCGTCCACGAAAGGCAATGCATCTGACTTGATGTGCAGGAAGTTGGAGACGCCCGTCGCCAGCATCGTCGTGGGCTCGACGAACGTGGCATCTTCGGTCAGGAAGTCTAGTCCGCGCAGCGCGCAGTGCAGCGAGAGTACGGACTTGCCGGCGCCACTCTGGCCGATCAGCAACACACCCCGCCGGTTCCAGCCGACACAGGCTGCGTGCAGTGAGACGAGTCCCTGGCCACGGTGAGCGAGTGCGAACACCGCGAACTCGAGCAGTTCGTACCGCACCAGCCTGGGAAAGCGCAGCATGGAGCTGGATATCGCCACCAGACCGCTGCGCTCCGCGGGACTGATCACCGCGAAATTGGTGGCGTTCATGACCACGGTCAAGAGACCCGCCCCTCCCCGATACAGCGGCAACGGCGGCAAGGCGGCAGGATCCTCGCCATCGCCTGGCGTGAGCTGCAATCGGATACGGAAGCGGGGGAGCGCGCCGGGCAGGCGATGCCTCGGCAGGCCCGAGTATGCATCCTCGACGAGCCGCAACAGCGCGGGGCTGGAACTCTCGAATTCGAACGATCCGCCCAGCAGCAAGGCGCGTGCGCGGAACAGGCGCCTGGGTCGCTCACCGAACGGGTCGGGCGCCGAACCCGGTCGCATTTGGCGGTCTGCCTGTGCCATATTGAACCCTGATCGGCGGGCGCGGTACCTACGGCAATCGGTGTCAACTTCGATCGCCAGGGTCGCGAGCCAGCCTGCGGCGGCATACTAAACGGAAGCACTGCAACATGCTGTCTGTCCTGGTTGCCCATTCGTACTTCCTCGAGTTCGACCAGAAGCAGCGCGACCGCGCCAAGCCCTATCCACCGCTCGCGACCTTGCAGGTGGCGGCCATGCTTCGTGAGGCGGGGCACCGCGTGTCGGTCTTCGATGCAATGCTTGCATCGGGCACCGACCAGTATGCGGAGCAACTGGGTTCGGAGCAGCCGCAGGTCGCCCTCTTCTACGAAGACAACTTCAATTTCCTCACGAAGATGTGCCTCGGCCGGATGCGCGAGGCGGCGTGCGAGATGATTGCGCGCGCGCGGCTGTCGGGCGCACGCGTGATCGTCGCGGGCTCGGACGCCTCGGACGCGCCGGACGCCTACCTTGCAGCGGGCGCCCACGTCGTCCTGATCGGCGAGGGGTTGGCGACGTTGCGGGCAATCATCGATCGGCTGCACGCCAACCCGCACTTGCCGGCGACCGAACTGGCGACGGGTCTGGCCGGTGTGGCAACGCCCGGCACCGATCGAAAGATCGGCCATGGGCGCCAGGCGCCGCTGCCGCCCGAGCCGAGTCACCCCGAGCGGCCCGCCTGGGATCTCGTTGAAATCGAGAAATACCGCGCTGTCTGGCACCGGGGACACGGATTCTTCAGTCTGAACATGGCGGCGTCGCGTGGCTGCTCATTCCGCTGCAACTGGTGCGCCAAGCCGATCTGGGGCAGCCAGTACCTGCAACGCAGCCCATCGGCAGTGGCGGCAGAGATGACCTACCTCAAGCGCGCCTTTCACCCTGATCACGTATGGTTCGCCGACGACATCTTCGGCTTCCGGGTCGATTGGGTGCAGGCATTCGCCGCCGCCGTCCGCGAGACGGACGGTTCCATCCCGTTCACGATCCAGAGCCGCGCGGATTTGCTCGGCAGCCGCATGGTCCGTGCGCTGGGTGACGCGCGCTGCATCGAGGTCTGGATCGGTGCGGAGAGCGGCAGCCAGCGCGTGCTCGACGCCATGAACAAGGGAATACGCGTCGAGGACATCCGGGAAGCGCGTGAACGGTTGAAGGCCGAAAACATCCGGGTCTGCTACTTCATTCAGCTCGGCTACCTCGACGAACAACTGGACGACATTCTCGCCACCCGTGAACTGATCGAGTCCACGCAGCCCGATGACATCGGGGTCAGCGTCGCCTACCCGCTGCCGGGCACGAAGTTCTACGAGACCGTGAAACAGCAACTGCGGACCAAGAGCCACTGGGAGGACAGCGACGACCTGGAGATGATGTTCGAAGGCACCTACAGCTCGGACTTCTATCGTGCCGTGCGGAACCTGTTGCACGAACAGGTCGGCATCGCGGCGATGCATCGGCCGCAGCGTTCGCATGACCAGCGCGAGGCGGCCAGGCGCGACCTGCAGCGTCGGTGGTGCCGATTGCTCTCGCGCGAGGAGGAATACAGGCTGGGCTCGCAGGCGATGCGGGGCGTGATCTAGGTCGCGCGGCCGCCCGGCACGGTCACAGCGTGATGACGGACGTGCTGCTGACACACGGCTACTTCCTCTCGGAGGACGAGAAGGAGCAGCAGATCATGAAGCCCTATCCGCCACTCGGGCTGCTGTACCTCTCGGCGTTCCTGAAACGTCACGGCTGCGACGTCGAGGTCCACGACAGCACGTTCGGCGACAGGAACGAATTGCGGCAGCGACTGGACGCGTCGAAGCCCGGGGTTCTCGGGATCTACACGAACCTGATGACGCGACGATCGGTGATCGAGATCATGCGCGCCGGCCGGCAGCGTGGCTGGACCATCGTGCTCGGTGGGCCCGAGGCCGCGAACTACCCCGGCGAATACCTTGACGCCGGTGCGGACGTCATCGTCGTCGGCGAGGGCGAAGCGACGATGCTCGAGTTGCTCCCGATGCTGAAGTCGCTGGGTCCGCGGAATCTGTCGTCCGTCCCGGGCATCGTCTTCAGGAACGAGGCTCGAGAGGTGGTGCGTACGCCCGAGCGGGCGCGGCTGCCGGATCTCGATGCACTGCCCCTGCCGGATCGCGAGGCGATCGATCACCAGAAATACCTGGATGTGTGGCGGACACATCACGGCGCGAGCAGCGTCAACCTCATCACGGCCCGCGGCTGTCCCTACCGGTGCCGCTGGTGTTCGCATTCCGTGTACGGTTATTCGCACCGCCGGCGCAGCCCGGCGAAGGTCGCCGAAGAAGTGGCGTGGATCGTGGACCGCTACGACCCGGATCAGCTCTGGTACGCGGATGACGTCTTTACGATCAGTCACCCCTGGTTGTACAGCTACCAGGCGGAGCTCGAGGCCCGCGGCCTGCACCTGCCGTTCGAGACGATCACGCGCGCCGATCGTCTGCAGAGCGAGGAGGCGGTGCGGGCGCTGAAGGCGCTCGGCTGCTACCGGATATGGATCGGGTCCGAAAGCGGCAGCCAGAGAATCCTCGACGCGATGGAGCGCGGCGTCACTACGGAGCAGGTGCGCACGGCGGTGCGGCTGGCGAAGGACCACGGCATCGCCGTCGGCATGTTCCTCATGTGGGGCTACGAAGGCGAGGAACTGGACGACATCGCCGCCACCGTCGAGCACGTGAAGCTGACCAATCCGGACGTGTTTTTCACGACGCTCGCGTATCCGATCAAGGGGACGCCGTACTTCGACGCGGTCAGCGACCGGACCAGCCTGCCGGTCGAGTGGTCCCATGCATCCGACCGCGATTACGTCATCGCCGGTCGCAAGGGACGGGACTACTACCGTCGGGCTGATGAATGGCTGCGCAGCGAAGTCGAAGCGTTCCGGATCACCGCCTCGGACCCCCAGGCAGCCGACCGTCTGTACGAGACCGCCCGCCAGGCACGCGACGAGATGGTCCGGATGCAGAACGAGCCCGAGCATGCACGCTGATCTTCGAGGGAAGGACGTTGCAGCGGTGCTCCGGACGACCACG
>DASSJN010000004.1:0-2909 GCA_035691185.1 Steroidobacteraceae bacterium
GGCGGTGCGAGTCTCACCGGGCCAGAAGGTCCTCGTCGAGGGCTGGGGCGGCGGGCAGCCGCTGGAGGCCGTCGTGCGCCGGGTCGAGCCGTTCGGGTTCACCAAGGTGTCGGCGCTCGGCGTCGAGGAGCAGCGCGTCAATGTCGTGATCGACTTCGCCGGGCCGGAGGAGCAGTGGTCGCGGCTCGGCCACGGTTACCGCGTCGAACCCCGGATCGTGCTGTGGGAATCGGCGGAGGTGCTGCGGGTGCCGTTGTCGGCGCTGTACCGCGAGGGCAAAGAGTGGCGGGTGTTCCGGGACGAGGCGGGACGCGCACGCGCCACCGCGGTGCGGGTCGGTCACGACAACGGGCTGGAAGTGGAGTTGCTGGAGGGACTGCAGCCGGGCGACCGCGTGGTCGTGCACCCGAGCGACCGGGTCGACGACGGCGCGAGGATCGTGGAGCGACAGCTCCGCTGAGCGCGCTCAGTCGAGCGCGGAGACCGTCGCGGGGCGCGACGGCGACGGCTCGGCGGACGCGCCCAGCACTTCGATGCGCGCGCGGGCGATGCCGCGCTTCAGGAACCCCAGCTGCGCGGCGGCGGCGGCGGACAGGTCGGCGATGCGCTGCCCGACGAATGGGCCGCGATCGTTGACGCGCACGACGACCGAGCGGCCGTTGCGCAGGTTCGTGACCTTGACCTCCGTGCCGAACGGCAGCGTCGGGTGGGCCATCGTGAAACCGTTGGAGTCGAAGCGCTCCCCGCTCGCCGTCGGGCGGTCGTGGAACGCCGCGCCGTACCAGGAAACGAGCCCTTCCTGCACCACGGTCACGATCCCGCGCTCGACGGCCGCGGCCAGGTCCACCACGCTGGCCTTGTCGGCCCGCGCTCCGCCGGGGGTCGCGAGCGCGAGCGTCGCCACGGCAAACAGCGTCGCCATCGACAGGCGGCGGCCCGTGTCGTCGTCCCGGCGGTCGCGGCTGGCGTGGTCCATTGCGGGCACCTTCTTGATACGTGCGGGGTTCGGGGCATTCGGCGCTACGGCGGACGATCGGTCAAAGCGACCTGCCGGCGGAGTGACGCCGCTCACGGTCCCGGGCGGCAAAAAAGTGCGCGGAGCATACCCAAGCCGGGGTCCAGGCGATACCCCGGAAGATCACATTTCTTGGATTTTCAATGGGTTATATCATCACTGGAACGGCCTCGCCCGGTCTGCAGCCGCATCGTCCGGAGATGGCCACAGACCGTTTTGTTGCAGTGCATTGACGCGGCTGGCCTCGCATGTCATATGACAGCCGTATCCACGATCGTCGATTGGGTCAGGGGTGCGGCTGCACGGGAACCGGCCTGCGCAGGCGAGCCCTTGCGCGCAGCGGCGCCACCGCACAGGCAGGCCCCAATGAGCCGAAAGCAGGACGAGATGCCCACCCCGACAGGCGCGGCCACGGGCGCGCAGGCGGACAAGCCGGTGCAGCTCGGGCCGCCCGCCAGGCAAGGCCTGTATGACCCGCGCCACGAGCACGACGCCTGTGGCCAGGGTTTCGTGGTCGACATCAAGGGTCGCAAGTCCCACCGGATCGTCGAGCAGGCGATCGAAGTACTCCGGAACCTCGACCACCGCGGCGCGTGCGGGTCGGAGGTCAACACGGGCGACGGCGCCGGCATCCTGATCCAGATGCCGCACGCCTTCAACGAGGAGGTCTGCAAGAAGGCCCGCATCGTCCTGCCCGGCCCCGGCCAGTACGGCAGCGGCATCATCTTCCTGCCGCGCAACCCCACCGTCCGCCGCCAGGTCGAACAGAGGTTCGAGCAGGTGGTGCAGTCCGAGGGCCTGCACGTCGTCGGCTGGCGCACCGTGCCCACGAACAACGGCATGCTCGGCGAGACGGCGCGCTCCTGCGAACCGTTCATGCGCCAGGTCTTCATCGCGCGCCCGGCCGAGATCGCCGACGACCTCGCCTTCGAGCGCAAGCTCTACGTGATCCGCAAGCGCGCGTACAACGAGATCCGCACCTCGACGCTCGCCGGCGCCGAGTACTGGTACATCGTGAGCCTGTCGGCACGGACGTTCGTCTACAAGGGCATGCTGCTCACGACGCAGCTCGACCAGTATTTCGCCGACCTGCACAACCCGCTCATGGAGACGGCGCTCGCGCTGGTGCACTCGCGCTTCAGCACCAACACGTTCCCGAGCTGGGACCGCGCGCACCCGTACCGCTACATCGCCCACAACGGCGAGATCAACACGGTGCGCGGCAACGCGAACTGGATGCACGCGCGCGAGGCGCGCTTCGAGGCCGAGGCGTTCGGCGACGACATCCGCAAGATCCGCCCGATCATCAACCCGAACGGCAGCGACTCCGGCATGTTCGACAACACGCTCGAGCTCCTCTACCTGTCGGGACGTTCGCTGCCGCACGCCCTGATGATGATGATCCCGGAGCCGTGGTCGAACCACGAGTCCATGGACGACGACAAGCGCGCCTTCTACCAGTACCACTCGAGCCTGATGGAGCCGTGGGACGGCCCGGCCTCGATCTCGTTCACCGATGGCACGCTGATCGGCGCCGTGCTCGACCGCAACGGCCTGCGCCCGGGCCGCTACTACGTCACGAGTGACGACCTGGTGATCCTCGCCTCCGAAGCCGGCGTGCTGGACGTCCCGGCCGAGAACGTGGTGCGCAAGGGGCGCCTGCAGCCGGGCAGGATGTTCCTGGTCGACACGGCGCAGGGCCGCATCGTCGAGGACGAGGAGATCAAGCACACGCTCGCGACGGCGCGGCCCTACCGCGAATGGCTCGACGAGCACCTGATCCACGTCGACGACCTGCCGCAGCCGCCGGAGCTGCCGCAGCCCGACCCGGACACGCTGCTGCAGCGCCAGGTCGCCTTCGGCTACACGTTCGAAGACCAGCGCATCCTGCTCA
>DASSJN010000005.1:0-2174 GCA_035691185.1 Steroidobacteraceae bacterium
GTTCCCGGTGGCTCTGCCCTCCAGCGCTGCGTGAACGCCGTCCTGCTAGACACTGACCACTAGACACTAGACACTTCCCCCATGACGCTTCGCATCGTCGCCGGATTGTTGTTTGCAGCCCTGCTGGTGCTGCAGTACCGCATCTGGGCGTCGCCGAGCGGCATGCGCGAGGTGTGGCGGCTCGAGCGCGCCATCGAGGCGCAGGTCGACGAGAACGAGCGGCTCGCCGAGCGCAATCGCACGCTCGCCGCCGAGGTGCGCGACCTCAAGGAAGGCAAGAAAGCGATCGAGGAGCGCGCGCGCACCGACCTCGGCATGGTTCGCGCCAACGAGACGTTCTTCCAGGTGGTGCCGCCGTCGGATCCCGGCGTGCCGGAGTCGTCGACCGGGGCGACGCCCGCAGGGCAAAGGACAGCCCAGGCCGACCTGCCGTGACGTCGGGCGGGCGGCGCTGGGCCGTCGTGCCGGCGGCCGGGCAAGGCTCGCGTTTCGGCTCGGCCGTTCCCAAGCAATACGCGCCGTTGCTCGGACGCCCGCTCGTCTCGTGGACGCTGCGTGCGCTGCTGGCCGAGAAAAGCCTGGCCGGCGTCGTCGTCGCGCTTGCCGACGCGGATGACCGCTGGTCCGGCCTCCCCGAATCGCGGGATCCGCGAATCATCACCTGCCCGGGCGGGGTCCGTCGCGAACTCTCCGTGGCCAACGCGCTCGCCGTGCTCGCCGGCCGCGCGACCGAGACCGATTGGGTGCTCGTGCACGACGCGGCCCGTCCGTGCCTGCGGCACGACGACCTGCAGGCGCTCTTCAGCGAACTCCAGGCCGACCCCGTGGGAGGACTGCTCGCGGTGCCGGTCAGCGACACGCTCAAGCGCGCCGATCACGCGAATGGCGTTGCCGAGACCGTTTCGCGGGACGGCCTCTGGCGCGCACTGACGCCGCAGATGTTCCGCTTCGGCCTGCTGCAACGGGCGCTCGCGCTCTGCCTCGAGCGCGGGCGGACGGTGACCGACGAGGCCGCGGCCATCGAATGCCTCGGCTTGCGGCCGCGGCTCGTGCGCGGGCACGCTGACAACATCAAGGTCACGAACCCGGAGGATGCCGCGCTGGCCGAGGCGATCCTGCGGGCGCGAGAACAGCGCCAACCGACGACGGGACAGGGGATACAGGTATGAGAGTGGGATCCGGCTACGACGTGCACGCCTTCGGCCCCGGCGACCACGTAGTGCTCGGTGGCGTGCGCATCCCGCACGAGTGCGGCGTCGTGGCGCATTCGGACGGCGACGTCGCCCTGCACGCGTTGTGCGACGCGTTGCTCGGCGCGATGTCGCTCGGCGACATCGGCGAGCATTTCCCCGACAGCGACCCGCGCTGGAAGGGCGCGGACAGTCGTCGCTTCCTGCGTCATTGCACGGCGCTGCTGCGCGAACACGGCTGGCGGTTCGTCAACGCCGACGTCACGATCATCGCGCAGGAGCCGCGCATCGGCCCGCACCGCACGCAGATCCGGCAGAACATCGCCGACGACCTCGGGGTGCGGATCGACCGCATCAGCGTCAAGGCGACGACGACCGAGGGCCTCGGGGCGATCGGGCGCGCCGAAGGGCTCGCCTGCCAGGCCGTCGTGCTGCTGGCGTACGGCGACAACGCACACCTGCACAACCACTGACCGCGGCGTCCAGCGTGAGCGTCGCTGCGTCGACCTCGATCGTGCCTGCGCACGGCGCGGCTCCCGCGACAGGGCGGATTCGTACCGTGCCCGAGGATTTCGTCGTCGATGAGGTGCTGGGGTTCGACCCCGACGGGACGGGCGCGCACGGTTTGCTGGTCGTCGAGAAACGCGGCGCCAACACCGGCTGGGTCGCGGCGCAGCTTGCACGTCACGCACTGGTCCCATCGCGCGACGTCGGCTTCTGCGGGCACAAGGACCGGCACGCCGTCACGCGCCAGGCATTCACGGTGCCGTTGCCGGTGGATTTCGACGTCGAGCGCTGTCGGGACTGGCGCGGTGAAGGCTATGCGGTCATTGCAGTCGCCCGGCACGGGCGCAAGCTCCGGCCCGGGTCGCACCGGGCCAACCGCTTCGAGTTGCGGATTCGGGAACTGCGCGGGGAGCGATCGGCGATCGAGAGCCGACTGCAGGCGATCGCCGGGGCCGGCGTGCCGAATTACTTCGGTCC
>DASSJN010000006.1:0-7052 GCA_035691185.1 Steroidobacteraceae bacterium
CGAGCTGATCGAGGCGTGCGTGCTGTTCGGCATGGAACCGGCTGCTGTCAGCGTGGTCGTACATCCGCAGAGCATCGTGCATTCGCTGGTGGAGTACGTGGACGGGTCGATCCTGGCGCAGCTCGGCAACCCGGACATGCGGACTCCGATCGCCCACGCGCTCGGTTGGCCGGAGCGGATCGGCTCCGGTGTAGAATCGCTCGACCTGGTCGCGGCCGCGCGGCTGGATTTCGAGGCGCCCGACGACGAGCGATTTCCGGCGCTCGGCCTCGCGCGCGCCGCGGCGGTGGCGGGCGGCACGGCGCCTGCCGCGCTCAATGCGGCGAACGAGGTGGCCGTCGCCGCGTTCCTCGAGCGCCGGCTCGATTTTCTCGGCATCCCCGCGCTGATCGACCGGGTCATGGGCACTCACCGCAATGCGCCGGCGCGCGAACTCGGGGACGTGCTGGAAGCGGATCGCTGGGCCCGCACCGCCGCGCAGCAGCAGCTGGCGGCCGCCGCCCGGTAAGGCAGGAGCATGACCATATTGACCTACGTGCTGGCGTTTCTCGTGGCCATCGGCGTGCTCGTCGCGGTGCACGAGTACGGCCATTTCTGGATGGCCCGGCGCATGGGCATCAAGGTGCTGCGCTACTCGATCGGGTTCGGCAAGGTGCTCTGGTCCCGGCGCGGCGCCGACGGTTGCGAGTTCGCATTTTCTGCAATCCCTCTAGGGGGTTACGTAAAGCTTCTCGACGAGCGTGAAGGTCCAGTGCCGCCGGAACTGCTGGCGCAGGCCTATAACCGCAAGCCGGTCTGGCGTCGGATCCTCGTGCTGCTGGCCGGTCCTTTCGCCAATTTCCTGTTCGCCGCGGTCGCGTACTGGATCCTGTTCGTCGTCGGCATCCCGGCGCTCAAGCCGGTCATCGGCGAGGTCACTGCGGACTCGCCCGCCGCGGAGGCGGGGCTGAAGTCCGGGGACTCGATCGTTGCGGTGGCGGGCGAGGCCGTTTCGACGCGGGAGGGCGCGGTGCTCGCGATCCTCGACCGGCTCATGGACGGCGCGCCCATCGAACTGGTGGTACGCGACGAGGAAGGCGAGGGCAGCGCCCGCACGCTCGACGTCGCCGTTCAAGGCGATCGCCGTGGGCTCACCGAGCCGGGCGCGCTGCTGCCCGGTCTCGGGTTCGACTTCTGGTACCCGACGGTGCCGACCGAGATCGGCAAGATCGTGCCGGGCAGCCCGGCCGCACGCGCGGAACTGTCCGTGGGCGACCGCATCGTCGCGGTGGACGGCGAACCGGTCGAGGACTTCCCGGCCCTCGTGAAGCGCGTCCAGCCGAGCCCGGGCAAGACGCTTCGCTTCACCGTCGAGCGCAAGGGAGGGACGTTCGAAGTCCCCATCGAGGTCGAATCGCAGCGCGACGGCGAACGACTGGTCGGCCGCATCGGCATCCAGCCGGTGCCGAACCTCGCGGTGCCCGAAAGCATGCGCGCCCTCGAGCGCTACGGCGTGGTCGAGGCGGCGGGTCGCGCGGTCACGAAGACCTGGGACATGTCGGTGCTCACGGTGCGCATGATCTGGAACGTGGCCACGGGCGACGTCTCGGTCAAGAACCTGAGCGGCCCGATCAACATCGCCGAGTACGCCGGTTTTTCCGCGCGACAGGGCATACTGTCGTTCCTTTCGTTCCTCGCCATCGTGAGCGTGAGCCTGTTCGTGCTGAATCTGCTGCCCATCCCGATCCTCGACGGCGGCCAGGTGGTCTACCAGGTCGCAGAACTCGTCAAGGGCAGCCCGCTCTCGGAGCGCGCACAGGCGGTGGGCCAGCAGATCGGCATCCTGCTGCTGCTCGTGCTGATGAGTTTCGCGTTCTACAACGACCTCTCCCGGTTGTTCAGCTGAGCCTTTCCTAAATAACAATGCGACTGAAGTACGCGGCCGTCCTGCCGGCCCTCCTTGCCGTACCCGCCGTTCTCGCCCAGACCGAGGCCGGGCCGGAGTTCACGGTCGGCGACATCCGGATCGAGGGCCTGCAGCGCATCACCGAGGGCACGGTCTACAACTACCTGCCGGTCAACATCGGCGACCGCCTCGACCAGCGCCGCATCGACGAGGCCCTGCGCGCGCTCTATGCGACCGGCTTCTTCCGCGACGTGGAGATGCGCAGGGACGGCGGTACGCTCGTGATCGCCGTGCTCGAACGCCCCTCGATCGAGAGCTTCACGATCACCGGCAACAAGGACATCAAGACCGAGGACCTCGAGAAGTCACTGCGCAACGTCGGCCTCGCGCGCGGCAAGACGTTCAACCAGTCGACGCTCGACGAGGTCACGCGCTACCTGACCGATCAGTACTACTCGCGCGGCAAGTACGCGGTGAAGGTCGACACGAAGGTCGAGGATGTGCCGGGCAACCGCGTCAAGATCGCGGTCGACATCGCCGAGGGCAAGCGCTCGAAGATCCGCCAGATCAACATCGTCGGCAACGAGGCGTACAGCGACGAGGAACTGCTCGAGGAGTTCAAGCTCCGCACGCCGAACTGGCTCTCCTGGTACCGCCAGGACGACCGCTACTCGCGCGAGGAGCTGTCGGGCGACATCGAGAAACTGCGTTCGCACTACCTCGACCGTGGCTACGCGAACATGGACGTCGAGTCGACGCAGGTCGCGATCGCGCCCGAGAAGGACGACATCTACATCACGCTGAACGTCAAGGAAGGCGAGGTCTACCGCGTCGCCGACGTCAAGATCGCGGGTAACCTGGTCGTGCCGGAGGAGCAGTTGCGCGCGCTGCTCGCCGTGCGTCGCGGCGACATCTTCTCCCGCAAGCAGATCACGACCACGACCGAGCTCATGCAGCTGCGCCTGGGCCAGGACGGCTACGCGTTCGCGAAGATCGATCCGGTGCCGAAGGAGATCCCCGGGACGAAGGAAATCGAGATCACGTTCCTCGTCGACCCGGGCAACCGCGCCTACGTTCGCAACATCACCTTCAGCGGCAGCACCGGCATCAACGACGACGTGCTGCGGCGCGAAATGCGCCAGATGGAGGGTGGCTACCTGTCGAACGCGGCGGTGGAGCGCTCCAAGCAGCGCCTGCAGCGCCTGCCGTTCGTCGAGGACGTCGAGGTCGAGACGAACCCGGTGCCGGGCACGCCGGATCTCGTCGACGTCGACTACAACATCAAGGAAGGCCTGCCCGGCCAGTTCAGCGGCGGCATCGGCTACTCCGAGTCGCAGTCCGTGCTGCTGAACGGCAGCTTCGTGCACAGCAATTTCATGGGCACGGGCAATCGCGTGGCGGCGGAGATCAATGCCGGGCAGTACAGCAAGGTCTTCAGCCTGTCGCACACGGACCCGTACACGACGGTCGACGGCGTCTCGCGCACGCTCTCGGCGACCTATCGTCGCATCGACCAGTACACGCGGTCCTCTTCGGACTTCGAGACGGAAACCGGCACGCTCGGCGTCGACTTCGGCTGGCCGATCTCCGAGTTCCAGTCGCTGCGCGCCGGTTTCGCGGCGCAGCGCTCCGACCTGTTCACGGACCCGAACTCGAGTGCCGACGAGGCGCTCTACTGGGTGCAGAACAACGGCGACACCTACACCGAGACGAGCACGATCGGCATCCCGCCGCTCGCGCTGACGTACTACGGCACCAAGTTCGACACGTTCGAGCTGTCCGCCGGCTGGTCGTTCGACTCGAGGAACCGCGCCATCTTCGCCGACCGGGGCTCGCGGCACCGCCTGAGCATGAACTACACGGTCCCGGGCAGCGACGTCGAGTATTACTCGCTCCACTACGACTATCTGCAGTTCGTGCCGCTCGGCAAGTGGTTCACGTTCATGCTGAACTCCGAGATGAGCTACGGCGACTCGCTCGGCGACACGACGTCGATGCCGCCGTACCGCCGGTTCTTCGCGGGCGGCCCGGAAACGGTGCGCGGCTACCGCGAGAGCCGCCTCGGCCCGAAGGACTCCTTCGGCAATCCCTACGGCGGCAACCTGAAATTCACGAACCAGCTCGAGCTGCTGCTGCCGATGCCCGCGAAGTGGCGCAACAGCGCGCGCTTCAGCGCGTTCTTCGACGTCGGTAACGTGTTTGCCACGGACGACGTCCAGTTCGTCGGCAAGGACGGCGTGACGCCGGTGGATTACGACTTCTCGTTTGATAAACTGCGATATTCGACCGGCATCGCCGTCCAGTGGATGGCGCCGCTCGGCGTGTTCCGGTTCAGCTACGCCGTACCGCTCAACGAATTCAAGGGCAACGACGTGGAATACAAGGACGAAACCGAAGGGTTCCAGTTCTCCATTGGCCAGGCTTTCTGAGGTATCCCGCTCCATGCGCATCAAGACCGCAATGCTCGCCCTCGTGACGATCGCCGCCAGCGCGCTGCCGCTCGGCGCGGCTCAGGCGCAGGCGAAGATCGGCGTCGTCAACGTCGCGCGCCTGCTGCAGGAAGCCCCGCAGGCCCAGGCCGCCTCGCAGGCGCTCGAGGGCGAGTTCGCCAACCGCAAGCGCGAACTGCAGACGCTGGAGCGCGACCTCAAGACGCGCGAGGAAAAGCTGCAGAAGGACGGCGCGACCATGGCCGAGGCCGAGCGCCGCAACCAGGAGAAGAGCCTGCGCGACAGCCAGCGCGACTTTGCGCGCAAGCAGAACGAGTTCATGGAAGACCTGAACGTGCGGCGCAACGAGGCGCTCGGGCAGCTGCAGCGCACGGTGCTGCAGGAAGTGCAGAACTACGCGAAGAGCGCGGGCCTCGACCTGGTCGTGGCCGACGCGCTCTATGCCAGCGCCTCGGTCGACATCACGCAGCAGGTGCTGTCGGCGTTGCAGGCGAAAGGCAAGGCCGCACCGCCGGCCAAGCCCTGAGCCCTGCGCGGGCAGTCGTCGTCGCGGACGTGCCGTCATGCCGGTGAGCCTGGGCGAGCTGGCGGTCCGTTTCGGATGTGAACTGAAAGGCGACCCCGACGTCCTCGTCGACCGGGTCGCCACGCTGCAGGACGCCGGCGCCGGGGCGGTCTCGTTCCTGGCGAATCCGAAGTATCGCAAGCACCTGCCGGCCACGCGCGCCTCGGCCGTCGTGCTCGACGCGGCCGGTGCGGGGGACTGCACCGTCGCCGCGCTCATCGCTGCGAATCCCTATGCGACGTACGCGCGCATCGCCCAGTACCTGAATCCCGAGCCCGCCTTTGCCGGCGGGTGCCACGCGACTGCCGTCGTGGCGGACGACGCGATCGTCGACCCCACGGCGTGGGTCGGCCCGCATTGCTACGTCGGGCCCGGCGCGTCGATCGGCGCCGGCGCGTACCTCGGGCCCGGCACGGTCCTGCTCGACGGTGTCGTGCTCGGTTCGCGCAGCCGCTGCGTGGCGAACGTCACGCTCTGTGCGAGGGTCCGCATCGGCGAGCGCTGCCTGCTCCACCCCGGGGCGGTGATCGGCGCCGACGGTTTCGGCCACGCCCAGGACCGGGACGGCTACGTCAAGGTCCCGCAACTCGGCGCGGTGACGATCGGCGACGACGTGGAGATCGGTGCGAACACGACGATCGATCGCGGCGCGATCGGCGATACGGTCGTCGAGAACGGCGTCAAGATCGACAACCAGGTGCAGATCGGGCACAACTGCAGGATCGGCGAGCACACGGTGATCGCGGGTTGCGCCGGGATCTCCGGCAGCGTCACCGTTGGCAAGCGCTGCATGATCGGCGGGATGGTCGGCGTCGTCGGCCACCTCGAAATCTGCGACGACGTCTACCTGACCGGCAAGGCGATGGTGTCGCACTCGATCACCAGTCCGGGTCTCTATTCCGGCAAGCTGCCGCTGGACGAGGCCCGCCGCTTCCGTCGCAACAGCGCGCGGTTCCAGAGACTCGACGAACTCGCGCAGCGCGTGGCGCGTCTCGAGCGCGACGCGCGTCGCGCCGCAACGCAGGATGACGACGTGTCGGGCCCGATCGGCGACTGAGGCAGGAACCAGGGATCACATGAACGAAGGGCAGGGTGGATTCGGCATCGACGAAGTGATGCGACGGTTGCCGCACAGGTACCCGATGCTGCTCGTCGATCGGGTGCTCGAGTGCGTGTCCGGCGAGCGGCTGGTCGCGCTCAAGAACGTGAGTGCCAACGAGCACTTCTTCGCCGGGCATTTCCCGGGGCGGCCGGTGATGCCCGGCGTCCTGATGCTCGAAGCACTGGCCCAGGCCGCCGGCATCCTGTGTTTCGTGACCGCGAACATCTACCCGGACGAGAACGTGAAGTTCTATTTCGCGGGCATCGACAAGGCACGGTTCCGGCGCCCGGTCGTGCCGGGCGACCAGTTGTTGCTCAGGGTGACGCTCGAGCGCAGGATCCGGACGATCTGGAAGTTCGCGACCGTGGCGGAAGTGGCCGGCGAAGAAGCCTGCTCCGCCGAGATGATGGTGATGCCCGGCTGACGGCCGCGGCAGTACGAAGGTTCCCCGGGGAGAGGCAAGATGAGCGGCACCATCCACGCGACCGCGATCGTGGCGCCCGACGCCGTGCTCGGCGAAGGAGTCGAGGTCGGCGCATACGCCGTGATCGGCCCGGGCGTCGAGATCGGGCCGCGCACGAGGATCGCCGCGCATGCGATGGTGCATCGTCACACGCGCATGGGCGCCGACAACCTGGTGCATTCGTACGCGTCCGTCGGCGATGCGCCGCAGGACAAGAAGTACAAGGGGGAGCCGACCCGGCTGGAGATCGGCGACCGCAACGTCGTCCGCGAGTTCGTCACGCTGAACCGCGGCACGACCAAGGACCGCGGCGTCACGACGATCGGCAGCGACAACCTGTTCATGTCGTACGCCCACGTCGCGCACGACTGCGTCGTCGGCAACCAGTGCGTGCTCGCCAACAGCGCGACGCTCGGCGGCCACGTGTTCCTCGGCGACTGGGTGATCATGGGCGGCTTCGCGGCCATCCACCAATTCTGCAAGGTGGGTGCCCACGCATTCCTCGCCAACAACGCTGCCGTGACGCGCGACGTGCGCCGTACGTGATGGCCGTCGGCGGTCCGGCCAAGCCGCACAGCATCAATTCC
>DASSJN010000007.1:0-60056 GCA_035691185.1 Steroidobacteraceae bacterium
CCCGACGCGCTGCAGCAGTTGCGGGCCCTGCCGGACGTACGCGAGTCCGTGATCGTCTCCACCTGCAACCGCACCGAGTTGTATTGCGTCAGCGACGTTGCCGGCGCGTCCGAACTCGGCGACTGGCTCCAGCGCTACCACGGGGTCGGCACGTCGCTGCACCACAGCCTGTACCACCACGACGCCGACGCGGCGGTCGCCCACGCATTCTCGGTCGCATCGGGCCTCGATTCGATGGTGCTAGGCGAGCCGCAGATCCTCGGCCAGCTCAAGGACGCCTATCGCGTCGCGCAGGAAAGCGGCACGACGGGGCCGGTGCTGAACCGACTGTTCCAGTGCGCGTTCTCCGTCGCCAAGCGCGTGCGCACCGAGACCAAGGTCGGCGCCAACGCGGTTTCGGTCGCGTCCGCGGCGGTGGCGATGGCGAAGACCGTGTTCGCGAGCTTCGAGAACCGGACCGCGCTGATGGTCGGCGCGGGCGAGACCGTCGCGCTCGCCGCCAAGCACTTCTACGCCGACGGGCTGCGCCGGATGATCATCGCGAACCGCAGCATCGAACGCGCGCGTGAACTGGCGGCGGAGTTCCACGGCTTCGCGATCGGTCTCGACGAGATCCCGAATCACCTCAAGGAAGCCGACATCGTCGTCGCCTCGACCGCCGCGCCGCATTCGATCATCACGCGCCACATGACCGAACAGGCGCTGCGGGCGCGCAAGCGCAAGCCGATGTTCATGGTCGACATCGCCGTGCCGCGCGACATCGATGCGGACGTCGCGGAACTCGAGGACGTGTACCTGTTCACGGTCGACGACCTGCAGTCGGTCGTCAACGAGAACCTCGAGGGCCGGCGCCAGGCCGCGCGCGAGGCGCACCAGCTCATCGACAGCGAAGTCGAGCGCTTCGCGCACCTGCTGCGCACGCGCGACGCCGCGCCGTTGATCCGTCGCCTGCGCGAGGATGCCGAGCGCACGAAGCGGCACACGCTCGAACAGGCGGTGCAGATGCTCGCGCACGGCAGGAGCCAGGAGGAAGTGCTCAATTTCCTGGCGAACACGCTCACGAACCGGCTGATCCACGCGCCGAGCCAGCGTCTGCGCGACGCCGCGGAAACGGGGGACGGCGAGGTCGTCGATACGATCGCGCAGATCTACAAGCTCGATCCGCCGCGCGATCGATGAAGGATTCGATCCGACGCCGGCTGGACCGCACGGTCGAGCGCTTCGAGGAAGTCGGCGCGCTGCTGGCCGACCCGGACGTCATCGCGAAGCAGGGCCAGTTTCGCGAGCTGTCGATGGAGTACTCAAGGCTCGAGCCGGTGGCGCAGCGGTTCCGCGAATTCCGCCGCCTCGAGACCGAGTTGCGCAACGCCGAGGAGATGGCGGCCGGCGTCGACGCGGAGATGCGCGAGCTCGGCACGGAGGAGGCGCACGCGCTGCGTGAGCGCATCGAAGCCGAGGGCCTGGCGCTGACGAAGCTGCTGGTCCCGAAGGACCCGCGCGACGACGCCAACATCTTCCTCGAGATCCGCGCCGGCACCGGCGGCGACGAGGCTGCAATCTTCGCCGGCGACCTGTTCCGGATGTACTCGCGCTACGCCGAGCGACAGGGCTGGAAAGTCGAGGTTCTCTCGGACAGCCCCGGCGAGCACGGCGGCTACAAGGAGATCATCAGCCGCGTGGTGGGCCGGGGCGCGTACTCGCAGCTCAAATTCGAATCCGGCGCGCACCGCGTGCAGCGCGTGCCGGCGACCGAGTCGCAGGGCCGCATCCACACCTCGGCGTGCACCGTGGCGATCCTGCCCGAGCTCGAGGAGATCGAGGACGTGCCGATCAACCCGGCCGACCTGCGCATCGACACGTTCCGCGCCTCGGGCGCGGGCGGCCAGCACGTCAACAAGACCGACTCGGCGATCCGGATCACGCACTTGCCGACCGGCGTGGTCGTCGAATGTCAGGACGAGCGCTCGCAGCACAAGAACCGGTCGCGTGCGATGGCGCTCCTGCGCGCGCGCTTGCTCGAGGCGCAGCAGCAGAAGCAGACCGCCCGGCAGGCGCAGGACCGCAAGCTCCAGGTGGGCACCGGCGACCGCTCCGAACGCATCCGGACCTACAATTACCCGCAGGGCCGCGTGACGGACCATCGCATCAACCTGACCCTCTACCAGCTGTCGGCGGTGATGGAAGGCGCGCTCGCCGAGGTGATCGGGCCGCTGCAGCAGGAATGGCAGGCGGAGCAGCTCGCGAGCCTGGAGTAGTGTCTAGTGCTCAGTGTCTAGCGGTCAGTCGGACGCCGACGGCGTCGGCACGCGGCGCAGCCGCTTCCGACCAGACACTGGACAGCAGACACTAGACACGGGTCACCATGGCCACCGAAGTCTCCCAACTGCTCGACGAAGGCATCGCGCGGCTGCGTCGCGTCACCGACCGGCCGCGCCACGAGGCGGAGATCCTGCTCGCGGCGGCGCTCGAGAAGCCGCGCTCCTGGCTGCTCGCGCACGCCGAGCAGCGCATCCTCGACTGCGAGGCGACGGACCGCTACGAATCGCACGTGACGCGCCGCGCGCACGGCGAGCCGATCGCGTACATCCTCGGCGAGAAGGAATTCTGGTCACTGCCGCTCGAAGTGACGCCGGACGTGCTGATCCCGCGGCCCGAGACCGAACTCGCGGTCGAACGCGCGCTCGCGCACCTTGCCGCGGATGCGCCGGGCCGCGTGCTCGACCTCGCCGCCGGCAGTGGCGCAATTGCGCTCGCGGTGGCCCACGACCGGCCACGCGTGCAGGTGGTCGGCACGGACCTGTCGCCGGCGGCGGTGGCCGTTGCCTGGCGCAACGCCTCGCGCCTGCACCTGACCAACGTCGGGTTCCGGGTGGGCGACTGGTACGCACCGGTCGGCGACGAACGCTTCACGTTGATCGTCAGCAACCCCCCGTACATCGCGGAGCACGACCCGCGCGTGGAGCGCAGCGTCCGGCGCTTCGAGCCGCACGATGCGCTGTTCGCGGGCGAGGACGGGCTGACCGCGTTGCGCGTCGTCGTCGACCAGGCGGGGCGTCATCTGGTCGCGGGCGGCTGGCTCGTCGTCGAACACGGCGACCTGCAGGGGCCGGCCGTGCGCGGGTCGTTCACGGCAGCGGGTTTCATGGACGTCACCACGCATCCGGACCTGGCAGGGCTCGAACGCTGCACCGAGGGGCGCTGGCCCGGTTGAGTGCGCAGGGTCGGCACGCGGTTGCGGGAGCGGTTCGGAACCGCCACTATGCGCACCCTTCCCCGCCACCCTTGCCCGCCAGCAGGCCGCACCATGGTCCGATTCGAAACCACCCTCGGCGCATTCACGATCGATCTGTTCGAGCAGGACGCCCCGCTCACGGTGAAGAACTTCCTCGAGTACGTGGACGCGGGACATTTCGACGGCACGGTGTTCCATCGCGTGATCCCGGGCTTCGTCGTGCAGGGCGGCGGCATGACCGAGGACATGCGCCAGAAGCCGACGCGCCAGCCGATCAGGAACGAGGCCGGCAACGGTCTCAAGAACCGTCGCGGCACGCTGTCGATGGCGCGCACGAACGATCCGGACAGCGCGACGTCGCAGTTCTTCATCAACCTCGTCGACAACGCGTTCCTCGACCCGAGCCCGCGCGGCGGCGCCGGCTATGCGGTGTTCGGCTGCGTCACCGAAGGCATGTCCGTCGTCGACGCGATGGCGAAGGTGAAGACGGGCAAGCGCGGGATGCACGACGACGTGCCGACCGAACCGATCAAGGTCATCAGCGCGAAGCGCGTCGCGAACGCAGGCTGATCCGGCGGCGCGCCCCGTTCGAGCATGGCGAAACGACGACGCGGCGTCGCGTGGAGGTTGCTGCGCGGGCTGCTCCTGGCCCTCGGTGCGTGGGTGGCGATCACGGTCGCGACCGTGATCGCGCTGCGCTGGATCGATCCGCCGTCCACGATGTTCATGGTGACGGACCGGCTAACCCACCTGCCCGACGACGACTACACGTTCCGTCACGACTGGCGCGACTGGGCCGACATTTCGAAGCACGCGGCGATTGCCGTCATCGCAGCCGAAGACCAGAGGTTCCCGCAGCATCGCGGCTTCGACTTCAAGCAGATCGACAAGGCGCTCGCCGACCTCGAGCGCGGTCGGCGCATGCGCGGCGCGAGCACGATCTCGCAACAGGTCGCGAAGAACCTGTTTCTCTGGCGCGGGCAGAGCTGGTTCCGCAAGGGACTCGAGGCGGGCATCACGCTGCTGATCGAGGCCTGCTGGAGCAAGCAGCGCATCCTCGAGGTCTACCTGAACGTGGCGGAGTTCGGCCGCGGCACCTACGGCGTGCAGGCGGCGAGCCAGCGGTTCTTCCGCAAGGACGCGAGGCGACTCACGCGCAGCGAGGCGGCGCTGCTCGCGGCGGTACTGCCCGCGCCAGGCCGGTTCAAGGTGCAAGCGCCCACGCCCTACGTGAAGCGGCGCCAGGCCTGGATCCAGCGCCAGATGGCCGCGCTGGGGGGAACTGCCTATTTGGCACGGCTGGACTGACCGCGCAAGCTCCTCGTCATCGGAGGATCCCATGAACGCAGGCCGGCAGAGCTCATGAACCCACCTCTCGCGCGGCGCGCGCACGTGGCCATCATCGGCGCGGGGCACTCCGGCCTCTGCATGGGCATCAGGCTCAAGCAGGCCGGCATCGACGATTTCGTGATCCTCGAGAAGGCTGCTGCGCTCGGCGGCACCTGGCGCGACAATACCTACCCGGGCGCCTCGTGCGACGCACCGTCGTTCCTGTACAGTTTTTCCTTCGCGCAGAAGACGGATTGGAGCCGGCGCTTCGCCTGGCAGTCCGAGCTGCTCGGGTATTCGACCGAACTCGCGATCCGCTTCGGCCTCCTGCCGCATTGCCGCTTCGATGCCGAAGTGACCCGCGCGCAGTTCGACGAGGCCGCAGGCACCTGGACGCTCACCTGTGCGGACGGCTCGCGGGTCGTGGCCGATCACGTCGTGGCCGGGGTCGGGCAGCTCAACCGCCCGTCGATCCCGGAGATCGCCGGCCGCGAGAGCTTCGCGGGGGTGCAGTTTCACTCGGCCCGGTGGGACCACGCGGTGGACCTCGCCGGCAAGCGGATCGCCGTGATCGGCAACGCGGCCAGCGCGGTGCAGTTCGTGCCGCAGATCGCGCCGATGGTCTCGCAGCTGTCGGTGTTCCAGCGCTCGGCGAACTGGCTCATGCCACGCAAGGACCGCCTCTACAAGCCGCGCACGCAGCGGCTGCTGACGCGCTACCCCGCGCTCGCGAAGCTCTACCACGATGCGCAGTGGTTCGTTTTCGGCGAGATGCAGCTGACGCCGCTCATGAAGCAGGTACGGCCGGTGCAGGCGCTCGCCCGCTGGAAGTCGCTCGCGCACCTGCGCCGCCAGGTGAAGGACCCGGCGCTGCGCGCCAGGCTCGTGCCCGATTACCCGATCGGGGCCAAGCGCGTGCTGTTCAACGACGATTACTACCCGAGTCTCGGCCGACCGAACGTCCGTCTCGTCACTGACGGCATCGAGCGCATCGAGCCGGCGGGGGTGCGATCGCGTACGGGCGAACTGCATGCCGCCGACGTGATCGTCTACGCGACCGGGTTCAAGAGCACCGATTTCCTCGCGCCGATGGAAATCATCGGACGCGGCGGCCGAAGCCTCCACGAGGAATGGCGCGAGGGCGCGCGCGCGTACCTCGGCGTCACGGTGAGCGGCTTTCCGAACTTCTTCATGCTGTACGGTCCCAACACGAACCTCGGCCACAACAGCATCCTCGTCATGATCGAAGCGCAGGTCGGCTACGTCATGGACGCGCTCGCCAGGATGAAGGCCCGCGGCCTGCGGCGCATCGACGTCAAGCGGCAGGTCATGGACGACTACAACCGCGCGCTGCAGCAGGACCTCGCGAAGTCGGTGTGGTCCACGATCGGCGCGAGCTGGTACAAGCTGGCGGATGGCACCATCACCAACAACTGGCCCCACAGCACGATCCGTTACCGCCGATTGCTGCGCGAGGCACGACTCGAGGACTACGACACATGACGCGATGCGAGAGACGAGGCATCGTGTCCACGGCAGGCCTGGCACTGCTCGCCTGGTCGGCTGCGATTGCGGCGGAACCGGCCGCGACACGTCACACGAGTCCCATCAGCGTCGACCGGCTCGCGACGGTCACCAGGACGCTGGCCTCGGACGAGTTCGAAGGTCGTGCGCCGGGCACGCCAGGTGAAGGCAGGACCGTGGCGTACCTGGTCGAACGGTTCAAGGCCGCCGGGCTCGAGCCGGCCGCTCCCGACGGCTCGTACACGCAAGTCGTGCCGCTCGTACGCACGCAGGTGCCGGCCGACGCCTCGATGAGCGTCACCGTGGGCGGCGAGCGCATGCCGCTCGTGCAGCAGCGGGACATGGCGGCGCTCGCGCTGCGGCCGGTCGACCGCGTGACGATCCAGGACGCGCCGCTCGTGTTCGTAGGCTACGGCGTCAGCGCGCCGGAACGCGACTGGGACGACTACAAGGGCACGGACCTGCGCGGCAAGGTCGCCGTGTACCTGATCAACGACCCGGATTTCGAGGCCACGCAAGGAGACGACGCGTACGGCAGGTTCGGCGGCCGGGCAGCCACGTACTACGCGCGCTGGACGTACAAGTACGAGGAGGCCGCGCGCCGCGGCGCGATCGCTGCGCTGATCGTCCACGAGACGGAGCCCGCCGCGTACGGCTGGAAGACCGCCGTCGCGCCGAACGGCGAAGGCTACGACATCGTGCGGCCCGACCCGGCCCGGGAGAAGCTGCTGCTGCAGTCCTGGATCCATCGCGACGCGGCCGTCACGCTGTTCCGCCGCGCCGGCCTCGATTTCGAGGCCCTCAGGAAGACTGCGCGCGGTCGTGCGTTCAGGCCGACGGACCTGCGCGGGGCGACCTTCGCCGCGGACTTCCCGCTCGCGCATTCGCGCATCGAAAGCCGCAACGTCATCGGCAAGATCACCGGCGCGAAGCGCCCGGACGAAAGCGTCATGATCGGCGGTCACTGGGACGCGTACGGTGCCGGCGATCCGGACGCGAACGGGCGGCGGTATCGCGCGGGCGCACTCGACGACGCGATCGGGATCGCCGGCGCCCTGGAGATTGCGCGCGCGTTCGCGCAGGGGCCGCCTCCGGAGCGCACGCTCGTCTTCGCCGCGTGGACCGCGGAGGAGCGCGGATTGCTCGGGTCCGAGTACTACGCGGCGAACCCCGGGCTGCCGCTGGAAACGACCGTCGCCAATTTCACGATGGACGTGCTGCAGCCGAACGGGCTTGCCCGCGACGTCGTGCTCGTCGGCGCCGGGCAGAACGAACTGGAGCCGCTGCTCGCGCTGAAGGCCGCCGGGCAGGGGCGCGTCGTCACGCCCGACGCGAAGCCCGAACGCGGTCTCGCCTTCCGTGCCGACCACTTCCCGTTCGCCAGGCGCGGCGTGCCGGCGCTGCTGTTCATGGGCATCGGCGGCGGCCACGACCTGATCGAGGGTGGGCGGGCCGCGGGTGACGCGTGGGTCGCGGAGTTCACCGACCAGTGCTACCACCAGGCCTGCGACCGCTGGAACGACGCCTGGGACCTGCGCGGCGCCGCGCAGGACGTGACGCTGGTCTACGAGATGGCGCGGGAACTGGCCAACTCGCGTGCCTGGCCAACGTGGAACGCCGGGTCGGAATTCAAGGCCGCGCGCGACGCGAGCAGCGTGCAGCGCCGGTCCCTGCGTTGAACGCGGGCGATCGCTGCGCAATGGAAGAGGCCCCTTCCGCTGGAAGGGGCCTCGTTTCTTCACCCGAACCGACGGTTCAAGTCACCGGGCGTCGCGCGCGTCGCCGGCGGGCGAATCCGACCGCGAGAGCCGCGCCGAGGACGAGTTCGAGCAGTCCGGTGGAGCCGCCACCGCCGCCACCACCGCCGCCGCCCGTATCACCACCACCGTCGCCACCACCGCTCGACGTGCAGCGCTGGAAGGAGGTCTGCTCCGAGCCGTTACCCGCAACGTCCACCTGGAGGTTGTGTGAATTGCAGTCGCTGATGGTGGAATTGAACGTGAGCAGGTACTCATTGCTCAGCTGGTTGGAGATCTGCTGGTAGGCACCGGCGATCTCCGAATTGTCAGGCGCCGGGAAGTAGTTCCCGCCCGTCGCGTTCGCGAGGTCGTCCAGCATCCGCGCGCCGGTCGGGGTCAGGTCGCCGACGCCGATCGTGAACACCGGGATCCCGGCGTCGTTCGCGCCCGCGACGACCGCGTCGAACGTCGTGGTCGACGCATTGTCGCGGCCGTCGCTCACGAGGACGATCGCCTTCGGTCCGCTCGGCAGCGTCCCCGACGCCGAACGCAGCTCGTCGATCGACAGGTCGACCGCGTCGAGGATGTTGCTGCCCGCGCCCTCGTACGGCGCCATCACGGCGCTTTCGAGCGCGGAATTGCCGCCGAGGCCGTCGATCTCGGTGAAGTCCTGCACGACGGACGCCTTCTGCGGGTTCGTGTTGTTGAACTTCACGATCGCCGCGTAATCGCCGTTCTGCATCGAGTCGATGAACTGGATGACCGCCGCCTGCATCGATTCGAGCGCAGCGCTCCGCACGGTCTGGCTCATGTCCATGGCGAGGACGACTGAGACGTTTCCACCGCCGCCCGACGGCGGCAGCGAGAAGGTCGGCGAGCTCACCTGCGTGCCGTCGACCGACACCGTGAAGTCGCTGGCCTGCAGGCCGGTGACCGGCCCTCCGGACGAGTTCGTCACGCTGACCCAGACCTGGATGGGGTCGGCGACCGGTTGCGCGTCGACCCGCAAGGAGACGGCCGCGCTTGCATCGAAGGACCAGAGCGCACAGGCCAGCGCCGCGACCACTGACGCTCTGCGCCGGAGCGACATAAGTTTGACTTCCATGTGATTCCTCTTTCCGTGGTTGCGCTGAACCGTCCGCGACGTCGCCCGCATCCGCCTGCGGCCCGCGCCCGTGCAGTCGCGCGTTTAGAGTCCGGGCACATGGTCGTACCGTCGTGGCAGCAGTGCGGAGAAGTCAGCCGGAGCGAGCCGTGCCGGCCCAGCCACCTTCGGCCTGACCGATTCGACTTACAGCGATGAACGGACGAAGAGGTGCACTGCGCCTACAGACGTGCAGGCGCGGCGCCGGCATGCCGCCCGGGAGCCGAGATCAGCGGCCGCCGGGCACGCCGTAGCCGGGCCCGCGCACGACGCGGCCCGGCGTCGCGCCGGTATGTTGCCCGCTGCGAATCACCGCCACGCCGTTGACCAGGACGTGCTCGACGCCCGACGCGTACTGCTTGGGCTGCTCGAACGTTGCGTGATCCGCGATCGTGCCCGGGTCGAACACGACCACGTCGGCGAAGCACTGCACACGGAGGCAGCCTCGATCGCGCAACTTCCAGTTGGCGGCGGGCAGGCCGGTCAGGCGCCGAATGGCCTCCTCGAGGGGCATGACCTTCTCCTCCCTGACGTATTTGCCGAGCAGGCGCGCGAAGTTGCCGTACGCGCGCGGGTGGGTGCTCGACTTCGCGAAGACGCCTTCCGGGGCGAGCGCCTCGGCGTCCGAGCCCAGGCTCACCCACGGCTGGGCCAGTCCGAGCTTCACGTTGTCCTCGCTCATCAGGAAGTAGATCGTCTGCACGCGCGAGTGATCCTCGATCACGAGGTCGATGATGGTGTCCTCGGCACTCGTGCCGCGCAGCGCCATCACCTCGGTCAGCGTCTTGCCGGTCAGCGGCTTGAGCGCCGGATCCTTGAACCCGACGAACAGGACACGGTCGGTCGAGCCCGCGGTGCGGAACAGGTTCTCCTCGCCCGGCGGCGGCGACCGGATGTCGGCCACGACCCTCGCCCGCTGCGCAGGGTCCTTCAAGCGAGTGATCCACGCGTCGAGGCCGCCGGCCTGGACCCAGAGCGGCATGGCGGCGTCGAGGCCCGTCGAGCCGGCGACGTAGGTGTACATGTTGGCACCGACGGAAAGGCCCCCGGCGCGCGCGGCCTCGATCTGCGCGATCGCCCGCGCCATGTTCGGCCAGTTGGCCTCCCCTGCCGCCTTCAGGTGGTAAGCCTCGCCGTGTCCGCCCGCTGCGCGCGTGATCGCGATCAGTTCTGCGATCGCCTCCGGCAGCCGTCCGCTCTCGTTGCGCACGTGCGAGACGTAGCCGCCGCCGTACTCCGCGGCCGCCTGCGCCAGCGCGATCAGCTCCGGTGTCTCCGCGAAGAAGGCGGGTGCATAGATCAGCGAGCTGCCGACGCCGAGCGCCCCCTCGCGCATCGCCTGTCGCACCAGCTCCTGCATCTGCGCGAGCTGGCCCGGCGTGGGATCGACGTCGTCCTCGCCGAGCACGTAGTCGCGCACCGTCGTCGCGCCGACGAAAGACGCGACGTTGGGCGAGACCCCGCGCCGGGCGAGCCGGTCGAGGAATTCGCCGAAGCCGGTCCAGTCGACGGCGAACCGGATGTCGCCCTGGCGCGCGAGGAGGTTGGCCCTCATGCGCTCGTTGAGCGGGCCGCCCGAT
Source organism: Steroidobacteraceae bacterium (assembly GCA_035691185.1). GTDB lineage: Bacteria > Pseudomonadota > Gammaproteobacteria > Steroidobacterales > Steroidobacteraceae > RPQJ01. Next base: position 10,549 of record DASSJN010000007.1, read on the forward strand.
TCGCCCTCACCGAAGATCTCCAGCGTCACTCCCTGCAGGAGGTCGCTCATGCCGCGTCCGTCGGCGATCAGCGACTCGTTGGCCCACGACAGCACGTTGATGAACCCGGGGGCCACCGCGCGACCGGTCGCGTCGATGTCGCTGGCCGCCCGCGCCGTCGTGAGGTCGCCCACCGCGACGACCCGATCGCCCCGGATGCCGACGTCCGCGCGGCGCCCCGGCCCGCCGCTGCCGTCGTAGACCGTGCCGTGGCGGACGATGACGTCGTAACTCGCGCAGCCGCCCAGCAGCACGGCGCAGCAAGCGACGAGCGTCAGCAGGGCGTGGTTCCTCATGCGGCTCCGATCCAGGCTCATGCGGCATGCTCCTCGGCGGTGTCGGCGCAGGCCGGGCGAGTATCTACACGTCCGGCGTGTCGCAGTCGAGCCGAGCGCGATGCCACCGGCGCACCATACCGGTGCCTCGGGCGGCGCGGGTCTACGCAGGGGGTACCGTGGTAAGTACGACTGCAGCCGCCGCGCGATCGATGAAGAATCTAGCGGCTTGCGTCCTTCCGACGCGGTTCCAGTCCCGCATGCTCGACACAACCCTGGTCACGCCGCTCTCGAGACGCGCCCTCGCGACGCCCGAGCCCTTCGTCCGCCTGTTCGCCCGGCGCGTGCAGCAGGAGGGGGCGCTCGACCTCACGCAGGGCGACTACAAGAACGCGGACTTCGCGCCGCACCCCGAAGTGGTGCGCGCCGCGCAGCGGATCACTCGCAATACCGTGCACAGCTACGGCCCGGCGGTCGGGCGCATGGACGTGCGCAACGAGGTGGCGGAGTTCTTCAACCGCGACGGCATGATCGATTACCCGGGAACGGAGGTGCGGTTCCTCCCGGACGAGGTGCTGTTCACGCCGGGCACGCGCGCCGGCCTCGCGATCGTGCTCGAGGTGCTCGGTGCCGACGGCTCCGGGGTGGTCGTGCCGCGGCCGAGCTGGGAGTACGACTGGTTCATCGAGCGCGCGGGCAAGAGAGTCGTGGAATTGCCGACATCCGCGCCCGATTTCCTGCCGGACGCGAAGGAACTGGACCGGATGCTGGCGCGTGGCGGCATCTCGTGCCTGATCCTGAACAACCCGCACAACCCCACCGGGCGCGTGTATCCGCGCGAACTCGTCGAGGAACTCGTCGGCACGGCCGTGAGACACCGGTGCTACGTGCTCTACGACTCGGTGTACCAGCGGCTCGACTACGTCGGCTGGTTCGTGAACCCCGCATTCGCTTCGCCCGAGTGGCGCAATTACGTGGTGTCGCTGTCGGGTCTGTCGAAGATGGACATGTTCGGCGCGTCGACGGGTGCGCGCGCCTGCTGGCTGGTGATCTCCGACCAGATCCGGGCAAACGGCGTCCGCGCGCGCGAGATCCTCGCGAATCTCTCGGCCTGGCTGGTCGCGACGCCGTCGACGCTCGCGCAGGACTGGGCGCTCGCCGCGCTGCAGAGCCCGCTCGCGGGGCTGCGGCGACCGTCGCCGTACATGCGCGAGCGCCGTGATTTCATGCTGCGTGCCGCGGACGAACTCGCGCCGCTCGGCATCGAGCGCACCGATTTCGGCGGCACGTTCTACGCGCCGCTCGCATTCCCGGGCCTCGTCGGCGAGCCGTTCGACCGGTTGCGCAACGGCGTGCACGAAAAGGCCGTGGTGCGCAATTCGGTCGATGCATTCGAGTTCCTGTTGTCGGGCGGCGTGGGGGGCATCCCGTTCACGGCGTTCGCGGGCGGGGCCGACGGCGCCGACCGCTACGGCACGTGGCAGCGCCTGTCGTACGGCTCGAAGGACGTCAAGGAACTCGCGGTGTTCATGGACCGCGTGCGCGCGCGCGTCGAACGCCAGGGCCGGCTCGGCGCCGCGGCGACGCTGCCGCCGGCGGCGCGCACGTCGAACGACGAGGTCTGGGAGAGCACGTGCACGGCGGACGGTTACGGCGCACTCGACGCGCTCGAGCCGCGAGCCTTCGCCGCGGCGCGCCGCCGGTTCCTCGAAAACCCGCGGCACGAGGACTTGAGGCTCACCGGCACCAAGCACCCGGACTCGACGACGCACCGCGCGGAGCAACTTGCGCGCGCCCTGCGCGCCGCGCCGGAGGACGCACCGGAACGCGCCCGCGTCGCGCTGACGCACATCGAATGGAACCCGCTCATGGAGGCGCGCCTCGAATACGAGGAGTCGATCCGGGACCTGCTGGGGCCCTGCAGCGAAGTGCTGCTGGACCTCGAAGGCCGCCAGATCAGTCCTGACTGGCTCGACGTGCCGGAAAAGGTCGTGCTCGCGCTGATGCGCCACGGGGTCGTGCCCGGCGAGGACCGTCACCTGCTGTTGCGCGTGCCGAACCCGTTCCTCGAACAGGACGAGGAAAAAGTCTCGAAGATCCTGGCGTCGGTCGCCCGTTCCAACCTGCTGTTCCTCCTCGCCTGCGAGCGAGTGGGCATCGAGCCCAAGCAGAACGCGATCTACGAGATCAGCGTGCCGCAGGTCAATTCGACGGCCGAGATCGGCGCCGTCACGAAGATCGGCACGATGTACCTGCAGGCGATCGACGGCATCTTCGCCGGCAGCGGCGACCGTGCCGATGCCTTCCTCGCTGCGCGCGTGCCGCCGTCGCATCGCGCGGAGCTGTCGCGACGGATCGCGCACGTGCGACTCGTGCCGCTTTGCGAGAACGTCGGCGCCCTCGCCCGCCTGCCCGAACTGCTCGAGCAGTTCTATCTCGCGCTCGAGCGCGGCATCGGCCTCGACGGCGTGCCGACACCCGCGGTCTTTCGCACGGCGTTCGACCGGGCCGAGTCAGTCGTGCGCGTGTTCGTCGCGATGTCCGACACCGCCCTGCAGAGCGGCAAGCTTGCCACCGACGCGGCCTGCACGCTCGCGATCGCCGGTCGCGAGGAGGCGGAGCGGCGTCTCGCGCTGCGCGCGGCGCGGAGCGGGGAGCCCGCCCCGAAGGTGACGCTGCTGATCGGCGCCGGACGCGCCGGCTTTCGGGGCGGCTTCGATCCGCGCCACCCGGGCGTGGTGCGGCAGTTCGCGCGCGCCGACGGCGTGACGCTGCAGGGAATCCGCGCCGATGCGCCGGAGGAGACGCTGCAGCTCGCCGCCGCCTTCCGCGCGGAGGTTGCAGTGCAGGGCGAACGGCTCGAGGGCGGCCACGGGCTGTCGCGCGCCGACGCCGAGTCGATCGCCAGGCTCATGTACGAGGGCGTCAAGGCCCACACCGAAACGTTGCTGCGTATCGCGCCGCTGCTCGCGCCGTTCGGCAGCCTCGTGCCGCAGACCCGCGTGCGCATCCGCGCCACGGGCTCGGCCAACTACGGGCGCTCGATTCCGACCTATCCGCCCGAGTGGGGCGGCGGCGGCGTGCTGCCGGACGACCGCGACCTGCGTGATGCCTGGCCCGAAGGTGTGACGCTGCCGCGTGCGATCGTCTACAACCTCGCCTGTACGACGCTCGGGCTGCCCGCGGTCACGAGCGACCTCGGCGTGCTCGATCGCCGCGCGGCCGTGCTGCTCGACCGCCACGTGCCGGGCTACCGCGAGATCATCGCCAGCGAGCTGCCCGCGTTCGTCAAGGAAGCCGCGGCACTCGTCTTCGGCCGCAAGCTGGCCGAGACGACGGCGCGGCGCTGCCTGCGGGCCGCGGCCGCGTTGTGGGTCGACGCGCGCTCGCGCCAGGACCTCGTCGCACCGACCTGCCTGTTCGCGATGCAGTACCTGCGCTACATGGCCGAGGACTCGGAGAGCTGGGACGAGACCAAGGAACACGAGAGCCAGACGACGCGCGAGGAGGAACTCGTGCGCGAGACCTCGAGCGTGGCGTTCGCCGCCCTGTGCTCGGAGCGCCCCGGCGATCGCTGGCCCGTGCTGCAGTCGATGGTCGATGCGGAGGACGCGCCGCGCCTGCTGCTCGCGCGCGAGCTCACGCTCGAGGAAAAGCGCGAGTTCGTGGACCTGCGGATCGAGGGCTGGCTGCGGCCGCTGCCGGACGCGTTGTCGCGCGAGCTGCGGCGCGAGTGGTCGCGGTTGCGCGAGCTGTCACGGGCCGATTTCGAGCTCGACGCGATCCGCCGGCTCATCGACCTCGAGAAGCTGCGCGGCAGCCGGGGCGCTTAGGCAGCCGTTGCCGTGACGTCGTAGCCGAGGAGCGGCGCCAGCCAGCGCTCGGCTTCGGCGAACGTCCAGCCCTTGCGCTGCGCGTAGTCCGCCACCTGGTCGGCGTCGATCTTGCCGACCTGGAAGTACTTCGCCTCCGGGTGCGCGAAATACCAGCCGCTCACCGCCGCGGTCGGGTGCATCGCGTAGTTCTCGGTGAGGCTGATGCCCGCGCGCGACTCCACCTCGAGCAGGCGCCAGAGCGTGCCCTTCTCAGTGTGGTCCGGGCACGCCGGATAACCTGGCGCGGGCCGGATGCCGCGATAGTCCTCGCGGATCAGCTGGTCGTTCGTGAACCGCTCCTCGGGCGCGTAGCCCCAGAATTCGCGACGCACGCGCTCGTGCATGCGTTCCGCGAGGGCCTCGGCCAGCCGGTCCGCGAGCGCCTTGAGCATGATGGCGCCGTAGTCGTCGTGTTGCGCCTCGAACTCGCGGACCTTCTCGTCGAGCCCCAGACCCGTGGTCACGGCGAACGCGCCGATCCAGTCCCGCACGCCCGATGTCTTCGGCGCGACGAAGTCCGCGAGCGCGTAGTGCGGCTGGCCGGCGGGCTTCTGTTTCTGCTGGCGCAGCGTGTGCAGCCGGTGCAGGACCTGGCCGCGCGTTTCGTCGGCGTAGACCTCGATGTCGTCGCCCACGGAATTGGCGGGGAACAAGCCGACCACTGCGCTCGCGCGCACCCAGCGCCCGGCCATCATCTGCTTGAGCACCTTGCGCGCGTCCGCGTAGAGGTTGCCCGCGGCTTCACCGACCACCGGGTCGGTCAGGATGTCCGGGAACCTGCCGGCGAACTCCCAGGCGTTGAAAAACGGCATCCAGTCCACGTAGCGCACGAGTTCGTCGAGCGGGACGTCCTGGAACACGCGCACGCCCGCGAATCGGGGCACCGGCGGGCGGTAGGCCGACCAGTCCGGCAGGAAGCGGTTGGCGCGCGCCTCCGCGATCGTGAGCGCAGGACCCTTGACCTTGCGCCCCTTGTGCTGCTCACGCCGCACGGCGTGGTCGTGCTTGACTCGCGCCACGTATTCGACGCGGGCCTCGGACGTGGCCAGCGACTGGCACACGCCGACGGCACGCGAGGCGTCCTTGACGTAGACGACCGGGCCCTCGTACTCGGGGTCGATCTTGACCGCCGTGTGGGCCGGCGACGTGGTCGCCCCGCCGATCAGCAGCGGCACTTCGAAGCCTCGTCGCTTCATCTCGCGTGCGACGTGCACCATCTCGTCGAGCGAAGGCGTGATGAGGCCGGAGAGACCGATCATGTCGACGTGCTCGCGCTGGGCCGTCTCGAGGATGCGGTCCGCGGGCACCATGACGCCGAGGTCGATGACCTCGAAGTTGTTGCACTGGAGCACGACGCCCACGATGTTCTTGCCGATGTCGTGGACGTCGCCCTTGACCGTGGCCAGCACGACCTTGCCGTTCGAGCGGCTCGAGCCGTCCTGTTCCCGCTCGAGGAACGGGATCAGGTGCGCAACGGCCTTCTTCATGACCCGGGCGGACTTGACGACCTGCGGCAGGAACATCTTGCCGGCGCCGAACAGGTCGCCGACCACGTTCATGCCGTCCATGAGCGGGCCCTCGATCACGCTCAGCGGCCGGCCGAGTTCGATGCGAGCGGCGTCGGTGTCCTCGAGGATGAACTCGTCGATGCCCTTCACGAGCGCGTGCTCGAGCCGCTTCGAGACGGGCCACGCACGCCAGGCGAGGTCCTCGGCCCGTCTCTGGCCCGCTTCGCCCCTGAAACGCGCGGCGATCTCGAGCAGCCGTTCGGTCGCGTCCGGGCGACGCGCGAGGATCACGTCCTCGACGCGCTCGCGCAGTTCCGGGTCGATCTCCTCGTAGATCGCGAGCTGACCGGCGTTGACGATGCCCATGCTCATGCCGGCGTGGATCGCGTGGTACAGGAACACCGAATGCATGGCCTCGCGCACCACGTCGTTGCCGCGGAAGGAGAACGACACGTTGCTGACGCCGCCGCTGACGAGCGAGTGCGGGCAGGCCTCGCGGATCTGTCCCGCCGCCTCGATGAAGTCGAGCGCGTAGCGGTCGTGCTGCTCGATGCCGGTCGCCACCGCGAAGACGTTGGGGTCGAAGACGATGTCCTCGGGCGGGAATCCGACTTCCTCGGTCAGCAGGCGGTACGAACGCCTGCAGATCCCGACCTTGCGCTCCACCGTGTCCGCCTGGCCCTGTTCGTCGAACGCCATCACGACGACGGCCGCGCCGTAGGCGCGAACCTTGCGCGCCTGCGCCAGGAACGGTCGCTCGCCTTCCTTCAGGCTGATGGAATTGACGATGCCCTTGCCCTGCAGGCACTTGAGCCCCGCCTCGATCACCGACCACTTCGACGAGTCGATCATGACGGGGACGCGCGCGACGTCCGGCTCGGCCGCGATCAGGTTCAGCATGCGGACCATGGCCGCTTCCGAGTCGAGCATGCCCTCGTCCATGTTGACGTCGATGACCTGAGCGCCGCTCGCGACCTGCTGGCGCGCGATGTCGAGCGCTCCCGCATAGTCCTCGGCCTCGATCAGCCGACGGAACCTGGCCGAGCCGGTGACGTTGGTGCGCTCGCCGACGTTGACGAACAGGCTGTCCGGCCCGAGGTTCAGCGGCTCGAGCCCGCTCAGGCGGCAGCGGACCTCGAGTGTCGCGGGCTTGCGCGGCGGCAACCCGGCGATCGCCTCGGCGATGTGCGCGATGTGCTCCGGCGTGGTGCCGCAGCACCCGCCCACGATGTTGACGAAGCCGCTTGCGACGTAGTCGCGCACGAGCGCGGCCGTCTCGCACGCCGTCTCGTCGTACTCACCGAAGGCGTTCGGCAGGCCCGCGTTCGGATACGCGCAGACGTAGGCGTCGGCGATGGTCGACAGCTCCTCGACATAGGGCCGCAACTGCTTCGCGCCGAGCGCGCAGTTCAGGCCGATCACGGTCGGCCGGGCGTGACGCACCGAGTTCCAGAATGCCTCGACGGTCTGGCCCGACAGCGTGCGACCCGAGGCGTCGGTGATGGTGCCCGAGATCATGATCGGCAGCTCGATGCCGAGGTCGTCGAACACCTGGCGAACCGCGAAAAGTGCGGCCTTCGCGTTCAGCGTGTCGAAGATCGTCTCGACGAGTATCAGGTCGACGCCGCCCTCCACGAGGGCGCGCGTCGCTTCGGCATAGGTCGCGGCCAGCTGGTCGAACGTCACGTTGCGAAAACCCGGGTCGTGGACGGCCGGCGACAGCGACGCGGTACGGTTCGTCGGACCCAGCGCGCCGGCGACGAAACGCGGCCGGCCCGTGCGCGCGGCGACCTCGTCGGCGGCGCGGCGCGCGATCTGCGCCGCGGCGAGGTTCAACTCGTGCACGAGCGACTCGGTGCCGTAGTCGGCCTGCGAAGTCGCATTCGAGTTGAACGTGTTGGTCTCGACGATGTCGGCGCCGGCTTCGAGGTAGCGACGATGGATCTCGCCGATGACCTCCGGCCGCGTCAGTGCGAGCAGGTCATTGTTGCCCTTGAGGTCCCTCGGGTGATCGCGGAGGCGTTCGCCGCGGTAGTCCGTCTCGTCGAGCTGGTACGACTGGATCACGGTGCCCATCGCGCCGTCGAGCACGAGCACGCGCTCGCGGAGCAGCCGGTGGAATTCCCGCAGGCGTTCGGGTCGCAGCATGGTGGTCACGCCCCCGCCCCCACCGGCGCGTGAGTCGCGACGGCAGCGGCTGGCGCCCGCACGCCGAGCGCGTGGCAGATCGCCACCGTCAGCTCCGCGCGGTTGAGCGTGTAGAAATGGAAGTCCTGCACGCCGTGTTCCTGCAGCCGGCGCACCTGTTCGATGGCGAAACTCGCCGCGATCAGGCGCCGCGTGTCGGGGTCGTCGTCGAGCCCGTCGAAACGGTGCACGAGCCAGTCGGGCACGGAAGCGCCGCAGCGCTGCGCGAACTTGAGCATGTGCGGGAAACGCGTGATCGGCAGGATGCCGGGGACGATGTCGGCATAGACGCCGTTCGCGGCGCACTGGTCCCGGAAGCGCAGGAAGACGTCCGGGTCGAAGAAGAATTGCGTGATCGCGCGGCTGGCGCCCGCGTCGACCTTCGCCCGCAGGTTGTCGAGGTCGGACTGCGCGCTCGATGCCTCGGGGTGCACCTCGGGGTAGGCAGCGACGGAGACGTCGAAGTCGCCGACGCTGCGCAGCCCACGCACGAGGTCCACGGCATACGCAAAGCCGTCCGGGTGCGGCACGTAGCCGCGCTGGCCCGTCGGCGGATCGCCGCGCAGCGCCACGATGTGGCGGACACCGGCGTCCCAGTAAGCGCGGGCCACGTCGAGGACCTCGCCGCGCGGCGCGCCGACGCAGGTCAGGTGCGGCGCCGGCGTCAGGTTCGTCTCGCGCAGGATGCGCATGACGACGTTGTGCGTGCGCTCGCGCGTCGAACCGTCCGCGCCGTACGTGACCGACACGAAATGCGGCGACAGCGGCGCGAGCCGCTGGATCGAAGACCACAGCGTCTGCTCCATCGCCGCGTCGTTCGGCGGAAAGAATTCGAACGTCACGCGCACCGGTGCGTTGCCGGCGGGCGCGGTCGTGTGCGGGACGTGGCTGGCGGCGCCGGGACGGGACATCGTGGGGTTACCTTGCACCGGGGGTTCCTGGATCAGGCCGCGGCGGACACGGCGCCGCCGGCCTGGGCGACGGCGAGCACGACGTGACGCCCGTCGAGGTCGAGGGGGCGCAGGCGCGTGCAGACGAGCCCGGCTTGCGCGAGCCATCCTTTGAGTGTCGTGAGAGGATTGGCGCCCTCCGTCCGCGCGGCGAGGGCGTCATAGTCCTCGGCGACGATCAACTCGCCGGCGCCATTGATCAGCCGCGCCGCCTCGCGCAGGGCTTCGATGGGACCGGCCTGCGATGCGAGGGCGCGGTCGAGCACGACCGTGTCGAAGTCGCCGGTCGGGTGCGGCACGCTCGCGAGGTCACCCTGCTGCAGCAGGCAATGGCTGAAGCCGCGCGAATGCAGCAACGCGCGCGCGCGCTGGACCTCGAACCGTGAAGAGTGCATGCCGACGACCCGACGCGCACGCGAGGCGAGCGCGCCGAGCACGACTGCCGGCGCCTCGCCGAAGTAGAACAGTGCGCCCCGGCCGCGGTCGCCGAGTTCGGCGGCGATCATGGGGGCAAGTTCCGTCGCCACTTCCGAGTTCGCGCCCGCCCCATCCGAGGCTACGCCCACGGTGCGACGCAGTTCGAGCACCTCTTCGACCCGCGCCCGATCGACGAGGAGGACCGGATCGGCCGCATCTACGCGCGACAGCAGATCCGCCACGAACTCGCGCCCCAGTCCATCGGCGGGCACCCGGTAATAGATCCAGTGTCGCTCGCGGAACTTCTCGAGCAGCCCCGCTTCGTCCAGCAGCTTGAGGTGACGCGAGACCCGCGGCTGGCTTTGTCGGAGCACCTGCGTAAGCTCGGTCACCGAGAACTCGCCCTTGGCGAGGATCGCCAACAGGCGCAGTCGCGACGCCTCCGCGGTGGCGCGCAGCGAGTCCACGAAGTGCTGGAAGGACATCTGCATTCATTGCAAATATAAAGATATTTATATAATTGTCCAGCCCGACGGCTGCAAACAAGGACTCGGACTAGCTCGAAGACACGAAGATGCGTGATCCACGGGGTGAGCGAGCGACGCGCGTGACGCCGGAGGCGGTGGGCATCCGGAGTACCGCGGTCGTGCTCGACATTGCGGCCTTTGCGGCATTGGTCGCCGCCGACGCCAAGGGGCTCCTGCCGATCTCACAGACGCTCTTCCTCGTGCCGCTTGTCTGGCTGGCGCTGCGACTGCGCCGCGAGCGCTGGCGGTCGATCGGATTCTCGCTGCCGGACCGTCGCGGGCGCGCCGTCGCGATCGGCGTCGCCGCCGGTCTCCTGATGGAAGGGTTCGCCGTCACGGTCACGACGCCGATGATCAGCGGATGGTTCGGGACGGAACCCGACTACTCCCAGTTCGCTGCCATAAAAGGAAACCCGCGGCTGTTGCTGACGTTCCTGGCGCTGTCGTGGACGCTAGCGGCCGTCGGCGAGGAACTGTGCTTCCGCGGCTTCCTGATGAACCGCGTCGCACGCGTGTTCGGTTGCGGCCGCCTGGCCTGGGGCGCCTCGCTGCTCGCGACCAGCGTGCTGTTCGGGTGGGGCCACACCGAGCAGGGCATTGCGGGCTGGGTCCAGGAGGGCCTGAGCGGCCTGTTGCTCGGTCTGCTGTTCCTCGCCACCGGGCGCAACCTGCTCGCGCCGATCGTCGCGCACGGCGTTTCGAACACCGTGGCGTTCGTGCTCATCTATCTCGGACGCTACCCCGGGCTCGGTGCCTGACTCCCCGCACCGGCTCGCTCGTCGTCAGTGCACGCCGCCGCCCTGCGCGTCGCCACCGGGCACGAACAGCGCGGCCGCGTCGACGGCGTCGAATCGATAGGCGCGACTGCAGAACTCGCAACGCACCTCGACTTGACCGAACTCCGCGAGCACCGAATCGACTTCTTCGCGACCGAGCGCGCGCAACATGTTGACGACGCGGGACCGTGAACAGCGGCAGCGGAAATACGTCGGCACCGACTGGAACATCCGGACGTCGTCCTCGGCGAAGAGTCGACGCAGCAGGTCGCGGTCGTCCAGCTGCGCAAGTTCGTCGGCCGTGACCGTGTCCGCCACCAGCTGCACGCGCCGCCACGCGTCCTCGATCTCGTCCTCCGGGACGCCGCCCCTGCCCGACTCGATGACGCCGGTCGGCCGCGCCGAGACGGGAAGGCGCTGCAGGAGCAACCCGCTCGCGCTTGCGCCGTCGGCGCGCAACCACAGCCGCGTCGGCAACTGCTCGGAGGTCTCGAAGTACTCGCGCAGGCATTCGCTCATCGAGCCCCCCGCGAGAGGCACGATGCCCTGGTAGCGGTTCGTCGCGGGTTCGTTCTCGACGGTGACGGTGAGCGTGCCGTGGCCCGACAGCTCGCGCAGGTCGCGCGTTTCCGGCACCTCACGGAAGCGCGCGACTGCGCGCATGGCGAGGCCCTCGGTGCACTCGACCAGCATCAGGTGCATCGGCCCCTCGCCCCGGAGCTGCAACGCCAGCAGGCCCTGGAACTTGAGCGTCGAGGCGAGCAGCGCGGTCGCGGCCACGGTTTCGCCGAGCGTGTCGCGCACGTTCGCCGGGTAGTCGTGGTGCTCCATCATGGCCCGCCAGGCGGGCCCGAGGTGCACGAGCTGGCCGCGGAACGGGTACCGCTCGAAGACGAAACGGCGCAGCGTGTCGACCTCGGCCACGCGCCCGGGGCCTACGCCACGCGAACGGGGATGTCGAGCGTGCGGATCCTCTCCGACCATTCGGCCGGCGCCGTGTCATGCACGGCAGTGCCCTGCGCATCGACGGCGACGGTCACCGGCATGTCCTTGACGTCGAATTCGTAGATCGCCTCCATGCCGAGGTCGCCGAACGCGACCACGCGCGAGGACTTGATCGCCTTCGAGACGAGGTAGGCAGCGCCGCCGACGGCCATCAGGTAAACGGCCCGGTGCCTGCGGATCGCTTCGATCGCGATCGGACCGCGCTCCGACTTGCCGATCATCGCGATCAGGCCCGTCTTCTCGAGCATCATGTCGGTGAACTTGTCCATGCGGGTCGCGGTCGTCGGACCCGCCGGGCCCACGACCTCGTCGCGCACCGGGTCCACGGGGCCGACGTAGTAGATGACGCGGTTCGTGAAATCGACGCCCTCGGGCAAGCCCTGCCCGCTCGCGAACAGGTCGGCGATGCGCTTGTGGGCGGCGTCGCGGCCCGTGAGCATCCTGCCGTTCAGCAGCAGTGTTTCGCCGGGCTTCCAGCTCTGCACCTGCTCGCGCGTCAGCGTGTCGAGGTTCACGCGGCGCGAGCCGCCGCCGGGGCTCCAGGTGACCTTCGGCCAGTGCTCGAGAGAGGGCGGTTCGAGCACCGCAGGGCCGCTGCCGTCGAGCACGAAATGCGCGTGCCGCGTGGCGGCGCAGTTCGGGATCATCGCGACGGGCTTGGAGGCCGCGTGCGTCGGGTAGAGCTTGAGCTTCACGTCGAGGACGGTCGTGAGGCCGCCGAGCCCCTGCGCGCCGATGCCGAGGGCGTTGACCTTCTCGTAGAGCTCGATGCGCAGTTCCTCGGCCTTGTCCTTCGGTCCGCGCGCGAGCAGCTCGTGCATGTCGATCGGCTCCATCAGCGCCTCCTTCGCGAGCAGCATCGCCTTTTCGGCCGTGCCGCCGACGCCGATACCGAGCATGCCGGGCGGGCACCAGCCCGCGCCCATGGTCGGCACCGTCCTGAGCACCCAGTCCACGATCGAGTCGCTCGGGTTGAGCATCACGAACTTCGACTTGTTCTCCGAGCCGCCGCCCTTCGCGGCGACGGTGACCTCGACCTCGTCGCCGGGCACGAGCTCGACGTGGAACACGGCCGGCGAGTTGTCCTTCGTATTCCTGCGCGCGAACAGCGGGTCGTCGACGACGGAGGCGCGCAACTTGTTGTCGGGATGGCCGTACGCGCGGCGCACGCCCTGGTCGATCATGTCCGCCAGGCCCTGCTTGGTGTCCCAGCGCACGCCCATGCCGACCTTGAGGAACATGTTGACGATACCGGTGTCCTGGCAGATCGGTCGCTTGCCCTCGGCGCACATGCGCGAGTTGGTCAGGATCTGCGCAATCGCGTCCCTGGCCGCCGGGCTCTGCTCGCGCTCGTAGGCGCGCCCGAGGTGCTCGATGTAGTCGATCGGGTGATAGTACGAAATGAACTGCAGCGCGTCGGCGACGCTCTGGATGAAGTCGTCTTCGCTGATGACGGCCATGGGGGACACCAGTGTCTAGCGGATAGTGTCTAGGGGATAGTCGGAGGCGCCGCTCGCGCGGCGCTCAGCCAGCAAGCTTCCTTTTCAGCAGCTCATTCAACTGGCCAGGGTTCGCCTTGCCTCCCGTGGCTTTCATCACCTGCCCTACGAAGAAACCGAAGAGCTTGTCCTTGCCGGAGCGGTACTCGGCCAGCTGTCCCGGGTTCTTCGCCATGACCTCGTCGATCGCCTTCTCGATCGCCGACGTGTCGGTGATCTGCTTGAGCCCCTTCGCCTCGATGATCGCGTCGGCGCCCTTGCCCTCGGTCCACATCGCCTCGAACACTTCCTTGGCGATCTTGCCCGAGATCGTGTCGTCGACGATGCGCATGAGCAGGCCCGCGAGCGCCTCGGCGCCCACGCGGCTCTGCGTCACGTCGAGGTTGTCCTTGTTGAGCGCGCCCGAGAGCTCGCCCATGACCCAGTTGGCCGCGAGCTTCGGCTGGCTGCCGAGCCTGGCCACGACGGCCTCGTAGTACTGCGCGAGCTCCTTGCTCGCGGTGAGCACGCCGGCGTCGTACTCCGAGAGGCCGTGCTCGCGCACGAAGCGCGCAGCCTTCTCGTCCGGCAGTTCCGGCAGGGAACCGCGCACGTCGTCGATCATCGCGTCGTCGATCGCGAGGGGCAGCAGGTCGGGGTCGGGGAAGTAGCGGTAGTCGTTCGCCTCCTCCTTCGAGCGCATCGAGCGCGTCTCGCCCCGGTCGGGGTCGTAGAGCCGTGTCTCCTGAACGACCTTGCCGCCGCCCTCGATCAGCTCGATCTGGCGCTCGATCTCGTAGTTGATCGCGCGCTCGACGAAGCGGAACGAATTCAGGTTCTTGATCTCGGCGCGCGTGCCGAACTCGGCCTGGCCGGCCGGGCGCACGGAGACGTTCGCGTCGCAGCGGAACGAGCCTTCCTGCATGTTGCCGTCGCAGATGTCGAGGTAACGCACGAGCGTGTGGATCTTCTTCATGTACGCCACGGCTTCCCTGGCCGAGCGCAGGTCCGGCTCCGACACGATCTCGAGCAGCGGGGTGCCGGCGCGGTTCAGGTCGATGCCGGAGAGCCCGTGGAAGTCCTCGTGCAACGACTTGCCGGCGTCTTCCTCGAGGTGAGCACGCGTGATGCCGACGGTCTTGTGCGTGCCGTCCTCGAGCACGATGTCGAGCGAGCCGTCCTCGACGACCGGGCGCTCGTACTGGCTGATCTGGTAGCCCTTGGGCAGGTCCGGGTAGAAGTAATTCTTGCGCGCGAACACCGAGCGGCTTGCGATCGTGGCCCCGGTCGCAAGCCCGAACCGGATCGCCATGCGTACGGCTTCGCGGTTCAGCACCGGCAGCACGCCCGGGTAGCCGAGGTCGACGAGGTTGGCCTGCGTGTTCGGCTCGGCCCCGAACGCGGTCGGGGAGCCCGAGAAGATCTTGCTGCGCGTGGCGAGCTGCGCGTGGATCTCGAGGCCGATGACGGTTTCCCAGGTCATAGGAAGAAGTGTCTAGTGTTCGGTGTCTAGCGGATAGTCGGAAAGCAGAGTTGGAGTCTAATGCCTTGTGCCGCGCGTCCTACTGGACACTGGACACTAGGCACTGGACACGTTCCTAGGCGTAGCCGGGCGGCACGCGCTTGTGCCAGGACGTGCGCAGCTGGTACTGGTGCGACACGGACAGCAGCCGCGACTCGCCGAAGTGCGGGCCGACGAGCTGCAGGCCGACGGGAAGCTCCGCGCGGCCCTCGTGGGCGAAGCCGCACGGGATCGAGATGCCGGGCAATCCCGCCAGGTTGGCGGCGATCGAGTAGATGTCGTTCAGGTACATCGCGATCGGGTCGCTGGTCTTGGCGCCGAGCTTGAACGCCGCCGTGGGCGACGTGGGGCTCAGCACGACGTCCACCTCGGCGAACGCACGCGCGAAATCGTTCGCGATCAGCGCACGGCACTTCTGCGCCTTCAGGTAGTAGGCGTCGTAGTACCCCGCGGAGAGCACATAGGTTCCGGTCATGATGCGACGCTTGACCTCCTCGCCGAAGCCCTCGCCGCGCGAGCGCTTGTAGAGGTCGAGCAGGTCCTTCGGCGACTCGCAGCGGTGGCCGAAACGCACGCCGTCGAAGCGCGACAGGTTCGACGAACACTCCGCGGGCGCGACGACGTAGTACGTCGGCACCGACAGCGGCAGGCTCGGGAGGCTCAGGTCCTTGACGACGGCGCCCTCCTTCTGCAGGAGCGCGATCGCCTCGCGGACGCAGCGCTCGACCGCCGGGTCGAGGCCTTCGCCGAAGAACTCCCGGATCAGGCCGATGCGCAGGCCCTCGAGCGGCTGGTTCAGTTCGCCTGCGTAGTGCGGCACCGGCGTGTCGACGCTCGTCGAATCCCGCGGATCGAAGCCGGCCATCGCCTCGAGCATGAGCGCCGCATCCTCGGCCGACCGCGCGAGCACGCCCGCCTGGTCGAGGCTCGAGGCGAACGCGACCATGCCGTAGCGCGACACGCGCCCGTAGGTCGGCTTGAGACCGGTCAGGTTCGTGAGCGCCGCGGGCTGACGGATGGACCCCCCGGTGTCGGTGCCGCTCGCGACCGGTGCGAGGCACGCCGCGACGGCGGCCGCGGACCCGCCCGAGGAGCCGCCCGGCACCCGCGCGTGGTCCCACGGATTCTTCACCGGCCCGAAGAACGAGGTCTCGTTCGACGAGCCCATGGCGAACTCGTCCATGTTGGTCTTGCCGAGCAGCACCGTGCCGGCCGCACGCCACTTCTGCGCGACCGTCGCGTCGTACGGTGCGACGAAATTCGACAGCATCTTCGAGGCGCACGTCGTCAGGATCCCGTCGGTGCAGAAGATGTCCTTGTGCGCGACGGGGACGCCGGTGAGCGGACCGCCCTCTCCCTGCGCCAGGCGCTCGTCGGCCGCGCGCGCGTCGGCCAGCGCCCGGTCGGCAGTCACGGTCACGAATGCGTTGAGGCCGGGCCCGAGCCGCTCGATGCGACCGAGGAAGTGCAGTGTCAGGTCGAGGCTCGAGAACTTCCGGGCCCGCAGGCCGGCGGACAGTTCCGATACGGTCAGTGTGTGCATTTGGATGTCTGGAAAAATGGGGACTGCCCCATTTCATGGGCGACCGCACCCTTACGGATGCATCTTCACTCGATGACCTTCGGCACGAGATAAAGTCCCGCGGCGACGCTGGGTGCGTTGTGCTGGTACTTGTCCCGTTGATCCTGCTCGGTCACTGCGTCGGGACGCAAACGCTGCACCTGGTCCGCCATCGGGTGCGCCATGGGCTCGACGCCGGCCGTGTCGGCGGCCGAGAGCTGCTCGACGAAGTCGATGATGCGCGACAGGCTGTCGACGTACAGCGGCATCTGCGCCTCGGTGATCTCGAGACGGGCGAGTTGGGCGATTCCTTCGACCTGGGCGCGGGTCAGGCTCATCTGCAAGGCTCGATCAGGCGGAAAAATACCGGTCGCAAATCATACACGCCGCCTTGCCGAAAGTCGTGACTGTGGTTAAATTGCCGCGATTTAGCGCAAGGCAGCGCTCCCTCCTTCGGTCACAGATTCCTCAATGTTCAAAAAACTCCGGGGTTATTTCTCCAACGACCTCTCGATCGACCTTGGCACCGCGAACACGCTGATCTACGTGCGCGGCAAGGGCATCGTCCTCAACGAGCCGTCCGTCGTCGCCATTCGTGAGGAACCGTCGCGCGGCGGCAAGAAGATCGAAGCCGTCGGCACGGAGGCGAAGAACATGCTCGGCCGCACGCCGGGCAACATCACGGCGATCCGCCCGATGAAGGACGGCGTCATCGCCGACTTCACCGTCACCGAGAAGATGCTGCAGTTCTTCATCGAGAAGGTGCACGGCAATCGCATGGTCCGCCCGAGCCCGCGCGTGCTCGTCTGCGTGCCCTACGGTTCGACGCAGGTCGAGCGCCGCGCGATCCAGGAATCCGCCGAAGGCGCCGGCGCGCGCTGGGTGCGCCTGATCGAGGAGCCCATGGCGGCCGCCGTGGGCGCCGGCATGCCGGTCCACGAGGCGCGCGGGTCGATGGTGCTGGACATCGGCGGCGGCACCTCCGAAGTCGCAGTCATCTCACTGAACGGCATCGTCTACGCTGCCTCGGTCCGCATCGGCGGCGATCGCTTCGACGAGGCCATCATCAACTACGTGCGCCGCAACTACGGCATCCTGATCGGCGAAGCCACCGCCGAGCGCATCAAGATCGAGATCGGCTCGGCCTATCCGGGCCAGCACGTCAAGGAAATCTCGGTCAAGGGCCGCAACCTCTCCGAGGGCGTGCCGCGCAGCTTCACGCTGAACTCGAACGAGATCCTCGAGGCGCTGCAGGAGCCGCTCCAGGGCATCGTCGGTGCGGTCAAGGCCGCGCTCGAGCAGACGCCGCCCGAGCTCGGCTCCGACGTCGCCGAACGCGGCATCGTCCTGACCGGCGGCGGCGCCCTGCTCCGCGACGTCGACAAGCTGCTCATGGAGGAGACCGGCCTGCCGGTCGTCGTCGCCGAGGACCCGCTCACGTGCGTGGCGCGTGGTGGCGGCAAGATGCTGGAACTGATCGACGAACACGGCCCGGGCATCTTCGGCCTGGATTGACGTCCTCCCTGCACAGCGCGCAGGCACGGCCGTGGTCGAACTGACGCACGACTCGCGACCGATCATCGGGCGGGGGCCGCCGCTCACTGCGTATTTCCTGACGCTGGCGTCGATCTCGATCGGCCTGATGGTGGCCGACCAGCGCTACCACCAGATCGACCAGGTGCGCGCATGGCTGAGCGCCGTCGTCCACCCGGTGCAGCGCGCCGTCGACTTCCCGTTCCGCGCGACGGACTGGGTGACCGGCTCGTTCGCCGACCGCGGCCGCCTGCGGCAGGAGAAGCTCGAACTCACGGCGCGGTTGCGGCTCGCGAACCTGCAGCTGCAGCGTTTCGCCGCGCTCGAGGAAGAGAACCGCCGTCTGCGGGACATGCGCACCAACACCACGGGCATCGCCGAGAAGGTGCTCGTGGCCTCGATCCTCAACGTCGACCTCGACCCGTTCCGGCACCGCGTGCTGCTCGACAAGGGCGCCGTCGACGGGGTGTTCCGCGGCCAGGCCGTGCTCGACGGCGAAGGCATCTTCGGACAGGTCACGAAGGTCAACGCGGCGACCGCCGAAGTCATCCTGATCAGCGACGCCGAGCACGCGATTCCCGTGCAGTCGAACCGCAGCGGCATGCGCACGATCGCCGTCGGCACGGGCGACATCAACAAGCTCTCCCTTCCGTTCGTCACCGTGGAATCCGATCTAGAGCCCGGCGACCTGCTGCTCACCACCGGCATGGGCGGCGTGTTTCCGCCGGGCTACCCCGTCGCGCAGGTGACGAGGGTGCGGCGCGCCGGCAGCACGTTCGCAACCGTCGACGCGAAGCCGACGGCGGGGCTCGACCGCGCACGCGAGGTGCTGCTCGTGTGGTTCAAGCCGCCGCCCAGGAGCGAGCCGGCACAGGCCGTCGCCCCGGGCGAGGCCCCGCCGGATGCGGCCGTTGGAGACACTCGACCACAGGCGCCGGCGGCGCCGCCTGCCGCGGAGCCCGGCGAGTGATGCGCCAGCCGAGCATGTTCGTGCGGCGGCTGCTCTACTGGCTCAGCATGGCCGCCGGGCTCGTGCTGGCGATCGTGCCGCTGCCCGGGTGGCTCGACCCGGTGCGCCCGGACCTCGCGCTGCTCGCATTGATCTATTTCGTACTGACGAGCCCGCGTATCGCCGGCCTCGGCTATGCCTGGCTGTCCGGGCTGTTCCTCGACGTGCTGCGGGGCATGGTGCTCGGCCAGCACGCGCTCGGCTTCCTGCTGGTCGGTTACGTGACGCACAAGCTGCAGCTGCGCATGCGCATGTTCCCGATCCTGCAGCAGGCCGCGATCGTGCTGCTGCTGCTCGCGCTGTATCACTTCGTCGTCTTCTGGATCGACGGCCTCACGGGCCACGGCTATACCGCGTGGGTGCGCTGGCTCCCGGTCTTCTCGGGCGCGCTGCTCTGGCCGCTCGTCGTCGCCGTGGGCGACTCGCTCACGCGCCGCTCCACCTGAGCGCGCGCGAGCATGTCGCGTCACTCCCGGCTCAAGGACCACAACGCCGAGCAGCGCCTGTTCGGCCGCCGCGTCGTCGCGGCGTCGATGGTCGTCGTCCTGCTGCTCGGCCTGCTGTTCGCGCGCCTGTTCTGGCTGCAGGTCGTGCGTCACGATTATTTCAGCGAGCTCTCGCAGGGCAACCGGATCCGGATCGATCCGATTCCGCCGCCTCGCGGCCTGATCCTCGACCGTCACGGCGAGCCGCTCGCGCTGAACCGTCCCGCCTACCAGCTCGAGGTCACGCGCGAACAGACGCCGGACCTCGACGACACGCTGGCCCGGCTCGTCGAGCTGCAGTTGCTGCCCCCCGAGGACGTCGAGCGCACGCGGCGGACGATCATGGCGCGGCGGCCGTTCGACGCCGTGCCGATCCGGCTGCAGCTGTCCGAGGAAGAGCTCGCCCGCTTCGCGGTCCACCGTCCCGACTTCCCCGGCGTCGAGATCCGGCCGCGACTCACGCGCTTCTATCCGCACGTCGGCGTCGGCGTGCACGCGATCGGTTACGTCGGCGCGATCAGCGAACAGGACCAGCAGCGCATCGACGAGGCGCGGTACGCCGGCACGACGCTGATCGGCAAGCTCGGCGTCGAGCGCAACTTCGAGGAGGTGCTGCACGGGCAGACCGGATACCAGCAGCTCCTCGTCAACGCGCAGGGCCGCCGCGTCGCCCGCGTCGGCGTGACCGCGCCGGCGCTCGAACGCCGCGAGCCGATTGCCGGCGACGACCTCGTGCTCTCGCTCGACGCGAAACTGCAGCGAGTGGTCGAGGCCGCGCTCGGCGACCAGCGGGCCGCCGTCGTCGCCATCGACCCCTCGAACGGCGACGTGCTCGCATTCGTCAGCACGCCGACGTTCGACCCGAACGGCTTCGCGCGGGGCCTCACGGTTGCCGAGTATCGCGCGCTCGAGGACAACCTCGACCGGCCGCTCTACGACCGCGCGTTGCGTGGCGTCTACCCGCCGGGCTCCACGATCAAGCCGCTGATCGCGCTCGCCGCGCTGGAGTACGGCGTTACCCGGCCCGAGAACACGCGGTTCTGCAAGGGGGTATGGCAGTTCCCGAACTCGAGCCACCGGTACCGGGACTGGAAGAGAGGCGGACACGGCTCGGTCGACATGAAGAAGTCGATCTCGCAGTCGTGCGACGTGTACTTCTACGGCGTGTCCGACCAGCTCGGCATCGACCACATGCACGATTTCCTCGTGCAGTTCGGGCTCGGCAGCAAGACCGGCATCGACATCCTCGGCGAGCGCGAAGGACTCGTGCCCTCGCGCGCCTGGAAGAAGAAGGCGTTCAAGAAGAGGGAACTGCAGGTCTGGTTCCCGGGCGAGACCGTGATCGCGGGCATTGGCCAGGGCTACATGCTCGCGACGCCGCTGCAGCTCGCGCACGTGGCTGCGACGGTCGCCACTCGCGGCAAGCGCTTCGCACCGCGCCTCGTGCGCGCCGTGCGCGATTCCGAGACGGGGCAGGTCCGCGAACTGCCGTCGCGCGAGTTGCCGGAGGTGAAAGTCAAGGATCCCACCGGCTGGGACGTGATCATCGGGGGCATGGTGGCCGTCATGAGTCCCGGCGGGACGGCATACCGCTCCCAGGCCGGGGCGCCGTACCAGATGGCCGGCAAGACCGGCACGGCCCAGGTGTTCACGGTCGGCCAGCAGGAGAAGTACAACGAGGCCGACGTGGCCGAGCGTCTGCGCGACCATGCGCTGTTCATCGCGTTCGCGCCGGCCGACGCGCCGAAGCTCGCGGTGGCGGTGCTGGTCGAGAACGGCCGCAGCGGCAGCGGCACGGCGGCGCCGATCGCGCGCAAGGTCTTCGACGCATACCTGCTGCCGCCGAGCCAGCAACCCGCACCAGCGGCGGCGGTGCCGGCCGTGCCGGCAGGAGGCGAGGAATGATCAGGACCGAAATCGCGGGGCCCGGCTACTCGAGCCGCGCGCAACGCACCCTGACGCTGACCGGGAGGCTGCTCGACGCGCTGCATCTCGACGGGCCGCTGCTGGCCAGCGTGCTCGCCGTCTGCGCGGCCGGCCTGATCGTGCTGTTCAGCGCCGCGGGCGAGGACGTGCACATCGCGCTCGGCCAGGCCGCGCGCGTCGGCCTCGGGTTGGGAGTCCTCGCGTTCGTCGCACAGATTCCGCCGCGGATGATGCGCATCGGCGCGCCGTTCCTCTACGGCGTCGGCGTGCTGCTGCTCGTCGCGGTCGCCGTCGTCGGCGACGTCGCGATGGGCGCACAGCGCTGGCTCGACCTCGGCTTCGTGCGCTTCCAGCCCTCCGAGATCATGAAAATCGCGGTGCCGCTGTGCTGCGCGTGGTACCTGCACGAGCGGCCGCTCCCGCCCGACTTCACGACGCTCGTCACCGTCGTGCTGATCGTGCTCGTGCCCACGCTGCTGATCGCCGAGCAACCCGACCTCGGCACCGCGCTGCTCGTCGCCGCGGGCGGCGGCCTCGTGATCCTGCTCGCGGGCCTGCAGTTGCGCTACATCCTCGGGCTCGCCGGCGTCCTCGGCGGCGCGATCCCGCTGGTCTGGATGTTCCTGCTGCACGGCTACCAGAAGCAGCGCGTGCTCACGTTCCTGAATCCGCAGACCGATCCGCTCGGTGCGGGCTACCACACGATCCAGTCGCAGATTGCGATCGGCTCCGGCGGCGTCTTCGGCAAGGGCTACATGAACGGCAGCCAGGCTCAGCTCGAGTTCCTGCCCGAGCGGTCGACCGACTTCATCTTCGCAGTGATCGGCGAGGAATGGGGACTGGTGGGCTGCTTCGTGCTGATGATGCTGTACCTGCTCGTGATCGGCCGCGGGCTCTTCATCGCGGCCCAGGCGCAGGACACCTTCTCGCGACTGATCGCGGGCAGCCTCACGCTGACCTTCTCGGTGTATTTCTTCGTCAACAGCGGCATGGTCGCAGGACTGCTGCCCGTCGTCGGCGTGCCGCTGCCGCTCGTGAGCTACGGGGGCACGTCGATGGTGACCCTCATGGCAGGCTTCGGTATCCTGATGTCCGTCCACTCCCGCCGCAAACTGGTTGCCACGTGACACGGAATCGTCCCCCGCGACGGGCGTCGCATCGCCCGTCCCGCCTCGGCATTGCTTCGCTCGCCCTCGCCACCCTCGCCGCCTGCGGATCGCCGCGGCCAGCGCATGCGCAGGCGTTCGACCCGGGCCGGCCGGAGATTGCGCAGTTCATCGCCGACGTCTCGCACCGCCACGGCTTCGGCCCCGGCCCGCTCGCCGCGATGCTCGCCAAGGCCGAATCGCGCCCCGCGATCCTGCAGGCGATTTCGCGGCCGGCCGAACGCACGCTCACCTGGGACGAATACCGCGGCAAGTTCCTGACCGAGCGGCGCATCGAACGCGGCGTCGCCGTCCAGGCCGAGCGGCGCGCCGAGCTCGAACAGGCCGCGCAGGCCACGGGCGTACCGGTCGAGATCCTGCTCGCGATCGTCGGTGTCGAGACGCTCTACGGCGAGAACACCGGCAAGTACCGCGTGGCCGACGCGCTCGCGACGCTCGCGTTCGATTACCCGCCGCGCGCACCGTTCTTCCGCGGCGAACTCGAGCAGTTCCTGCTGATGACGCGCGAGGAGGGGCTCGATCCGCTGGTGCCGCTCGGCTCCTATGCGGGCGCGATGGGCATCCCGCAGTTCATGCCGACGAGCTTCCGCAAGTGGGCCGTGGACGGCGACGGCGACGGCGCGCGGGACCTCTGGAACGACTGGGCCGACGTGTTCGCCAGCGTCGGCAATTACCTGAAGGCGCATGGCTGGGAAGCCGGCGCACCCGTCATGGTGCCGGCCGACGCGACCGGCGCCGAACTCGCGGGCGTCGAGTTCGGCAAGATCGGCCTGACCGAGACGGTCGGTTCGCTGCGCAAGCGCGGCGTGAAGTTCGAGACGTCGCTGCCGGACAAGACACCGGCCGCGCTCGTCGCGCTCGCGGTCGGCTTCGGCAACGAATATCGCGTGGGCTTTGCGAACTTTCACGCGATTACGCGGTATAACCGCAGTCACATGTACGCGAGCGCGGTCAATGACCTCGCGCAGGCCATCGGCGCCGCGACGACGCCGGCGAAGGCTCCGCCCGCGCCCGGCGAGCCCGCGTCGTCATGACCTTTTTCGAGACACTTCTGCCACGGTTCCACGAAAACGCTGCAATGAGTTTCAAGCACGCATTCCTCGCGCTGGCGCTCGCCGCCGGCTTCGGCCTCACTCTCTCGGGTTGTGGTTCCGACGACGCCACGACGGTGGCCGAAGGCGCCAACGTGCCGGCCGAAGCCGCGGAGGCGGCGGCACCCACGCCGACCGCAGTGCCTCCGCCGCCGCAACTGAACGCGCGCAGCTTCATCGTGATCGACCATGACAGCGGTCGCGTGCTCGCCGCGCGCGAGCCGGACTCGCGCCAGGAGCCGGCCAGCCTCACCAAGCTCATGACGGCGTACGCCGTGTTCAAGGCCCTCGAGGAAGGCCGCCTCAAGCTGGCCGACCTCGTCACGATCAGCGAGCACGCCTGGAAGCAGGAGGGCTCGCGCATGTTCGTCGAGGTCGGCAAGCAGGTGTCGGTCAACGACCTGCTGCAGGGCATGATCGTGCAGTCGGGCAACGATGCGACGGTCGCGCTCGCCGAGAAGGTCGGCGGGACCGAAGACACGTTCGTGCAGATGATGAACACGTACGCGAAGCAGCTCGGCATGACGGGTTCGCACTTCACGAACTCGGCCGGCATGCCCGATCCCGAGCACTACATGACGGCGCGGGACTCCGCGACGCTCGCGAGCGCGCTGATCCACGAATTCCCCGACTACTACAAGCTCTATGCCCAGCGCGAGTTCGCCTGGAACGGCATCACGCAGCAGAACCGCAACGGCCTGCTCTGGCGCGACCCCACGGTGGACGGCGTCAAGACTGGCCACACCGAAACCGCCGGCTATTGCCTGATCGCCTCGGCCCGGCGCGACGGCATGCGCCTGGTCAGCGTCGTGCTCGGCACGGACTCGATGCGCGCGCGCGAGGACGCGAGCGCCGCACTGCTCAATTACGGTTTCAACTTCTTCGAGACCAAGCGCATCTATGCCGCCGGGCAGCCGCTCACGACCGTGCGGGTCTGGAAGGGCCGGGACGACGAGGTGGGACTCGCGCTGCGGCGCGACCTCTACGTGACGAGCCAGCGCGGCCAGGTGAGCAGCGTCAAGGCGGATTTCGAGCTGCCCGAGACGATCGAGGCGCCGCTCGCGGCCAACAAGGCGGTCGGCAAGACGCAGATCGTCGTCGACGGCGCCCCGGTCGCCGCCTACGACCTGTACCCGGCCAAGGACGTGGCCCGGGCGGGCTTCTTCGGACGCACGTGGGACGGCGTGCGCCTGATGTTCCACTGACCGACCGCTGCGATGGCCGAACCGTTTCCGACGTGCTGGCTCGACGGCAGGTACCTGCCGCTCGCCGAGGCGCGCGTGTCGCCGCTGGATCGAGGCTTCCTGTTCGCGGACGGCGTCTACGAGGTCGTGCCGGTGCACCGCGGCCGGCCGTTCCGGCTGCGCCAACACCTCGAGCGCCTCGAGCGCAGCCTCGCCGAAGTACGGATGCGTAACCCGCTCACGCGCGAGGGGTGGGTGGAGGTGACGAACCGGCTCGTCGCCGCGGCGGGCCGGCCCGAGTTGCTCGTCTACATGCAGGCGACGCGCGGTGCAGAGTACGGACGCAATCACCTGTTTCCGCCGGACGCTGTCGCGCCGACGGGTTTTGCGTTCGTGAGCCCCTACCCCGAGCCGGCGCAGGCGCTGCTGGAGCGCGGGCTCGCGGCGACGCTGCTCGAGGACACGCGCTGGGCGCGTTGCGACATCAAGTCGATCGCGCTGCTCGCCAACGTGCTGCTGCGGCAGGAGGCACAGGAACGCGGTGGCACCGAGGCCATCCTCGTGCGCGATGGGCAGGTGACGGAGGGCTCGTCCAGCACTGTGTTCATCGTGCAGGACGGGCGCCTCTCGACGCCGCCGAACAGTCACGCCCTCCTGCCGGGCACATCGCGCGACGCGGTGCTGGAGCTCGCCGAAGGCTGGCTGCCCGTCACGATCCGGGACTTCACCGCAGATGAACTCCGCGCCGCCGACGAGGTCTGGATCGCGTCGGCCGGACGCGGCGTGCTGCCGGTCAGCTCCGTCGACAGCCGACCGATCGGCGCAGGCAGGCCGGGAACTGCGTGGCAACGCATGCATGCGAAGCTGCAGCGGCACCTCGACGACATCGCCGGGCGGCCCGCCCTGGAGGACGCGTGAGCAGCATGGACAGCAGCGACGGATCGAAGCCGCCCGGCGCGGAGGACACGCTGTTCGAGTTTCCGACCGACTTTCCCGTGAAAATCATGGGGCACGCCTCGGACGAGTTCCGCAGTCTCGTGCTCGGCATCGTGACGCGACACTTCGGGCCGCTCGAGCCGCAGCGCATCGAGGAGCGACCGAGCGCGAACGGCAAGTACCTCTCGGTCACCTGTACGGTGTACGCGCACAGCAAGGCGCAGCTCGACGCGCTCTACCGCGAGCTCACGTCCTGCAGCCAGGTGCTCGTCGCGCTCTGATCCGGCGTCACGCGCTCGAAACCGAGCGTCTGCAGGAGGTGCGGCGCAAGCGCCTCCGCCACCGCGCGCACGTCCGCCGGGCCGCCCAGTGCGCTCACCTGCGTCATCTGCAGGCCGGCGTGGCCACACGGATTGATGCGGGCGAACGGCTCGAGGTCCATCGCGACGTTGAGCGCGAGCCCGTGGTAGGAACGGCCGCGCCGGATGCGAAGCCCGATGCTGGCGACCTTGCGTTCCTGCACGTACACGCCGGGCGCGTCGCGCCTGCCGTACGCCTCGATGCCCCACGCGGCGAGGGTGCCGATGACCGCACGCTCGATACCCTCCACGAGTGCGCGCACGCCGAGCGCCCGGCGCGACAGGTCGAGCAAGGGATAGACGACGAGCTGGCCCGGGCCGTGGTACGTGACCTGCCCGCCCCGGTCGATGTCGACGACGGGGATGTCGCCCACGGCGAGCAGGTGCTCGGCCCTGGCATTCATGCCCATCGTGAACACGGGCGGATGCTCGAGGAACCAGACCTGGTCGCGCGTCGCTGCCGTGGCCTGGTCCGTGCGACGCTGCATCGCCCGCCACGTGGGTTCGTACTCGACGCGCCCGAGCCAGAGCAGCTCCGGCTCCTGTCTCACCTCTCCCGCCTGTGCGGGAGAGGTCGCGCGGAGCGCGGGTGAGGGCCGCGGGTCCCGCTGCGCCTTCACCCCTCCCGCCTGTGCGGGAGAGGTCGCGCGGAGCGCGGGTGAGGGCCGCTCACCGGACATGGCGCTGCGCCAGGCCGCCGTCGCCCAGTCCGGCATTGTTGCGCGCGAGCGCCTGCTCCGCGCGGTAACTCGACCGCACGAGCGGACCGGCGACACATTCCACGAATCCCAGCCCGAGCGCCGTCTCGCGGTATCGCTCGAATTCGTCCGGCCGGACGAAACGTTCGACCGGGAGGTGATGCACGGTCGGCCGCAGGTACTGGCCGAGCGTGAGCAGATCGACGCCCGCCGCGCGCAGGTCACGCAAGGTCTCGACGATCTCGTCGTCGGTCTCGCCGAGGCCGAGCATGAGGCTCGTCTTGACGAGCACGTCGCCCTGCAGGCGCCTGCGCCGCTTCGCGTGCCGGAGCACGGCGAGCGTCTGCTCGTACGACGCGCGTGGATCGCGCACCGGATGCGTCAGCCGTCGCACGGTCTCCACGTTCTGCGCGAACACGTCGAGGCCGCTGTCGACCACGGTCTCCACGTCGCGCATCACGCCCTGGAAATCAGGCGTGAGCGCCTCGACGGCCGTCCCGGGGTTGTGCTTCTTGATCTCCCGCACGCAGGCCGCGAAGTGCGCCGCACCGCCGTCGGGGAGGTCGTCGCGGTCGACCGAGGTCAGCACGACGTACTTGAGCTTCATCAACTGCACGGTGTGCGCCGCGTTGACCGGCTCCTCGAGGTCGAGCCAGCCGCGCGGGTTGCCGGTGTCGACGGCGCAGAAGCGGCAGGCCCGCGTGCACACCTGGCCCATCAACATGAGCGTGGCGGTGCCGGCGTTCCAGCACTCCCCGATGTTCGGGCACTTGGCCTCCTCGCAGACCGTGGCGAGCCGGTGCTCGCGCACCGCCTGCCTGACGGTCTCGAAGCCGCGCCCGGCCGGCAGTGGAGCCCGGAGCCAGGTGGGCTTGCGCCCGACCGGGGTGACGGTCGCGGCGCCCGGCCCGCTGGTCGCCTTGATGCCGTCGCGTATGGCCGTAAACCCTTGTGGGGTCACGTATTTCTCGCCACTGGCGCGCCCGGCTTGCGGCGCGGCCGTCGTCACCGGGATGCCCTTGAAGTCGCTCACTGAACTCAGGGGATAGGGGATTGGGGATAGCGATATTAATCGGAAGTGCGCGATCGCGCAGGGCCCTCACCCGACCGTTCGCCGACCGCTCCCGGCGAGCCGGGAGCGTTGAAGAAGGCGGCGCAGGCGCCTCCGCACTAACTCCTGACTTCTATCCCCTATCCCCTATCCCCTAGTCGCGCGTTCAATGCCTCCAGCCGCTCCGGCGTTCCGATGTCCTGCCAGTCGCCCTCGAACACCTCGACGCCGACGCGGTTCTGCACCGCGGCGGCGCGCAGCAGCGGCGCGAGCTTGAAGACCCCGTCGTTGCAGCCGTTGAACAGCGACGGCTGGTACACGCCGAGGCCCGAGAACGTCCAGCGCGGCAACGTTGCGATCCGCTTCGCAACGGCGGCGTCCGCGGCCATGCCCGGGACGGGCTCGACCATGCGGTCATCGAGTACCGCGAAGTCGCCTTTGGGGTTGTGCGCGGGGTTCGGCACGAGCACCAGGTGCGCCTGGTCCTTCGCCGGCAGACCTGCGGCGAATCGCGCGCGCAAGCGCTCGTAGGGATAGTCCATCCAGACGTCGCCGTTCAGCACCAGGAACGACTCGACGCCCATCGGGCACAGCCGCTGCAGCGCGCGGAAGATGCCGCCGCCCGTCTCGAGCGGCTCGGCACCCTCGTCGCTGTAATGGATCGAAAGGCCGTAGCGCGTCCCATCGCCGAGTGCCGCCGCGATCTGTTCCCCGAGCCACGACAGGTTGACGACGACTTCATGAAACCCCGCCGCGGCGAGTGCGCGCAGGTGGTGCTCGATCAGCGCCTCGCCGCCGACGGCCAGCAGCGGCTTCGGCCGGGCGAGCGTCAGCGGTCGCATGCGTTCGCCGCGGCCGGCCGCGAGGATCATCGCGCGCATGGGCTCAGGGCGCCGCGGCGGCGAGTCTCGCGACCACGGCCGGCAGCACGCGCTGCTCGATCAGGCGGCCCAGGTCACGGAAATCGGACTGCCTGGCGCACGCGCCGATCGCATATCCGAGCGTGCGTGGGATGTCGGCCAGGTATCCCGGTTTGCCGTCGCGATGCCAGAGCCGCGCAAAGATTCCCGCGACCTTGAGCTGTCGCTGCAGGCCGATCAGGTCGAACCAGCGCAGGAACTGCGACTCATCGCGTCCGGTGTCGAGCCCGGCGACCGAGGCCTCGGCCCGGTATTGCCGGGCCCAGGCGACGACCCGATCCTGCGGCCATTCGACGTACGCATCGCGCAGCAGCGAGATGAGGTCGTACGTCAGCGCGCCGCGCACCGCGTCCTGGAAATCGAGGATGCCCGGGTTGTCGCCGGGGCAGACCATCAGGTTGCGCGAGTGGTAGTCGCGGTGCACGAACACCTGCGGCTGCTCGAGCGCGTTCGCGACGAGCGCGTCCATCGCCGCTGCCAGCATGCGTGCCTCCGGCGCATCCAGCGCGAGCGCGAGGTGCCGCTGCAGCAGCCAATCCGGAAAGAGGCTCATCTCGAAGCGCAGCAGTCTCTCGTCGTAGGGCGGCAGTTGCTGCGCGGCCTCGGCGCCACGTGACTGGATGCGCACGAGCGCCGCGATCGCATCGGCGTACAGCTCGTCGGCCCGGCCGGGCCTGGCGAGTTCGGGCAGGTACATCCTCGTGCCGAGGTCCGTCAGCAGCAGGAACCCGTCCGGCGCGGAGCGCTCGAGCACGCGCGGCGCGTGCACGCCGATCTGCTGCAGCATCGTCGCGACGCGCAGGTACGGACCGACATCCTCCTTGTCCGGCGGCGCGTCCATGACGATCAGCGATTCGTGGCCCGTGCGCGCTACGCGGAAGTAGCGACGGAAACTCGCGTCCGCCGACGCGGGTGCGATGGTGTAGTTCCCGAAGCCGAGGTCGCGTTCCAGCCATTGCCGCAGCAGTTGCAGGCGCGGGTCGTGCGCGGCTCGTTCCGTCAGCGTGCTGGCGTGGTTCAATCGGCATCCTCGCGACGGCGGCAGCCAACAAATCGGGCTGCGGTTCGATGCGCGCAATTATAATCGGCGCGATGTCCTTCCCGTCGTCTCGCCGCAGACCTCGTTCCCCGCGCCATCGGGCCACGCTGCGGGCAGCCCTGGGACAGGCGGCGCTGCTGGCCATGATCCCTGCGGCCACCGTCGCCCAGGCGTCGGACGAGCAAGCCGACGACGACGACGCCTGTCGCATCGCGGTCCGCGATCCGCGGATCGACGAACTGCTGCAGGCCGACCCGACCGACCAACGCATCGAGGTCACGAGCGACACGGGCGAACTCGGCCGCGCGGGCGACGCTACGCTCACGGGCAACGTCACGATCCGCACGGGGCAGCGCCTGTTCAAGGCTGACCAGGCCGAGATCGACTCCGCCAGGCGCAGCCTCCAGCTGCACGGTCGCATCGAATACCTCGACCCGCAGCTTCACGTCACGGGCGACAGCGGTTCGTTCGTCGAGGGCGGCGGCGGGCGCTTCGAGGGTGCGGAATTCGAACTCATCGACCGTTCGGTGCGCGGCGCGGCGAAGGGCGCCCGCGTGACGCGCACCGGCACGCTGGAACTCGAGGGCGTCCGCTACACGGCCTGTCCCCCGGGCGTCGAGGACTGGGAGCTGCAGGCGGGCGAGCTCGCCATCGACCAGGAGAAACAGCTCGGCACCGGGCGCGACGTCAAGCTCGAGTTCCTCGGCGTGCCGATCTTCTACACCCCCTGGATCACGTTCCCGGTCGGAGACCGGCGCAAGTCGGGGCTGCTGTTCCCGACCGTCGGCAGCAGCAGCAAGAATGGGACGCTCGTCGCGGTGCCCTATTACTTCAACCTCGCACCCAATTACGACGCGACGCTGATCAGCCGCTGGTACTCCTCGCGCGGGTTCCGCGTCGACCCGGAGTTCCGCTACCTCGACGAGCGCAGCCGCAGCCAGCTCAACGTCGAGTACCTGCTGCACGACGACGAACGTGGCGAGGCACGCAGCCTCGTCGACTGGCGACACGTCACGCGACTCGCGCCGCGCACGCGACTGCTGATCGATGCCGCGAACGTCAGCGACACCGACTACTTCGAGGACTTCGGCGTCGGCTTCGAAGGCACCAGTGTCTCGTTCCTGAACCGCTACGTCGACCTCCGGCACGACGCCGGCGCCTGGTCCCTCACCGCCCGCGCGCAGGGCTATCAGGTCGTCGACCGGGAGCTCCCCGACGTGGACGCGCCGTACCAGATGGTGCCGCAACTCGGGGCGACCGGACGCTGGCAGGATCTGCCGGGCGGCCTGGCGGCGTCCGTGTTCGCCGAGGCCACCCATTTCGCGCGCGACCTGGGCCCGCAGGGTGTGCGCGTCGATGCGCAACCTTCGCTCGAGTGGCGCGTCGACCGCGGCGGCGCCTTCTTCGCTGCTGACGCGGGCTATCGCTACACGCTGTATTCGCTGCGGGACGCCGGGCCGGCCGCGGACGAATCGCCGAGCCGCTCGCTGCCGACGGCGAGCCTCGACGCCGGATTGGTGCTCGAACGCGACGCGGGCTCGCGTGGCGACCGACTGCAGACGCTCGAGCCGCGTGTGCTCTACCTGTACGTGCCGTACCGTGACCAGGACGACCTGCCCGTCTTCGACACGGGCCTTCCCGACCTGAACCTGGTGCAGTTGTTCCGCGACAACCGCTACGTCGGCCCGGACCGCGTCGGGGACGCGAACCAGGTCAGCGTCGGGCTCACGTCCCGCCTGCTCGACTCGACGCGCGGGCGCCAGTTCCTCAGTGCGACGCTCGGCCAGGCGTTTTATTTCGAGGATCCACGCGTGCGACTGCCGGAGGAACCGGTGCGTGATCGTTTCTCGTCGGACGTCGTCGCCGAAGTCGACGTCGCGGCGTTCAAGAACTGGAATGCGCGACTCGCCTACCAGTGGAACCCCGACCAGAGCCGCGGCGAACGCACGGAGACGTTCATCCAGTACGCGCCTGCGCCGGGACGCGTGGTGAACGCCGGCTATCGCTTCCGGCGCGACCTGCTGGAGCAGATGGATTTCTCGGGCGCCTGGCCGATCAACGCGCAGTGGCGCGGCTTCGCGCGCTACGTCTACTCGCTGCAGGAGGAAAAAGCGCTCGACCAGTTCGTGGGGCTGGAGTACTCCTCCTGCTGCTGGTCCGTGCGTCTGGTCACGCGGCGATTCGTGTCGAGCCGCACCGGCGACACCGAAACCTCGTTCGGGCTCGAGCTGGAACTCAAGGGTCTGTCCAGTGTCGGAGTCGACAACGAAGCTTTCCTGCGCGATGCGATTCGGGGATACTCCGCGCTTCCGTCCGCCGCTCGCCGTTGAGATGCCCTTGAAATTCAAGCAGTTTTTCGGCGTGCTCGCCCTGCTGGCCGCCGCCGTCGGGGTCGCGCACGCGCAGTCCAAGGAATTGAGTTCCAGCGGGATCCTGCTCGATCGCGTCGCCGCCGTCGTCAACGACGGCATCGTGCTGCGCAGCGACGTCGAGCGCCAGATGCAGACCATCGGCGAACGCATCCAGCAGCAGGGCCAGCAGCTGCCGCCGCGCAACGTGCTGCGCCAGCAGGTGCTCGAGCGGCTGGTGCTGCAGGAGTTGCAGATGCAGCGCGCGGAACGACTCGGCATCAAGATTCCGGACGAGGCGGTCAACCAGGCCCTCACGGAAGTCGCCCAGCGCAACAACATGAAATTCAGCGACCTGCCTACGGCGCTCGAGGCGCAAGGCGTCGATTACCGCGACTATCGCGACGAGGTCCGCCGCGAAATGACGATGCAGACTCTGCGCCAGCGCGACGTGCTCGCACGCGTCTACGTCTCGCCGCGCGAGGTCGAGCAGTGCATCGCGAAGCGCAAGGCCTCGCCGAACGCCGACAACGAGTTCAACCTCGCGCACATCCTGGTGGCCATCCCGAGCACCGCCGACGAGAAGCAGATCGCCGAGCGCACATCGCGGGCGCAGGCCGTCTACGAGCGCGCGAGCAGGAACGAGGATTTCGGCCAGCTCGCCATCACGTACTCCGACTCGGGTACGGCCCTCGAGGGCGGCGCGCTCGGCTGGCGCAAGGCGAGCCAGCTGCCGTCGTTCGTCGCCGAGGTCATCCCGACCCTGAGCCCGGGCGAGGTGACGGAACCGATCCGCACGCCGAGCGGCCTGCACCTCTTCAAGGTGCTGGAGGTGCGCGGGGGTCAGGCACCTGCGCTGGTCTCGCAGGTGCACGCGCGGCACATCCTGCTGAAGCCGAACGAGGTCGAGGACGACCAGACCGTGAGGCAGAAACTCGTGCAGATCCGTGAGCGCGTGCTGAAGGGCGAGAGCTTCGAGACCATCGCGTCGGTCACGTCCGAAGACCCGGGCTCGGCCACCCAGGGTGGCGACCTCGGCTGGGCAGGGCCGGGCAGCTTCGTGCCGGAATTCGAGCGGCAACTCGACGCGCTCGAGGAGAACCAGGTCAGCGAGCCGTTCAAGAGCGAGTATGGGTGGCACATCGTGCAGCTCCTCGGACGCCGCACCTACGACGCCAGCGGAGACTTGACGCGCAATCGCTGCGTCAGCCAGTTGCGCGAGGCTCGCGCGGACGAGGAGACCGAGATCTGGCTCCGTCGCCTGCGCGACGAGGCCTTCGTCGAATACCGCATGTGAGCACCAGGCCGAAGGCGCGCCGTCCCGCCGCGGCGCTGCGGACGATCGCGGTCACGGCCGGGGAGCCGGCCGGAATCGGCCCCGACATCTGCTCGACGCTGCTCGAAGACCCGCCGCCCGCCTGTCGGGTGGTGCTGATCGGTGACGTCTCGCTGTTCGGGCGGTCCCGGCTCAAGCGCGCGCCGAAGCCGCGCATTCCCCTGTTCGACGCCACGACCGAACCCAGGGCCGGTCTCCAGCTTCTGCACGTGCCGCTCGCGGCGCCGTGCGTGCCGGGCACGCTCGACCCGGCCAACGCGCGTTACGTGCTCGACACGCTCGACGCCGCGATCGGCGGTTGCGCGGCGGGGGCGTTCCACGCGATCGTCACCGCGCCGGTGCAGAAGTCCGTCATCAACGAGGCCGGCATCCCGTTCACCGGCCACACCGAGTACCTCGCCCGCCAGACCGGCGTGCGGCTGCCCGTCATGATGCTCGTGGGGGGCGGCATGCGGGTCGCGCTGATGACGACGCACCTGCCGCTCAAGAAGGTCAGCGCGGCCATCACGCCCGCGCGGCTCGAGTCGGTGCTGCGCATCGTCGAGTCCGACCTGCGCACCATGTTCGGGATCCGCAAGCCGCGCCTGCTCGTGCTCGGGCTCAACCCGCACGCGGGCGAAAGCGGGCATCTCGGCCGCGAGGAGATCGAGACGATCGCGCCCGCACTCGCGGCGTTGCGAGCCAGCGGGCTCGACCTGACGGGCCCCGTCCCGGCCGACACCGCGTTCCTGCCGCGCAAGCTCGACGGCTTCGACGCCGTCGTGGCGATGTTCCACGACCAGGGCCTGCCCGTGCTCAAGCACGCGAGCTTCGGACATGCCGTCAACGTCACGCTCGGCCTGCCGATCGTGCGGACCTCGGTCGACCACGGCACGGCACTCGACCTCGCCGGCACGCGCAAGGCCGACACCGGGAGCCTGCGCGCGGCGTTCGACCTCGCGCTCGACCTGAGCGGCCGCGTCCACGCGCAGACGTCGCACTGGTGAGGCCGCGGCACGCCAAGAAACGCTACGGGCAGCATTTTCTGCACGACCCGGGCACGATCGAACGCATCGTGCGTGCGATCGACCCGCAGCCGGGCGATCGCCTCGTCGAGGTCGGCCCCGGCCGCGGCGCGATCACGGCGCCGGTGCTCGGGCGTGCGGGCGCGATCGACGTCGTCGAGATCGATGCCGACGTCGTGCCGCACCTGCAGGCGCAGTGCGCAGGCCGCGGGGAACTTCGCCTGCACCTCGCCGACGCGCTCGAATTCGATCTCCGTGCGCTGCGCGGCGACGGCCCGAAACTCCGCCTGATCGGCAACCTGCCGTACAACGTCTCCACGCCGCTGCTGTTCCGCTTCATCGCGCAGATCGACGCGATCGCGGACATGCACTTCACGCTGCAGCGGGAAGTGGTCGCGCGCATGGCGGCAAGGCCCGGCACCGGCGACTACGGCCGGCTCACGGTCACGCTCGCCCCGCACGTCGCGGTCGAGCCGCTGTTCGACATCGGCACCGGCGCGTTCCAGCCTCCGCCACGGGTGGTCTCGACGTTCTTCCGGCTGCACCCGCATGCGCAGCCGCCCTTCGACACGGGCGACCCGGTCGCCTTCGCACGGGTGGTCGCCGCCGCGTTTTCCAAGCGGCGCAAGACGCTCCGCAACGCGCTGGGCGGCGTGCTCACCGTGGAGCAGATCCAGGCCGCCGGCATCGACCCCGGCGCGCGCGCGGAGACGCTCGCCCCCGCGCAGTTCGGCGCGCTCGCCCGCGAACTCCGCCTATAATCCCTGCACGGACCCGACGGGAGCTCGACATGCGCGAATACAAGAAGATTCTGGCGTGCGTGGACCTGACGGACGGCAGCGACCACATCGCCGAGCGCGCGCGCGACATGGCCGCGCGGTGCGGCGGGTCGGTGACCCTGCTGCACGTCGTCGAGTACGTGCCCGTCGAACCGATGGGCGAGGCGCTGCTGCCCGCGGTGCAGATCGAGGGCGAACTCGTCGAGCGGGCGACCAAGCGCATCGCGGAGCTGGCGACGCGTGCAGGCCTCGAGACGGCCGAGCGGATCGTGCGGGCGGGCAACATCAAGAGCGAGGTCGTCCGGATCGCGCAGGAGATGGGCGCCGACCTGATCGTGCTCGGCAGTCGCGAGCGCCACGGCGTCTCCATCCTGTTCAACCAGACCGAGGACACCGTGTTGCACGCGGCGCCGTGCGACGTGCTCGCCGTGCGCTGGGCCCGTAAATGACCTCGACCGTGTCCAATCGCATCCGCGTGGACGTGACGACGGACTACGTCGAGGACCAATCGAATCCCGGCGAAGGGCGCTTCGTCTTTTCGTACACGATCACGATCCGCAACGAAGGATCCAAGCCCGCGCGGTTGATGGCGCGGCACTGGCTCATCACCGACGCCAACGGCAAGGTGCAGGAAGTCGTCGGCGAAGGCGTCGTCGGCGAACAGCCGCACCTGGCGCCGGGCCAGGGCTTCCGGTATTCGAGCGGCGCGGTCCTCGAGACGCCGGTCGGCTCGATGCAGGGCCGCTATCGCATGCTCGCCGACGACGGCGAGCAGTTCGACGCGCCGATCGCGCCGTTCCGCCTAGCGATGCCGGGCGTGCTGCACTGACCGCGGCGCGATGGCGGTCTACGCAATCGGCGACGTCCAGGGCTGCGCCGACCAGCTCGAAGAGCTCCTCGAACACATCCGCTTCGACGCCGCGCGCGACCGGCTGTGGTTCGTCGGCGACCTCGTCAATCGCGGGCCGCGCTCGCTCGACACGCTGCGGTTCGTCCGCGCCCTCGGTGACGCCGCCGTCGTCGTGCTGGGCAACCACGACCTGCACCTGCTCGCGATCGCCCGCGGCGGCGCGGCGTGGAAGATCACCGACGCCGGCCTGTGGCCGATCTTCGACGCCCCCGATTGCGAGGCATTGCTCGACTGGCTGCAGTCGCGACCGCTGATGCACCACGACGCGGCGCTCGGCACGAGCCTGCTGCACGCGGGGTTGCCGCCGCAATGGACGCTCGCGACGGCGCTCGATTGCGCGCGTCAGGTCGAGCGCCGACTGCAGGGCGAGCGCGTGGGTCAGCTGTTCGCGCACATGTACGGCAACGAGCCGTCCGTCTGGCGCGACGAACTCGAGGGCTGGGACCGGCTGCGCTTTTCGATCAATGCCTTCACGCGACTGCGGATCTGCGCCGTCGAGGACGGCCGCATGCTGATCAAGTACAAGGGACCGCCCGAAACCGCGCCGGAGGGTACGGCCCCATGGTTCCGGATTCCATGGCGCAGGTCCGCGGGCGAGCGGCTCGTCTTCGGCCACTGGTCGGCGCTCGGCTACGTCGCCGAGAACGGCGTGCTCGGCCTCGACACGGGTTGCGTCTGGGGCGGTGCACTGACGGCCCAGCGGATCGACGTTGCGGCATCGCAACCGGTGCAGGTGCCGAATCGCGCGGGCGGCCTCCCGCTCGAGGACTAGCTAGCGGTCCGCGGGGCCCTCGTCCGGCTTGGGCGCCTTCTGCAGCGTGTCGACCATCAGCCGCACCGAACCGGTCGGCAGCTGGCCCCGCATGCAGCCCAGGCGCGATCCGGGTGCGACGCGCACGCCGGCCGGCACCAGCACCTGTTCGAGCACGTGCTCGAGCAGCTCGCAGTCGCCGTCCTCGATCCGGCCGCGGCCGCTTCCATCGAACTCGACACGGCGCCAGACGGCCGGGAACTGGGCGGTTTCGGCATCGCCCCGGTCGCCCGTGCCCTTCACGCGCGCCACCAGCTCGCGCTTCGGGGCCTCGGCCTCGAGCCTGGCCAGCACTTCGGGCGTGGCCTCGGTTGGAAATGCCGCCCTGATACGGACGCTCGGCATGGCCTCGACGCCGGCCCCGCCCGATTCGACGCAGCTGGTCCAGACCTTCAGGTCGGGACGCGCCCCGGCCTGCTGCAGGATGTAGCGGACCTTGTCGCGCAACCCGTAGCACGAGTAGTACGTCGTCTGCCCGAAGTAGACGAGGTTGCGTTTCAGCTCGACCCACACCGCGTCGACCGGCGCGGCGGGAGCGGCCGCGGCGGTCTCCGCCCGTACGGCCGAACACGGCAGGACCGCGAGCGCGATGAGGACCATGACGGGGCGAACGCTTGGATTCATGGCGGCTACTCTATACTCGTCCGATGCGAGCCCTGGCTCCCTTCAACCTGCGGCAGTGGATCGACGAGCACCGCGCCGAACTGCGGCCGCCCGTGTGCAACAAGCAGGTCTTCGAGCAGGGCGAGTTCGTCATCATGGTCGTCGGCGGCCCGAACGCCCGCAAGGACTACCACGACGACCCCGGCGAAGAGTTCTTCCACCAGCTCGAGGGCGACATGCTGCTGCGCACCGTCCAGGGCGGGCGCCGCATCGACGTACCGATCCGCGAGGGTGAGGTGCTGCTGCTGCCCGCGCACGTGCCGCATTCGCCGCAGCGCTACGCGGACACCGTGGGCCTCGTGATCGAGCGCCGGCGCCGGCCCGGAGAGGCCGATGGCTTCCTGTGGTTCTGCGAACGCTGCGACCATGCGCTGTACAGCGAGTACCTGCAGATCACCGACATCGAAACCCAGCTGCCGCCCGTCTTCGAGCGTTTCTGGTCGAACCCCGAGCACACCGTCTGCCGCGAGTGCGGCAGCGTGATGCATAAATGACCGCATGAACCGGCTGGAGTTCAGCGTGCAGGGGTGCCGCTGGCGGGCCGACATCGCCCGGCCGATCGACCTCGCCATCCCGCTCGACTTCGCGGGGCCGCAACCGCGGTTCTTTGCCGGCTCCCCCGCCCGCGCCGAGCCACTGCGCGCGGGCTCGTTCACCGGCAGCGTCGCGGCGGGGGCGAGCTGCAACTGCGCCACCTACACGCTGTCGCCGCACTGCCACGGCACCCATACGGAGTGCGTCGGCCACGTGAGCGCGCCGGCGGCCTCGCTTGCGTCGTTCACGCCGGTGGCGCCGGCGCTCGCGCTGCTCGTCAGCGTGGTGCCGCGGGCGCTCGGCGCCGAGGCCACTGGCGCGCATGCCGCGGCCGACGACCCCGTCATCGACCGTCGCTCCCTGGAGCTGGCCGCGGCGCGTTGGCGGGAGGCGCCGTGGACCGCGCTGGTCGTGCGCACCCTCCCGAACCCGCCGTCGAAGCGACACCGGGCCTATTCGGGCAGCGCCTGCCCCGCGCCCTACTTCCGGCCGGACGCGATGGCCTGGCTCGCCGAGCGTGGCGTGAGTTCGCTGATCGTCGACCTGCCCAGCCTCGACCGTGCGGACGATGGCGGCGCGCTCGCGGCACACCGCGTCTACTGGGGGCTGCCCGCCGGTTCGTCGGACGTGCGGGCCGCGACGCGCGCGCGCGCGCTCGTCACGGAACTCGCGTACGTGCCCGACGACGTGCGCGATGGCCTCTACCTGCTCGACCTGCAGGTGCCCGCGTTCGTCGCGGACGCGGCACCCAGCCGGCCGGTGCTCTACGCCCTCGCCGACTCGCTCCCGGAGCCGAGCGCATGAGGCTCGATCGCGAACACGCGCACGCACTCGACTCGGCCGACCCACTGGCCGCGTGGCACGACCGCTTCATCCTGCCCCGGGATCAGCAGGACGGGCGCGAAGTCGTCTATCTCTGCGGCCACTCCCTGGGCGCGCAACCGGTGCTCGCCGCCGACTACGTCGAGGAGGTCATGCGCGACTGGCGGTCGCTCGGCGTCGAGGGTCACTTCGCGGGCCGGCACCCGTGGATGTCGTACCACGAACGGCTGGCGCCGCCGCTCGCCGAGCTGGTCGGGGCAGCGCCGGACGAAGTCGTGGCGATGAACACGCTCACGGTCAATCTCAACCTGCTGCTCGCGAGCTTCTATCGTCCCTCGGGCTCCCGCACGGCGCTGCTGATCGAACGCAACGCGTTCCCGTCGGACCGCTATGCGGCGGAATCGCACGTTCGCTGGCACGGGCTCGACCCGGCGCGAGACCTGATCGAGGTCGCGCCCCGCCAGGGCGAAAGTCTCTTGCGCACCGAGGAGCTCGTCGCGACGCTCGAGCGCGACGGCCCGCGGATCGCTACCGTGGTGCTGCCGGGCGTGCAGTACCTGACGGGGCAGAAGCTCGATGTCGAGGCCGTCACGGCCGCCGGGCGGCGTGCAGGCTGCACGGTCGGCTGGGACCTGGCCCACGCCATCGGCAACGTACCGGTCGCCCTGCACGCTGCGGGCGCGGATTTCGCGGTCTGGTGCCATTACAAGTACCTGAATGGCGGCCCCGGCGCGGTGGCCGGCGCCTTCGTGCACGGGCGACACGCGCACGACGCCTCGCTGCCGCGGCTTGCCGGGTGGTGGGGGCACGACAAGGCGGCACGTTTCATGATGGGACCGGAGTTCCGGCCGCTGCCCGGCGCAGAAGGCTGGCAGAACAGCAACCCGCCGATCCTCGCGATGGCGCCGGTCGCTGCCTCGCTCGAGCACTTCGCGGCGGTCGGCCTGGCCGCGCTGCGCAGCAAGTCGATCGCGCTGACCGGCTACTTCGAGCGGCTCGTGCAGGCGAGGCTCGCGGGCCGGGTCGAAATCGTGACGCCGGCGGATCCCGATGCCCGCGGCGCGGCGCTCTCGTTGCGGCTGCTCGGCCTGACGCGCGATCGCGCCCGTGCGGTGTTCGACGGTGTGCGCCGGCGGCTCATCGTACCGGACTGGCGCGAGCCCGATGTGATACGCGCGGCACCGGTGCCGTTCTACAACCGCTACGACGACGTCTGGCGCTTCGTCGACGCGCTGCACGCCGAGCTCTGAGTCGGGCCATGAGCCGGCCCTGCACGATCCTCGGCGCGGGTCTCTCGGGCGCGCTGATGGCGATCTACCTCGCCCGGGCGAACGTCGAGGTCGCCCTTTTCGAGCGGCGACCCGACCTGCGCAAGGTCGACATGGACGCCGGCCGCTCGATCAACCTCGCCCTCGCCGACCGCGGCATCCACGCGCTGCGCGCCGTGGGCGCGTACGAGGACGTCGAGCCGCTGCTGATCCCGATGCGCGGCCGCATGCTGCACGCCGTCGACGGCGCGCTCACGTTTGCGCCGTACGGCCAGCGCCTGCACGAGGTGATCTACTCCGTCTCCCGGCCGGGGCTCACCCGCGCGCTGCTCGACCACGGCCAGCGTCGTTACGGCGTCGAGCCGCGGTTCCTGCAGGCCGCGCGCGCCGTCGACTTCGCGCGCGACGAACTTCTGATGCTCGACGAGGTGTCCGGCGACACGTACACGCGCCCCCTCGCGCCGCTGATCGGCGCCGACGGGGCGGGTTCCGTCGTGCGTCGCGCCATGACCGGGCAACTCGGCGTGCGAGTCGTCGAGGACATGCTCGATTACGGCTACAAGGAGCTCACGCTGCCCGCCGGCCCGGGCGGCACGCACCGGATCGAGCGCGAGGCGCTGCACGTCTGGCCACGCGGCGGATTCATGCTGATCGCGCTGCCGAACCTCGGCGGCAGTTTCACGATCACGCTCTTCCTCCCGCTCAAGGGCGGCCCGGACACGTTCGCCGCCCTGCACGGGCACGAGAGCGTCGATGCTTTCTTCCGCCGGCACTTCGCCGACGTCGTGCCGCTGATGCCCGGCCTGACGCGGGAATTCTTCGAGCATCCGATCGGGCGCATGGGCACCGTGTACGCGGACCGGTGGTCGGCGCACGGGCAAGCCGTCCTGCTCGGGGACGCGGCGCACGCGATCGTGCCGTTCCACGGCCAGGGCATGAACGCCTGTTTCGAGGATTGTCTGGAGCTGGACCGGCTGCTGCGGGCCACGGCGGGTGACTGGGCGGTGTCGTTCGAGCGCTTCACGGCGCTGCGCAAGCCGAACACCGACGCCATCGCGGCCATGGCGCTCGAGAACTTCATCGAGATGCGCGATACGGTCCGCGACCCGAAGTTCCTCCTGCGCAGACAACTGAGCTTCGAGCTCGAACGACGCCACCCCGAGCGCTTCATCCCGCGCTACTCGATGGTGATGTTCCACCACGAGATTCCGTATGCGGTCGCCCACGAGCGGGGCGAGGCGCAGGCCGCGCTCCTGGCAGAGCTCACCGATCACGCCGATTCCCTCGAGGGGATCTCGCCACAGGCGATGGATGCCGCGGTGCTCGAACGGCTCGAACCGCTCTCCGCCGACGTGCGCGTGCGCGCCAGCGACGCAGCCTAGCGCTGCAGCGCGACCGAAGCGCCCGCTTGCTCCCGCGGCGCGTCCTCGCCGGCGTGCCTCGCCTGCGCCGCCTGGAGCTGGTGCAGGATCGCGACGAGCTGCCCGATCTGGTACGGCTTCGCCAGGTGCGCCTGGAACCCCGACTGCAAGGCCCGCGTGCGGTCCTCGTCGCGTGTGTAGGCGGTCAGCGCGACGGCGAGCAGCCGCTCGGGACCGAGGCCGAGGTCGTTTCGCACACGGCGTATGAGCTCGTAGCCGTCCATGCTCGGCATCCCGATGTCGCTCACCATCGCGTCGTAGTCCTGCGGATGCGCACGCAGCGCGTCGAGCGCGTCGAGCCCGGACGCGACGGTCGTGACCCGCGCGCCCTGGTCCTCGAGCATCTGTCGCAGCGACTCGAGCATCTCCGCCTGGTCTTCGACGGCCAGCACGCGCAGTCCTTCGAGCCGCGCGTTGAGCAGTCGGTCGGGATCGAGCCGCCGCCACGTGCCGGTCGATTCGGTGTCGACGCTGGCGAAGGACGACTCGTGCAACGGCATCGTCACCGTGAACGTGGCACCCGTGCCGGGGCCGTTGCTCTCCGCCCGCACCTCGCCGCCTTGCAGCTCCGTGAGTTGCTTGACGATCGCGAGACCGAGCCCGAGGCCGCCGTGGCGACGGGCGGTCGTGCTGTCGGCCTGCTTGAAGCGACTGAAAATCTCCGAGAGGAACTCCGGCGCGATGCCCTCGCCGTCGTCGCGCACGCTGATCGCGAGCTGCGTGCCGCGCCGCCTCGCGGTGACCCAGATGTGCCCGTTCTCGCGGGTGAACTTGAGCGCGTTCGACAGCAGGTTCCACAGCACCTGCTGCAGGCGGGTCGGGTCGCCCAGCACGATCTTCGGCTGCGGCCCGACGTCGAGCGTGAGCGTGATGCGTCGCGCATCGGCGGCGGGCCGGTGCGAGGCGACGGCCTGCGTGACGAGTTCCGCGGCATCGACCGGCCGCATGTCGAGCGTGACGCGTCCCGACACGATGCGGCTCATGTCGAGCAGGTCGCCGATCAGCTGCGACAGCGCCATGCCGTTGTCGATGATCAGCGCGAGCCCCTTCTTGAGGTCGTCGCCGGCCGTGCCGTACTTGCGGGCCAGGATGCGGCTCCACAGCACGATCACCGAGAGCGGCGTGCGCAGTTCATGCGAAAGCGTCGCGAGGAACTCGTCCTTGGCGCGCGTCGCGAGCTCGGCCTCGGTGCGGGCCGCACGCTCGCTTTCGAGCAACTGCTCGCGCTCCGCCTCCAATTCGTTGCGCTCGGTCACGTCGAGCGAGGTGCCGGCGAAAGCCAGCAGTTCCCCCCGTGCGCCGAGCCGCGGCACTCCGTGGGATTCGATCCAGCGCCACTCGCCGTCGGCGCGTCGCACCCGCGCCCTGGCGCGGAACGGAGCCTTGAGCCGAACGCACGTCAGGAAGCTGGTCTCGTAGGCGATGCGGTCGTCGTCGTGCACGAGGATCTGCCAGCC
Organism: Steroidobacteraceae bacterium; assembly: GCA_035691185.1. Taxonomy (GTDB): domain Bacteria; phylum Pseudomonadota; class Gammaproteobacteria; order Steroidobacterales; family Steroidobacteraceae; genus RPQJ01. The sequence goes on from DASSJN010000007.1 coordinate 53,419, forward strand.
GTCGCGCCGGGCCCGCTCCTGCGTCACGCCGAAGAACTCTTCCCAGCGCCTGTTGACGAACTGGATGCGGCCCGCGGCATCGTGCACCCAGATCATCAGCGGTACGCTGTCGGCCATCACGGTGAAGCGACGCTCGCGCTCGCTTGCGTCGGCCGCGGCAGCCTCAGCGCGCGCACGGGCGCGGCGCTCCGATTCCGCCAGCATGATCATGACCGCGTTGGCGAAGACGAAGAATGCGATGCCGGTGGCGAACGCGGCGTCGACCGCCCGCGGCGTTTCGAGCACGGCCACCAGCGCCGACGCGGCCGTGGCGAGCGCGCCGTAGCGCCAGCCGGCCACCATCGCGCAGAGCAGGACCGCGGGGAAGAACGGCAGGAACAGGAACTGGTCGGCCCAGATCCGATCGAGCACCACTCTCAGCAGCGCTGCGGCGGCGACGGCGGCCGCGGTCAGCACCAGGGGCGGCCAGCCGCCGAACCAGGCGCGCAGCCTGCCCAACGCCTCGCCGTCAGTCTGGTACACGGGTCCGAGCCCTTGGCAACGCTTCCCGCACTGTGCGCACCGTCCTTGCGCCCGTACAAACGCGGGCATTCTACAGCGTGGTCTGACTCGCCCGTTCGTCGCGCTCCGTAGGACGACTCTTACGGCGCGCATCCCGATCGGACTAGTCGCATCCGCCGAACCCACGGTTCGGAGCCGGCGTCACCGCTGCCGCGTCTTCCGTCGCAGTTCGACGAAACTGCAGGCGAACGGGTGTGCCTCGTCCGCCGGCTGTTCGCGCCGTGCGACCTCCTCCCAGTCCGCGGGATCGATCGACGGGAAATGGGTATCGGCCGCCACCGTGGCGTGGACGCGCGTGACGTGCAGCACGTCGGTGATCGGCAGCGCAAGGCGGTAGATCTCGGCACCGCCGATGATGCACACCTCGGGAGCGTCGCCCGCGGCCGTGATCGCCGCAGTCACGGAATCGACGACCGTGACGCCCGGCACCTCGAGGCCCCGCCGTCGCGTGACCACGATGTTGTGCCGGCCTGGCAGCGGCTTGCCGATCGACTCCCACGTCTTGCGGCCCATCACGACGGGCTTGCCCATCGTGAGTGCCTTGAACCGCTTGAGGTCCCCCGGCAGCCGCCACGGCAGCCCGCCCTCGTGCCCGATGGCATCGCGCTCGTCCATCGCGACGACGATCGAGACGAGCGGCTTCAACGTCGCGGGCCCTCAGGCGGCCCGGCGCTCGCCGCGCTTGCCGGCGTTCTTCCTGCCCCCGGCCTTCGCGGGTTTCCGCGTCTGCGCCGCCTTGCGCTTCTGCGCCCGCTCGCGCCGGCGCTTCTCGTCGAGCGGAACGCGGTCGAGCATCGTGCCGCGGCAGGTCGGCGCCCCGCACAGGCACCGGTAGAGCTCGAGCTCCTCCGGATCGTCGGTGCTCTCCCAGGTGAGCTGGTAGTCGTACCCGAGTTCCTCGCCCGGCTGGATCGTGCGCAGCGCCTCGATGAAGACGCGCCGGTTCTCGATGACCGTCTCGCAGTTGGCGTCGCACTTGTGGTTGATGAAGCGTGCCGCGTTGCCGCCGATGCCCGCATCGATGCAGACCTCGTCGTCGACGACGAACAGGAACGTGTGCCCGTCGTCGGGCTTCGCGTCGTAGCGTGCGTCCGCCACTTCGTGGGAGATCCGTTCGCCGACGTACTCGATGATCCGGGTGCCCTTGCGGATGCGCCGCGCGGCGTAGACGCCGCGCCCGTGGATCCTGGAATTGCGCACGACGACGTACGGGCTCTCATCGTTCGCGGCCTCGCGCGTGACGGCGGCGCGGCGCATGTGGGCATGGTGCTGCACGGTCGACTGCGAAGGCTTCGATGACCTGGACGATCGGGGCGGGCTCTTGCTCATACTGCGATGGGGGCCTTGATGGCGGGATGTGCCTGGTACCCGACGAACTCGACGTCGTCGAAGCGGTATTCGAAAAGTGAGCCGGGCCGGCGCTTGAGCACGAGCCGCGGCAATGGAAACGGCTCGCGCTCGAGCTGCAGGCGGGCCTGCTCGACGTGGTTGACGTAGAGATGCGTGTCGCCGCCGGTCCAGACGAAGTCGCCGACCTGGAGATCGCACTGTTGCGCCACCATGTGCGTCAGCAGCGCGTAGGAGGCGATGTTGAACGGCACGCCGAGGAACACGTCGGCGCTGCGCTGGTAGAGCTGGCAGGACAACCGGCCGTCCGCGACGTAGAACTGGAACAACGCGTGGCATGGCGTGAGCGCCATGCGTTCGAGTTCGCCCACGTTCCACGCGTTGACGATGATGCGACGGGAATCCGGGTCGCGCCGGATCAGCTCGAGCGCACGCGAGATCTGGTCGATCCTGCGACCGTCGGCCGCCGTCCACGAGCGCCACTGCGCACCGTACACCGGCCCGAGGTCGCCGTTCGCATCGGCCCACTCGTCCCAGATCGTGACGCCGTTCTCGCGCAGGTAGCGCACGTTCGTGTCGCCGCTCAGGAACCAGAGCAGCTCGTGCACGATCGACTTCAGGTGCAGCCTCTTGGTCGTGACGAGCGGGAAGCCCTGCGCGAGGTCGAAGCGCATCTGCCAGCCGAACACCGACAGCGTACCCGTGCCGGTCCGGTCCGTCTTGCGCGCGCCGCGCTCGAGCAGGTGACGCAGCAGGTCGTGGTATTGCCGCATGTGGGCTGGTCAGGTCGCGCGGTAGTTGCCCGACGGATCGCGACGCCGATAGGCGTAGGCGAGCATCGCGAGACCGGCGACGATCATCGGAAGCGACAGCAATTGCCCCATCGTGACCCAGTCGAGCAACAGGTAGCCGCGGTTCGCATCCGGCACGCGCACGAACTCGACGAGGAAGCGGAACACCCCGTAGCAGGCCAGGAACAGCCCGGACGGCGCCCAGCGGAACCGCGGCTTCGACGTGAACCACCACAGGATCAGGAACAGGACGAGCCCCTCGAGTGTGGCCTCGTACAGCTGCGAGGGGTGCAGGGGCGTGCCGTCGACGATGACGGCCCAGGGCACATCGGTCGGCTTGCCCCAGAGTTCGCCGTTGATGAAGTTGCCGATGCGACCCGCCCCGAAACCGATCGCCGGCAGCGGCGCCATGAAGTCGAACACGTCGACCGCCCGGCGACCGCGGCGCTGCGCAAAGAGCGCCATCGCCACGATCACGCCGACGAGGCCGCCGTGGAACGACATGCCGCCTTCCCAGATGCGGATGATGCTGGCCGGGTCGGCGAGCAGGCGCTCCGTGCCGTAGAACAGCATCCAGCCGAGGCGGCCGCCGAGGATCGTGCCGACGGCGCTGTAGAAGATCAGGTCGTCGACGTCGCCGGCGGTCCATGTCGACCCCGCGCGCGCGGCGCGACGGCGCGCGAGCCACCAGGCCGCGAGGAACCCGACCAGGTACATGAGGCCGTACCAGCGGACGTGGAGCGGCCCGAGCGACAGCGCGACGGGATCGGGGTACGAGTAGACGAACATCGGCGCGGTATCTTACCTGTCGGTCGGCTCGCGCGCCCGCCCCGATCGATATGGACGGGATGCCGCTTCAGTCGTGCACGACGCGGCAGAACAGCGACTTGAGGTAGCGCGTCTCCGGGATCGCAGGGTGGATCGGATGGTCCGGCGCATGTCCGCCCACCTCGACTACCTGCGCGAAGCGGTCCAGATGGCGCGCCGACTGCTGGATCGCGAGCATCAGGTCGTCCTGGGCCAGGTGGTGCGAGCAGGAGCACGACACCAGGATGCCGTCGCGCGCCAGCACCTGCATCGCAAGCTGGTTGAGCTTGCGGTATGCGGCCTGTCCCTTGGGGATGTCCTTGCGCCGCTTGATGAACGCCGGCGGATCGATCACGACCACGTCGAACTTCTCGCCCGCGGCGCGCAGCGCCGCCAGAACGTCGAACGCGTCGCCGCGCTCCGCGCGCACGTTGTCGAGCGCATTCGTCTCGACCGAGCGCCGCAACAGCTCGAGCGCGGAGGCAGACGAATCCACGCAGAGCACCTCCGACGCCCCGGCCCTCGCCGCGGCGAGCCCCCAGCCGCCGAGGTAGCAGAACACGTCGAGCACGCGGCGTCCCGGCACGTACTTGAGCAGCGCGCCACGATTGGCGGCCTGGTCGTAGAACCAGCCGGTCTTCTGTCCCTGCCCGATGGGCACGACGAACCTCACGTCGTTCTCCTCGACGATGCCTTCGTCGACCTCCGGACCGAACGCCGTCTCGACATAGCCAGGCAGGCCCTCCAGCTCGCGCGCGCCGGAATCGTTTTTCCAGACGAACGTGCGCGGCGCGACGACCTTCTGCACGGCTGCCACCACCTCGTGCTTCAGCGCCTCCATGCCGGCCGTGCCGGTCTGGCCGACGACCACGTCCCCGAAGCGATCCAGCACCAGTCCCGGCAGGCCGTCCGACTCGCCGAACGCGAGCCGGTAGTACGGCCGGTCGAACAGCCGCTCGCGCAGCGCGAGCGCCACCTGCAGCCGGTGCACGATCAGCGACTTGCCTGGCGGGTAGTCGGGATTGCGCCCGACGATCCGCGCGCAGATCAACGCATGCGGATTGACGTACGCGTAACCGAGAAAACGATCGCTGCTCGTGACGACGCGGCACGCCGCGCCCGGCTCGAACGCAGTGAGCGGCGTGCGTGCCGTGTCGACCTCGTTGCTGAAGATCCAGAGGTGCCCGGCGCTGATGCGCCGCTCCTCGCGCGGCTTCAGGCGCAATTCGGGCAGCGCGTCTGCAGGATTTTCACGTGCCGCGTTCGGGGTGGACATGCGCGTTTCCGCCGGTGTGCGGCAGCCTTCCGTTATAGACTCGCCATTCTAGCCGACCGCGCTCGACAGGTTCCCCGCCATGCAGTCCGCTTCCCCGTCCGGCCGCCGCAACGCCCTCGCCGGCGAGACCAGTCCTTACCTGCGCCAGCACGCGGCAAATCCGGTCGACTGGTATCCGTGGGGCCCGGAAGCGCTCGAACTCGCCCGCAAGCTCGACCGGCCGATCCTGCTGTCGATCGGCTATTCCGCGTGCCACTGGTGCCACGTGATGGCGCACGAATCGTTCGAGGACCCGGACACCGCAAGGCTCATGAACGAGCTGTTCGTGAACATCAAGGTGGACCGCGAGGAACGCCCCGACCTGGACCGCATCTACCAGACGACGCACCAGGTCATGAACCAGTCAGGCGGCGGCTGGCCGCTCACCGTGTTCCTGGCGCCCGAGTCGCACCGGCCGTTCTTCTCGGGCACGTATTTCCCGCCGGAGCAGCGCCACGGCATGCCGGGTTTCCGCAAGGTGCTCGAGAAAGTATCGGCGTTCTACCGCACCCGTCGGGGCGAACTCGAGGAGTTCGGCGAGAAGCTCGTCGACGTCCTCGGCCAGCTGCAGCCGCCGCCGGACCGCGAGGGCGCGGCGCTTTCACGCGAACCGCTCGGCGTGGCGCGCGCGACGCTGCAGCGGGAGTTCGATGCACGCTTCGGCGGATTCGGCGACGCGCCCAAGTTCCCGCACCCGGCCAACCTGGAGCTGCTGCTGCGCACGTGGCGCGCGTCGGCGCCCGGCGACGAACCGGACCTGCAGGCGCTCTACATGGCGACGCTGACGCTGACGCGCATGGCCGAGGGCGGGATCTACGACCAGCTCGGCGGCGGCTTCTGCCGCTACTCGGTCGACGCGCACTGGATGATCCCGCACTTCGAGAAGATGCTCTACGACAACGGCCAGCTGCTCGGCGTGTACGCGCAGGCGGCCGTCGCGACGGGCGAGCCGCTGTTTCGCCGGATCACGGCGGAAACGGCCGACTGGATGCTGCGCGACCTGCGCTCGCCCGGCGGCGGGTTCTATTCGACGCTCGACGCGGATTCGGAAGGCCACGAAGGCAGGTTCTACGTCTGGACGCCCGACGAGGTGCAGCGACACCTCGAGCCCGAGCAGTACGAGGTGTTCGTCCGGCGATTCGGGCTGGACCAGGAGCCCAACTTCGAGGGCCAGTGGCACCTGCACGTGCGCCGCGCGGTCGGCGACATCGGCACCGAGCTCTCACTCGGCGAATCCGTCGTCGAAACGCGGCTCGACGAGGCCCGCCGCACGCTGCTCGACGTGCGCAACGCGCGCGTCTGGCCGGGCCGCGACGAGAAGGTGCTCACCGCGTGGAACGGCCTCGCGATCAGCGGACTCGCCCGGGCGAGCCGCGCGCTCGCGCGCGACGACTATGCCGACGCGGCGCTGCGCGCGATGCATTTCCTGCGCGAGCACTGCTGGCGCGACGGTCGCCTGCTCGCGGTCCACGCCGACGGTGAGACGCGATTTGCCGCGTACCTCGACGACCACGCGTCGCTGGCGTGGGGCCTGCTCGAGCTGCTCGAGGCGCGCTGGGACCCGACCGCGCTGGCGTGGGTCGTCGAACTCGCGGAGCTGATGCTGGCCCGCTTCACCGACCGGGCAGCCGGCGGGTTCTTCTTCACCGCCGACGACGCCGAGGCGCTGATCGTCCGTCCGAAGACGTACTCCGACGACGCGACGCCCGCGGGCAACGGCCTCGCGGCGCGGCTGCTCGTGCGGCTCGGCTACCTGCTCGGCGAAACTCGCTACATCGACGCGGCGGGGGCGACGTTGCGGTCCGCGCGCGCCGCGA
>DASSJN010000008.1:0-2697 GCA_035691185.1 Steroidobacteraceae bacterium
CTGCCGCACGACCGGCTCGCGGCGGAGATCGCGCAACGCGCGCGGCTGCGGGGCGCGGGCAGCGAGGAGAGCTTCGCGGTCGTCTTCGCGGGCATCGGCGTGCCGCACGACACGGCCGAGCAGTTCCGCAGCGCGATGGAATCGAGCGGCGCGCTCGGTCACACGGCGATGTTCCTGAACCTCGCCGACGAACCGGGCATGCAGCGGCTGCTCACGCCGCGCTACGCGCTCACGGCCGCGGAGTACCTCGCATTCGAGGAAGGCCGCCACGTGCTCGTGATCCTCACCGACATGACCAACTACTGCGAGGCGCTGCGCGAGGTCTCGGCGAGTCACGGCGAGATCCCGGGTCGCAAGGGCTACCCGGGCTACATGTACTCCGACCTCGCCGCGCTGTACGAACGCGCCGGTTGCATCCGCGGGCGGCCGGGCACGCTCACGCAGCTGCCGATCCTGACCATGCCGGGCGACGACATCGGCCACCCGATCCCGGACCTGACCGGGTACATCACCGAGGGCCAGATCGTGCTCGACCGCGAGCTCGACCGGAAGGGCATCTATCCGCCGGTCAAGGTCCTGCCGAGCCTGTCGCGGCTCATGGATGCGGGCATCGGCGAGGGCTTCACCGACCCCGACCACCCGGCGCTGGCGCACCAGTTGTTCGCCGCCTACGCGCGCGCACTGCGCATGCGCGTGCTCGCGAGCGTGATGGGCGAGCAGGGCCTGCCGGAGTCGGACCGCAAGTTTCTCGCGTTCGCCGACCGCTTCGAGCGGAAGTTCGTGCACCAGGAACGCGCGCAGACGCTCGAGGACAGCTTCGAGGCCGGCTGGGACGTGCTGCGCGGCCTGCCCCACGGCGAGCTCACCCGCCTCTCGAACGCGCAGATCGGACGGCACCTGGAGCCGGTGGCCGCCCATGCCTGAACTCGGCGAGGTTGCCGCGACACGCGTCGCGCTGCTGGAACTGCGCGACGATCGGCGCCTGATCCAGGAAGGCTACGACCTGCTCGACGAAAAACGCGTGCTGCTCGCGACGGAGACGCTGCGCGAGCTGCGCGAGCACGTCGCGGCCCAGCAGGAGATCGACGCCGGGTGGCAGGCCGCGCGGACTGCGCTCGCCGCGGCGATCGAGGTCCACGGGTTCGACGACCTCACGGTCGAGCCCCCCTGCCCGCTCGACGCCGCATTGCTGCAGGTCGACACGCGGTCCTTCCTCGGCATTCCGCTAGGCGAGGCCCACCTCGAGGACGTGCCCTGCCGGCCGGTGGACCCGCCCGTGCGCGACACGCCCGAGCTGCGTCGCTGCGCCGAAGCCTTCCGCCGGCTGGCGCTCGACCTCGCGCGGCAGGCGGCCCGTGCCGCCAACATGCGTCGGCTCGTGGCCGAATACCGGCGGACGGAGCGCCGGGCGCGGGCGCTCGAGAATGTACTGCTGCCGGAGATCGACCGGTCGCTGCACTTCATCGAGGAGCAGCTCGACGCCGTGGACCAGGAAGAGGCCATCCGGGTCCGCAACGCGGCGCATTCCCGCTGACCCGGCACGCGCTTGCGCCCTGTTCGCCGCATAATGCTTCCATGCGCGCCGACGCGAGCCCGCTGAACCTCGTCTTCGGCGCGAGTGGCTACATCGGCACGCACCTCGTGCCGGTGCTGCAGGCCGCGGGCAAACGCGTCCGCGCGACGGCGCGCAACGTCGAAGTGCTCGAGGCGCGTGAATGGCGCGACGTGGACTGCGTCGCGGCCGACGCGCTGCGTCCGGAGACGCTCGAGCGCGCGCTCGCCGGCGTCGACACGGCGTTCTATCTCGTGCATTCGATGGCGGCCGGTCGCGGCTTCGGCGCGCTGGACCGGCAGGCGGCCGCGAACTTCGGCTACGCCGCGGTGCAGGCGGGCGTGCGGCGCATCGTCTACCTGGGTGGCCTGATTCCCGAGCACGCACGCTCCGAGCACCTGCGCTCGCGGGCCGAGACCGGCGAGGTGCTGCGTGCGAGCGGCGTGCCGGTGACCGAGTTGCGCGCCGGCATGATCATCGGCCCCGGCTCCGCCGCGTACGAGGTCATGCGCGACCTCGTGAACCACCTGCCGGTCATGACCACGCCGACCTGGGTGCGCTCGCGCTCGACGCCGATCGCGCTCGACGACCTGCTCGGCTACCTCGTGGGCGTGGCCGGCCTCGAGGCAGCCGCCGGGCGCACGTTCGAGGTGGCGGGCCCCGAGACGGTGACCTATGAGGAGATCATGCGCTGCTACGGCCGGCAGGTCGGTCGCCGCCCGCGGATCATCGCCGTGCCCGTGTTGAGCCCGCGCATCTCCTCGTACTGGTTGCGGCTCGTCACGAGCGTGCCGGTCGGGATCGCCCGGGCGCTGGTCGAGGGCCTCGAGCACGATTTCGTCGCGTGCGACGACGAGATCCGGCACTTGCTGCCGCGGCGACTGCTCGGGGTCGAGGAAGCCATTCGCGCGGCGCGTGAGGCCGACCAGCGCCACGCGGTCGTGGCCCGCTGGGTGGAAGGGTCGATCGCCTGCCGCAACTTCCGGCCCGAATATGCCTTCTACGCCAAACGGGTCGGAACGAGTGCCCAGGGCGATGTCGCCCCGGAGCACGTCTTTGCCGAGCTCTGCACGATCGGCGGCGACTTGGGTTGGTTCTTCGCCGACTGCCTCTGGTGGGCGCGTCGTGCCGTCGACTGGCTCGCC
>DASSJN010000009.1:0-4484 GCA_035691185.1 Steroidobacteraceae bacterium
GGCACCGCCGGGCTTCATGGCACGAATGGCGTGTTTCGTTCCCAGGAAAACCCCGTCCGAATTGACGTCCTGCAGCCTGCACCACTTTTCGAAATCAGTGTCGACCACCAGATCGATGAGTTCGATTCCGGCGTTGTTGACCACGAAATCGAGCCCGCCGAATGCGGCGATGGTTTCCGACACGGCCGCCGCCCACTTGGCTTCGTCCGTCACATCCAAAGGGCAAAACCGCGCCTGCCCGCCGGCTTGCCGGATTCTTTCCGCAACAGCCCTGCCCAGGTCCTCGAGGACGTCGGTGACCATGACCGCCGCACCGGAGGCCGCCAGGACTTCAGCAATGGCCGCTCCGATCCCCCTTGCGGCACCGCTGATCAGACCGCTTTTTCCCGAAAGTCGCTTTTGGCAAGCTGCAGGTGACATGTCTGCCTTCCGATTGAATGAATGCAGTACCGACTGTCGAAACGCCGGAGGAGCATGCTGGAACAGTTACGCAATACGCCGGGCCAACCGCAATGACATTGAAGAGAATACTTGAACCGATCGCGCTGGGGCCGCTGAAAGTGGCCAACCGGATCGTCCGCACCGCGCACGGCACGGGCTTCGGCGGCGGCACCATCAGCGATGCCCTGATCGAGTACCACGTGGCGCGTGCGCGAGGCGGCGTAGGCCTGAGCGTCATCGAGGCGCTTTCCGTACGGGGCACGGCCTACCGATTTCTGATTTCGGGCGCGCCCGGGCTGGTCCAGGGTTATCGCAGGTTGATGGACAGGGTACGCCCGTACGGCATGAAAGTGCTGCAACAGATCGGCCATCTCGGAAACGAGATACCCCTGGCGGACGGTTCGCCGCCCTTGTCTGCCAGCGATACGGTGGGGCCGCTCCTGGGCCAGCAGGCGCAGGCCATGACCGAAGGACAGATCGACCTGCTGGTGCAACGGTACTGCGACGCCGCCCGTGACTGCATCGAAGGAGGCCTGGACGGTATCGAAATCCACATGGCCCACGGTTACCTGCTGCAGCAGTTTCTCTCGCCGCTCAGCAATCACCGGGATGACCTCTACGGCGGGAGCTTTGAGAACCGCCTGCGCTTGCCGCAACGCATCCTGCGCGCCGTCAAGGATCTGCTGCCGGACAACATGGCACTCGGTGTGCGTCTGGGCTCCGAGTTGCTGCCCGGCGGGACAGAGCCGCAGGACGTCGCCCGGATTGCCGCGGCCTTCGAGCAGCAGGGCCTGATCGACTACGTCAACCTGACCGTGGGCACCGACTACAATCCGCACAAGATGATTGGCGGCATGCACGAGCCCATGGGCTATGAGCTGCCTCTTGCCGGCCCCGTTCGCAGCGCCATTTCGTTGCCGATCATCGTCGCGGGCCGCTTCCGGACGCTCGGCGACGCCGAGCAGGTGCTGTCCAACGGCGATGCCGATCTGGTCGCGCTGAATCGTGCGCTCATCGCCGATCCCGATCTCGTGCCGAAGACACTGGCGGGACGGGAAGAGGAAGTCCGCCCCTGCATCGGCTGCAACCACGGGTGCGTAGGCGGCCTGGCCAGGTTCGGTCGCATGGGCTGCACCGTCAACGTCGCGGTGGGCAGAGAGGCCGAGTTGAGCGAGGACCTGATCGAACCCACTTCCCGTCCGCGCGACGTGTTGGTCGTCGGCGGCGGCCCCTCGGGCCTGGAAGCGGCGAGGATCGCAGCACTGAAGGGGCACCGTGTGACGCTCGCCGAGGCGTCCGCCCGGCTGGGCGGTGCGGTCCAGATCGCCCGGCGTGCGCCACGCAGGGCAGGCATCGGCGACATTTGCGACTGGCTGGAGCAGGAAGTCTATCGGCTGGGCGTGACGGTGCAGCTGGGCACCTACATCGCGGCCGAGGACGTCACGCGCCTGAATCCCGACGTAGTGATCGTCGCCACAGGCAGCCTGCCTCGGCTGGATGGGCGCCAGCACCTGGCGCCCGGACACGCGGTCCGCGGATTCGACGAGGCGAATGTCGTGTCGAGTCACGACCTCCTGCTCGATACCGTCGGCAGGGACTGGGGAAAGTCTGCATTGGTCTTCGACGACTGCGGGCACTACGAAGCCGTGGCGGCCGCTGAGTTCCTGGTCGACAAGGGGGTGCACGTCACCTTCGCCACGTCGCTGGCTTCGTTCGCACCGGCCCTGGAGCCGAGTCTTTCGGCGGAGCCGGCGATGCAGCGCCTGGCCAGGGGAAGCTTTCGCCTGATCTGCTATGCCCGACTGGACAGGATCGAACGAGGCCGCTCGACCCTGAGGCAACGCTTCGGAGGGCCCTCCATCCGGGTCAAGTCCGACACCGTGGTCTTCGTCTCGCACAACAGGTGCAACCGCGAGTTGATGGACCACTTGAACGACTGGAACGGCCGGCTGATCGCAGTGGGCGACGTGCGCAGTCCGCGATATCTGCAGACGGCCATTCGTGAAGGGCACCTGGCCGCCAGGGGACTGGATTAGTCAGGTCTTGATGAGCTTGATGACGCCCGAGAAACTTATGATCGGAGCGTCTTCGGACGTGATGACGCCGCGGACGAAGACGAGGCTGTTCGTCGTTCGCAAGACTTCACCGCGACCCTTGAGCAGCGTCTCGGCGCGCGCCGCTCGCATCAGCTCGAGATTGAGCGTCACCGTGACACTCAGCCTGCCGTGGATCGCCTCATAGGCGATCATGAAAAGCGAGTAGTCGGCGAACGTGGCGATCGCGCCCCCGTGCAGATTTCCCAGACTGTTGAGATTGCGCTCGGCGGGTCGAAAGCCGGTCGAATACGATCCGTCCATTTCGCGCCGCGTGTAGAACGGACCCACCAGTTCTTCGAATGGCTCGCGGCCCGTCCAGATCGACCAGCCTCGCCAAGGTCCCTCCTGCATCGGCGGGCTGAGGCCCCCGGGCTGAACATGCTCTGCCATCGTGTGTCACTCTTGGAGCTTCTGGGTCCCGGCAGTGTAGAGGAGCATCGATTCGCAGCGTCATCGGCTGTCATCGATGATCAGGTCGGCGGCGCGATACCCTGTCGCCATGGCCGGTGCGTGGGTGTTTCCCGAGACCAGCCCCGGCATCACCGAACAATCGGCGACCCTAAGCCCGCTGACGCCCCTGACCCGCAGCCGTTCATCGACCACGGAGCGCTCATCCGATCCCATGCGACAGGTGCCCGTTCCATGCAGCCCGCAGGTCGCCAGCCTGCGAAATGCCGACAGCAGGTCCTCATCAGACTGGCACTCGCTCCCTGGCAGGAGTTCCTCGACGATGTGCCGGCGCAACGGCGGCTGGCTCGCATAGCGGCGGATATAGCGGATGGTCTCGATTGCCAGGCGCTTATCGTTCTCGGTAGCAAGCCAGTTGGGATCAATTAGCGGCGGATCCGACGGATCGGCCGAGCGAATATGAATCGAGCCTTCGCTCTCGAGCTGCAGCAGTTGTCCGTAGATCATCATGCCGGGCCGCCGATCAACGTCGGCAAGCGGGACCGGAAAACTGTCATCGCTGAGGGCAAAGACGTACCCTCCAAGGTAAAGCTGCAGGTTGGGTGGTCCTTCGCCTCCGCCGACCCGGGCAAAGCCGCCTATTTCGAACGGCCCTGTCGCCAGTGCCCCGGTGTGAAACAACTGATACTGGATGGCATTCCGCACCAGGCCGAGCCCGAAGAAATTCCGATGGCTGCCGGATTTCGAGCTGATGCGGAACGGCACCGAAATCGACGCGTGCTCACGCATGCGATTGCCGACGTCGGGACTGTCGTGGAGTACCGGCACGCCGGCTGCCTCGAGCACGCCGGCCGGGCCGATGCCGGACAGTTCGAGCAGTTTCGGACTCTCGAGCAGTCCCGCCGACAGGACAATCTCGCCGCGGCATTCGAAGGTCTTCACCGTGCCGCCAACGGCAACCCCCACACCCACCGCCCTGTTGCCGTCGAACAGCACGCGCTGCACCCGTGCCCCGGTCACGATGTGCAGGTTCGTCCGTCCTCGTGCCGGATCGAGGTAAGCATGGGCTGAGCTCACCCGTCGTCCCTTTTCGATGTTGTGGCTGTAGTAGCCGACCCGTTCGACCGGCTTGTCGTTGAGGTCGGCGACACGCTCCAGCCCCATCATTTCGCCGGCCGCGATCATGTCTTCCGTGAGTGGGTACTTGAACGTGCCGGAGCTGATGGGGACGGGCCCACCGGAACCGTGGGCATCACTCGGACCAAGCGGGTGATTTTCGAGCGCCTTGTACGCGCGCTTGATCGTTTGCCAATTCCAACCGGTACAGCCGAGCTGCTCCCAGCGATCGAAATCCTGGGGATGGCCCCGCGACCAGATCATCCCGTTGATGGCCGATGAACCGCCCAACCCCTTGCCACGGACCCAGACCTCTGGCGGCTGCCCCGCAAGGCGTTTCCCGCCGATTTCGTAGGTCAGGCAGTGCGCTGGACTATGTACGAGCTTGCCGATTCCCTTTGGCACTCCGATCAGGAAATCGCG
>DASSJN010000010.1:0-2241 GCA_035691185.1 Steroidobacteraceae bacterium
CCCAGGGTCCCGTCGTCGAGGCCATCATCCATCGCTATCTCGACGACATGTTCGTCGCGGCCGACGCCGCCGCGCGTCCCGACACGCTGCTGCTCGGGTGCACGCATTTCCCGGTGCTCGCGCCCGCGCTCGGGAAGGTGATCGGCCCGGAGGCCGTGATCGTCGATTCGGCAGCGACCACGGCAGCCGCGCTCGAGCAGGCGCTGGTCGAACGCGGGCTCGCGCGCCCGGCGGGCGGGCGCCCGGGGAAGGTGCAGCTGCTCGCGACGGACGGCGCGGAGCGTTTCGCTCGCGTCGGCGCGGTCTTCCTCGGCCGGCCGATCCCGGCCGGCGACGTCGAGATCGTCGACCTGACGCCGGTGTCAGCGGCCTGAAATTTCGGCGCGGCCGTCACGGCGCGCGGCGACCGACACCAGCATGGAAACCGCGAGCAGGGTGGCGATGATGCCGAGCGACCACGTGATCGGGAACTTGCCGCCGAAGGCCTGGTTGAGCCACACCATCTTGAGCCCGACGAAGACCAGGATCACGCCGAGGCCGTACTTGAGGTACTGGAAATAGCGCACGGCGCTCGCCAGCAGGAAATACATCGCGCGCAGGCCGAGGATCGCGAAGATGTTCGACGTGAATACGATCAGCGGCTCGTTGGTCAGCGCGAAGATCGCGGGCACCGAATCGATGGCGAAGATGATGTCCGAGAACTCGATGAACACGAGCGCGACCAGGAGCGGCGTCGCGTAGAGCACGCCGTCGCGGCGGATCCAGAAGCGGTCGCCCTCGATCGACGGCCAGATCGGCACGAAGCGACGGACCAGGCGGACGATCGGGTTGCGCTCGGGCTCGATCGGCTTCTCCGGCAGGAACAGGATCTTGATGCCGGTGAGGATCAGGAACGCGCCGAACAGCACGACGATCCAGTGGTACTGCATCAGCACGGCGCCGAGCGAGATGAACAGCGCGCGGAACACGAGCGCGCCGAGGATGCCGAAGAACAGCACGCGGTGCTGCAGCCGCGGCGGCACCGCGAAATACGAGAACACGGCGACGAACACGAACACGTTGTCGACGGCGAGCGCCTTCTCGACCACGTAGCCGGCGAGGAACTCGAGGCCCGAGTCGCGCGCGAGTTCGGCGTGGTCCATGCCCGCCAGGTCCGGCACCTGCGGGAAGTGCCAGAGCATGTAGCGGTAGAAGAGGTAGTTGAAGGCCAGCGCGAGCACGACCCAGACCCCGCTCCAGACGGCCGCTTCCCTGGCGCCGACTTCGTGGGCCTCGCGGTGGAAGACGCCGAGGTCGAGCGCGAGCACGACCAGCACGAACGCCGTGAAGCCGGCGTAGAACCACCAGTACTCGGCGAACGGGAACAGCAGGACGTCGGTCGTCATTCCGGGTGCAGGCCTCAACGAGGGTCGGGGAGCGCAGATCCCGCGCCCGTGCGGGCGGGCGGCGCATCATAGGCGAACCACTATTCGTACGAAATCCTTCGTTCGATGCAGGCTGGCGCGGCGAGGCGGGCGGGCGGCGGAGCGCTTCGGGCGCGCCTGGCCGGTGGACGCCCTGGTCCCCGGGGGCACGCTGCCAGTCGAGGTCGCGGCGGCCCGGCCTGCGGGCGCCGATGAGATCGCGGGGGTGCAAACCGGCAGCTCGGGCCGTCGGATCAGATTGACACGGGCTCCGCGGCCCCCGAGAATACGCGGCTCTCTGTTCGCGGAGGGGTACCCAAGCGGCCAACGGGAGCAGACTGTAAATCTGCCGGCTTATGCCTTCGAAGGTTCGAATCCTTCCCCCTCCACCAGCAGCAGAGAGTAGCGGAGAGGCGTGGGGCTTCGCGACACGAGGCGGATCCGGCAGCGGTCGATCGATCGATCCGGCAAGCGCTGCGGGTGTAGTTCAATGGTAGAACCTCAGCCTTCCAAGCTGTTGACGTGGGTTCGATTCCCATCACCCGCTCCAACCGGAAGCTTGCTGCTGCTGGGGACGGTTTGACGAGGCGGCCCACGTAGCTCAGTCGGTAGAGCACGTCCTTGGTAAGGACGAGGTCAGCGGTTCGATCCCGCTCGTGGGCTCCAGTTAGAGGAAGTGTCTAGCGGTTAGTGTCTAGCGGATAGTGAGGAAGGCGCGGATCGCGCCGTTCTGCTCCGCTCCGGACTAACCGCTGGACACTGGACACTAGACACTTGTCTTAGAGGTATTTGGTCGTGGCTAAGGAAAAATTCGCACGCACGAAGCCGCACGTGAACG
>DASSJN010000011.1:0-27559 GCA_035691185.1 Steroidobacteraceae bacterium
TCGAGGCGTTCGACGCGGACGATCTGCGCATCGCCGCGGCCCTGGCCGACGAACGTGGCGGGCGCGACGAGCAGGTCTTGCTGGGGCTCAATTGCCGCGACCTCGAGACGCTCGAGATCGATTTCGAACGCTTCGATCGCCTGCGCGACCGTGTGCCGGCCGCCTGGCCCGCCGTCGCCGAAAGCGGCGTGAGCTCGCCTGCCGACGCTGCGCGCGTGGCCGCGCTCGGCTATCGGCTGGCGCTCGTCGGCAGCACGCTGATGCGAAGCGCAGACCCGGCGCAGGGCGTCCGCGACCTGCTGCGGGCCGGACGAGAGGCTGCAATGCGATGAGCCAACGGCTCTGGATCAAGGTCTGCGGCCTGCGCAGCGTCGACGCGATCGAGGCCGCGCTCGCGGCCGGGGTGGATGCCGTCGGCTTCGTGTTTCACGCGCCGTCGCCGCGCCATCTCGAGCCCGGGCAGGCGCGCGAACTCGCCGCGGCCGTGCCGGCCGGCGTGGAAAAGGTCGCAGTGTTCCTGCATCCGACACAGGCGCTCGTCGACGCCGCGATCGACGCCTTGCGTCCGGAGTGGGTGCAGACCGACGCCGACGACCTTCCGAACCTCGCGTTGCCGGCGGGACAGAAGGCGCTGCCCGTGTTTCGGACGGGACGACCGTGGTCGCCGGAGCGCGTCCGTGGACGCCGGTTCCTGCTCGAGAGCGCGCAGAGTGGTGCGGGGGCACTGGCGGATTGGACGACTGCGCGCTCGCTCGCCCCAGCCGGCGAACTCGTGCTGGCCGGCGGCCTCGACGTCGCCAATGTGGCCGATGCGATCGCGGCAGTGCGGCCGTTCGGCGTCGACGTCAGTTCCGGCGTCGAGCTCAGTCGCGGCGTCAAGGACGCTGTGCTGATTCGTGATTTCGTCGACGCGGCGCGCGCAGCCGAGGAGCGGCTCGCGTCGTCAGCGATGGGAGTGGTGCAGAGATGAAGCTCGAGGCCCTGAAGATCGACCGCGACGCGCTGCTCGCACAGGCGCTGCAAGGCGCATTTCCCGACGCGCGCGGCCGCTACGGCCCCTTCGGCGGGCGCTACGTGCCCGAGACCCTGGTGCCCGCGCTCGACCGGCTCGAGCAGGGGATACGCGACATCCTGCCCGACCCGGCGTTCAAGGCCGAGCTCGACCTCGAACTGCGCACGTGGGTGGGGCGTCCGACACCGCTCACGTATGCCGCCGAACTGTCGCGGCGGTGGGGTGCGGAGGTCTGGCTCAAGCGCGAGGACCTGGCGCACACGGGCGCGCACAAGATCAACAACGCGATCGGGCAGGGACTGCTCGCCAGGCGCCTCGGCGCGAAGCGCATCGTCGCCGAGACCGGCGCCGGCCAGCACGGCGTCGCGACCGCGGCCGCCTGTGCGCGGCTCGGCATGCCGTGCACCGTGTACATGGGATCGATCGACATGGAACGGCAGGCGCCGAACGTCGGCCGCATGCAACTGCTGGGCGCCGAAGTCGTTCCCGTCACCGGCGGCGACAAGACGTTGCGCGCGGCGATCGACGAGGCGCTCAGGGACTGGGTCTCCGACCCGAATGGCACGTTCTACATCCTGGGTTCGGCGGTCGGTCCGCATCCGTACCCGTACATGGTGCGCGAATTCCAGCGCGTCATCGGCGTCGAGGCACGCGCGCAGATGCTCGCGCAGGCGGGGGCGATGCCCGACGTCGTCGTCGCCTGCGTCGGCGGCGGCTCCAATGCGATCGGCCTGTTCCACCCGTTCGTCGCCGACCTCGCGGTCGAGTTGCTCGGGTTCGAGGCGGGCGGCACGGGCCCCGGGCTCGGCCAGAACGCGGCCTCGCTCGCCTATGGCACGCCCGGTGTGCTGCAGGGTTGCTACTCGCTGCTGCTGCAGGACCCGCACGGGCAGATCCAGGAAACGCATTCCGTCTCGGCGGGCCTCGACTATCCCGGGGTCGGGCCCGAGCACGCGCTGCTCGCGAGCATCGGCCGACTCGACTTCGCCGCGGCCGAGGACGACGAATCGCTCGAGGCGCTCGCCGAGTGCTGCCAGTGCGAAGGCATCCTGCCGGCGATCGAGTCGGCGCACGCGTTCGCCGGGGCGCGCAAGTACGCGAAGGTCCATCCCGGCTGTCGCATCCTGATCGGTTTGTCCGGTCGCGGCGACAAGGACATGCCGACGCTGCAGCGGACGTTGCTCAAGGGGAGGATCTGATGAACGCGCAAGCGGCGCTGGCGCCGCGCGAGACGATCAGTGCGGCGATCAGGCGGGCGGCTGCGGGCGGTCGTCCCGCGGTGATCGGCTTCATGACCGCGGGATTTCCGGACCTGGCCGGCTTCTCCCGCGACCTGCGTGCGATCGCGTCCGAAGCGGACGTGGTGGAGATCGGCGTGCCGTTCAGCGACCCCATGGCCGACGGTGCGACGATCCAGCGCGCCAGCTTCGCGTCGCTGCAGGGCGGTTTCACGCTGTCCTGGCTGCTGCAGGAACTCGAGCGCATGCAGCCGAGGCCGCAGGCACCCGTGCTGCTCATGAGCTACCTCAATCCATTGCTGGCGTTCGGCTTCGAGCGTCTGCCAGAGGCGGCGGCGAAGGCAGGCGTCTCCGGTTTCATCATTCCCGACCTGCCGTACGAGGAAAGCACCGAGGTGCGCGCGGCGCTCGACCGCGTCGGCATCGCGCTCGTGCAGATGGTCACGCCGGTCACGCCGCGGGCGCGGCTCGAGATGCTCTGCCGGGCGAGCCAGGGGTTCGTCTACGCCGTGACGATGACCGGCACGACGGGCAAGTCCGTCGCAGTGCCGGACGAGGTGCTCGCCTACATGGACCGGGTCAGGGCGGTGTCGCCCGTGCCGGTCTGCGCCGGGTTCGGCATCCGCAGCCGCGACCAGGTCGCGCGCATGCACGGACACGTCGACGGTGTGGTCGTCGGCTCCGCACTCGTCGAGGTGCTCGAGCGTGGAGAGGACCCGGCTGCGTTCCTGACGTCGCTCCGGCCCTGAGCGTCAGGCGCGGCTGCGCAGGACGCGTCGTCCGCCGAGGAACCCTCCGAGGAGGATCAGCGCCACCACGGTCGCGCCCTGCGCCGGGAACTCGATTGCGAACACGAGCGGCGTGAGCAGCGCGCGAGTGACCAATCGCAGCGATGCGTGCCGGGCGATCACCACAGCCACCGGCGGTGAGTAGCGATAGTAGAGCTCGATGAGCGCACGACCCGCGGCGGACCGGCGCAAGTGGCGATCGCGGAAGTCGCGCAGGACCTGGACGTGCGGCTCGAGTGGCGAACCGTACGCCGCCGTGGCGATGAAACAGCCGCTGAGGCCAATCGCCAGGCCCTCGTTGCACTTCGGGCTCGCGTCGATCCAGAGTGGGTCCGTGCGCTGGTTGTCGTCGCTTGCATATTCGTAGTCGCTGCTCGAGGCTGCGACAGTGATCGTGACGGTGCGCCCCGCGGGATTCTCGAACGCGTCCGATCCGGCCTCGAAGGTGCGACGCGTGCCGGCCGGCACCATCGGGATGGAGCACCGCGTGCCGGCGCAGTCGTCTCCGAAGAAGACCACGTTCGGCAATGCCGGCTGTGCCTGGCTGAGGTCGACCAGCACGTCGTGCGCCGCGTCGGGTCCCTCGTTGACCAGCGTGACGGAATAGAGGGCGAACAAGGTTCCGCCGCAGCCGCTCGGCCGCAGTGCGGGCGCGCGGAACCTCAGGTCCACGCAGCGATCGTCGGCAGTGCGCTTCACCGCGGCGGCGGCCCGATTGTTCGAATCCTCGATGTCGCCGGCGAGCTCCGACCGGGCAACAGCGACCAGACAGGGTGGCTGCGACGTCGTGGCGACGACGACCGGCAGCACGAGTTCTGCGCTCGCGCCGCGAGCGAGGGTCCCGATCGTCCAGCGCCCCGTTGCAGGCTCGTACCAGCCGGTGCTGGGGAAGGGTGCCAGCCCGGGAGCCGCTGCGAGGCCCGCTGGCAACGTATTTGCCACGACGACTCCGAACGCGTCGCTCGTGCCGTCGTTCCTGGCCGTGATCGTGAACTCGACGGTCTGCCCGGGTGTCGGCACCTGCGGCGACACGCTCATCCAGACCGCGACGTCGGGAGCCGCGACCGCGAGGCGTGGCAGCAGAAGAAGACCCGCGGCCGCTGCCAGGGCAGTCAGGCCGGACGTGGTTGGACGCCTCATGTGTTTCGGCCCCGTCGCAGGGCCGGGGTGGCAGAGCCACCCGGTGCCCTGCGCGTTCGTTCTGTTCGCGACCACGCTGCGCCGCGTCTTCGCGGGTGGCCATTCGCTCAAATACCTAGGGCAGAATGCAGCCTATGAACCACGGAGTTCGAACCCGATGAGACTCGCGCTACGCATCGTGCTCGCGGTGATCGCGACGCTCGTCCTGGTCACGGCAATAGTGATCGTGCGCACCGTGACGTACCGCGCCCCGAGTCCGGCCACATCCGACGTCGAGCTGGCATCCGCCCCGCCGATCGACCTCGCCCGCGCCGCGAGCCATCTCGCTGAGGCCGTACGGATCCTCACGATCAGCCATCAGGACGCGGCCGCCAACGATCCGCGCGAGTGGGACCGCCTGCACGGATGGTTGCAGTCCACGTATCCGGTCGCGCACGCGGCGATGTCGCGCACGGTCGTCGCGGGTCACTCGCTCGTCTACACCTGGCGCGGCAGTGACCGCTCGCTGCCGGCGATCATCCTCATGGCGCACCAGGACGTCGTGCCCGTGACGCCGGGCACCGAAGGTGACTGGAAACATCCGCCGTACGGGGGCATCGTGGCCGACGGCGCCGTATGGGGCCGCGGCACCGTCGACGACAAGGGCTCGCTCGTGGCGACGTTCGAAGCCGTCGAAGCGCTGGCCTCGGCCGGCTTCGTGCCCCGCCGGACGCTGATCGTCGTGAGCGGTCATGACGAGGAGGCCGGCGGCACCGGCGCGCAGGCCGCAGCGCAGTGGTTGCAGTCGCAGGGCGTCCGTGCCGAATTCGCCCTCGACGAGGGCCTCGCGGTCGTCGCCGACCTGCCGATAGTCTCGCAACCGGCCGCACTGATCGGCGTGGCCGAAAAGGGCTATGCGACGCTGCGGGTCACCGCTCCGGCGAAGGGCGGGCACTCCTCGGCGCCGCCGCGTGAAACGGGCGTGGAGACGCTGGCGCGTGCGGTGCTTGCGATCACCGGCCGGCCGTTCCCGCTCGAGTTCGAAGGCCCGGCAGCCGACATGGTCCGTGACCTTGCGCCGCGTGCCGGCTGGCCCGTGCGCATGGCCGTGGCGAACGAATGGCTGTTTCGCCCGCTGCTGGTGCGGCAACTCGCGAGCACGCCCGCGGGGGCCGCGTCGTTGCACACCACGATTGCGCCCACGATGCTGCGCGGCAGTCCCAAGGAAAACGTGCTGCCGCAGGATGCCGCCGCGTGGATCAACTACCGGATTGCTCCGCAGGACACCGCGGCACGCGTCATGGATCGCGCGCGGCAGGCGACGCAGGGGCTCGACGTGCGGCTCGAGTGGGTGGGCCCTGCCTACGACCCGTCCCCGGTGTCCTCGAGCACGTCCGACGCATACCGCCTGCTTGCCGCGCTGGCGTCCGAGGAGGGCACGAGGCCCGTCGCGCCCGCACTCGTGAACGCGACGACGGACAGCCGTCACATGCGTGAACTGGCCGCGGACGTCTACCGCTTCCAGCCGATCGTCGCGTCCCTGCGCGATTTCGAGATGGTCCACGGCACGAACGAGCACATGACGCTCGACAACCTGCGTCGCCTGTGCGAGTTCTACGCGCGACTGATCGCCACCGGCGCCGCGCGCTGATTCGACGATCGAGCGCACGATGGGCTTTGCACTGTGTGTCTTCTGCGGGTCCGGCCTCGGTGCGAGGCCCGAGTTCGCGAATGCCGCGAAGCAAGTGGGCACCGAGATCGGCCGCCGCGGCTGGACGCTGGTGTACGGAGGCGGGCACGTCGGCCTCATGGGTGTGGTCGCAGACGCGACCCTCGCCGCCGGCGGCAAGGTCGTGGGCGTCATTCCACGATTCCTTCACGACAAGGAAGTGGCCCATCGCGGGCTCAGCGCGCTCGAGATCGTCACGAGCTTCGCCGAACGCAAGCAGCGCATGGGCGAACTCTCGGACGCCTTCCTGTCGCTGCCGGGCGGCGTGGGCACGCTCGACGAACTGTTCGAAGCCTGGAGCTGGACACAGGCGGGGCTCCAGCGCAAACCCAGCGGGCTGCTGAGCGTCGCGGGCTACTACGACGATCTCGTTCGCTTCATCGAGCGTGCGGAAGCCGAGGGCTTCATCCGGCCCGCCTCGCGGCGCGTGTTCAAGGTCGGGACCGACGTCGCCGCGTTGCTCGACGCCCTGTCGGCGTAGCGCCGCCGCGGCAGGTCAACCGTCGTCGCCGCAAGTACCGGCGCCGCACACGGTCTGGTTGCGGCGGAACATCTCGCGATCCTGTTGCGCTTTTTCCTCGAGCTGCTCCATCTCCGACTCGGTCATGCAGTACTCGTCCTCGAAACGAGTGCCGACCCTGGCGACTCTCTTGCAGTAAACGATGGCGCCGTTCTTCTGCTTCATCTTGTAGCCCGGATACGGGTTCGTCGCCGCCACCCGCTTGCTCGCCGGCGTGGCCGGGGAGGCGTGGGTCGTGGAGGCGACACGCATCGCGTCGCCGGGGGCTTGCGAAGCACAACCTGCGAGGACCAGGACGGAGGACACGAATATGAGGGCACGCATGGGACACTCCGTGTCGCATCGATGACCCAGAGGCGCGCGCGGCGGTACATCGCCGGCGTGGACGGACCTATCCTACGCCGTTGCCACGGCCATGCGGATGTGGCTGATGACCAGCGACCGCACGTTCTGGATCGGGTTTTTTTCCCACGTGAAGATCGGCGGCGTGCGCCGCAGCAGCGACCAACTGCCGCTGGCCAGCACCTTGTCGAGGTGCTTGAGGTTGCTGTCGATCGCCTCCATGTAAGGATTGCGACCGCCGTAGAGCGCCTCGACGTAGCGGTAAGCGCCGCCGAATTCGCCGTCGAGCCGGGTGCGCATCGTTTCGGCGAAGAACTGCGGCGTCTGCCGCAGCACGTCGAGCCCCGAGGCATAGGTGACCTTGAGGTCGCCGCCGGTGTCGCGGCCGAGTGCTACGCCGCCCAGCACGAATTCGGGGTAGAGCCGGTCGCGGCATTTTTCCAGGTAAC
The DNA here is from genome assembly GCA_035691185.1 of Steroidobacteraceae bacterium. Taxonomy (GTDB): domain Bacteria; phylum Pseudomonadota; class Gammaproteobacteria; order Steroidobacterales; family Steroidobacteraceae; genus RPQJ01. Next base: position 7,198 of record DASSJN010000011.1, read on the forward strand.
AGCGATCGGACATCTGCGCCATCATGTCGGCGGTGCCGACCAGGTGGCCGACCCGCCGGTCGAGCGCGTCGTCCAGGCGGATGTCGCCGAACGGCACTTCGTAACCCGTGAAGTGAATGATCTGCGTCGCGACCGGCACCCAGTTCGCGAGGCCGATGGTCGGCATATAGCGCGCGAGGAACTGCGCGCCGCGACTGACGTGCGTGCGCGTGAATTCCGCGCCGTTGCGATGCTTCGTGTCGTCGATCTGCCGGATGTAACCGGCGTCGTGGAACAGCGCGACGACGAGGCCGAGCAGCGCACGGTCGGGGCCGAGCCGTTGTTCGGGAGCGTGCGTGCGATCGTAGCCGGCCAGCAGTCGCGCCATCGCGAGCGTGTCGTCGAGCGAATGCTGCGTGTCGTGGTAGACGGTGTCGCAGCCGTAGTAGCCCGGAAACTGCCCGGTGAAGAGGCGCTCGAAGTCCGTGAAGGCCTGGCCGAGTCGATCGAGCGAAGTGCCGGGCCAGGTCTGCCGGAACAGCTCCTCGACTGCGTGACGCACGACCGTCGGCGAACTCACCTGCACGGTGTTCGTGACGTCGTAGTCGCTGCGTCGGAATTGCATCTCGGGCCGAACGGACACGCCGATCCTTGTTTTCGGCGGAGTCTAGACCCTTGCCCCGCAAATACCAGAGTCAAAAAAATCGACAGCGGATGGATCGACCGGTTGCGGGGCCAATCCGGGACTTATATGTCAAACCTCGCGACGACCGGAGCATGGTCGGACGGCCGCTCCAGGCGTCTCCGCGCCCTGTCGATGTGACACGCGCCACACTTCTGCGCAAGCGCCGGCGAGGCGAGCGTCATGCCGCGAGGCCAAGCTGGCGCAACAGCGGCTCCAGCTCGGGCTTGCGGCCGCGGAACTCTACGAAGGCTTCCATCGCGTCGCGGCTGCCGCCGCGCTCGAGGATCGATCGCAGGAAACGTCGGGCCGTGGTTTCGTCGAAGATGCCCGATTCCTCGAACGCGCCGAACGCGTCGGCCGACAGCACCTCGGCCCACTTGTAGCTGTAATAGCCCGCCGCGTATCCCCCGGAGAAGATGTGCTGGAAGCTGTGCGGAAAGCGGTTGAACGCGGGCGGCTTCACGACGGCGACTTCGTCGCGCACCTCGGCGAGCGTCTCGGCGATGCGTCCGCCGCGGCCGGGCGTGTATTCGGCGTGGATCCGGAAATCGAACAGTGCGAACTCGAGCTGGCGCACCGACTGCATGCCGGCCTGGAACGAGCGCGTCGCCTGCAGCTTCCGCAGCACTTCGCCAGGCAGCGGCTCGCCTGTCTCGACGTGGCCCGAGATCAGCGGCAGGACCTCCTCGCGCCAGGCGAAGTTCTCCATGAACTGGCTCGGCAGCTCGACGGCGTCCCAGGGCACTCCGTTGATGCCCGCGACGCTCGGGAAGTCCACGCGCGTGAGCATGTGATGCAAGCCGTGCCCGAACTCGTGGAACAACGTGAGCACTTCGTAGTGCGTCAGCAGCGAAGGGCGCGGCGAGCCGGGCGGCGTGAAGTTGCAGACGAGGTAGGCGACGGGCAGCGCCTTCGCCTCGCCGAGCGCGATGCGGCCGACGCACTCGTCCATCCAGGCGCCGCCCCGCTTTTTCGGCCGCGAATAGAGGTCGAGGAAGAACCCGCCACGGCGCTCGCCGTCGCCCGCGAGAATGTCGTAGTAGGTCACGTCGGGGTGGTAGACCTCGACGTCGGCCCGGGGCGCGATGCGAATGCCGTAGAGCCGCTGCGCGACGTCAAAGAGGCCCTCGAGCACGCGGGGCAGCGGGAAATAGGGCCGCAACTCCTCCTCCGATACGGCGAGCCGCTCGCGCTTGAGCCGCTCCGAGTGGTACGCGACGTCCCAGGCTTCGAGACTGCGACCCGCGAACGCTTCGAGCTCGGCGAACTCGCGTTGAGCGGCGGGCCGGCAGCAGCGCGCGAGCCGGCGCAGGAACTGCAGCACCTCGGTCGGATCGCCGGCCATCTTGGTCGCGAGCGAATACTCGGCGAAGTTGCCGAACCCGACGAGCTGCGCGGCCTCGTGGCGCAGGGCGAGGAGTTCCTCCATCAGCGCCGTGTTGTCCCACTTCGGGTCGCTTTGCTCCGACGCCCGGGTCACCCATGCAGTGTAGAAGTCGCGCCTGAGCTCGCGATTCTCGGCGTGCGTGAGGACGGCCTGGTAGTTCGGTGCGTCGAGCGTGAACAGCCAGCCCCCGCGGTCTGCCTTCTGCGCCTCGGAGCGCGCACGCGCCTTGACGGCGTCCGGCAACCCGGCGAGCTGGGCCTCGTCGGTGACGGCGCGCGTCCACGCGTTGGTCGCGTCGAGCACGTTCTCGTCGAACTTCGCCTGTGCGCTGGCCAGCCGCTCCATCACCGCCTTGAACCGTTGCTTGCGCTCCGCGTCGAGCGCGACGCCGGCGAGCCGGAAGTCGCGCAGCGCGTTGTCGAGCAGCCGTCGCTGATCGGGTCGCAGCCATTCGTAGTCCGTGTCGGCCACGTGCTGATAGGCCGCGCAGAGTCGCTCGTTCTGCGCGAACTCGGTGTGATATGCCGTGAGCAGCGGCAGACAGACGTTGTATGCCGCACGCAACTCGTCGCTGTTCGCGACGCCGTTCAGGTGACCGACCGGCGACCAGATGCGCGCGAGGCGGTGCTGCATGCGCTCGACCGGTGCCACGATGCCGTCCCAGCCCGTCGCGCCGGAATCCAGCAGTGCCTGCAGCTTGCCGCGGTTCTGCTCCAGGACCTGGCGGACGGCGGGCTCGACGTGTTCGGCGCGGATCGCGCCGAACGCCGGCAGGGGGGCATCGTGCAGCAGCGGATTGTTCATCGCCGCATTCTACTAGCGGCGCGGCCGGTTCAGCCGAAGGCGTCCTGGATCAGCCAGCCGAGCGCGTAGACGGCGACGACGAACCCCGCGAACGCCAGCAGCGCCCGCCGACGGTAACGCTTGACGAGGTCGCCGGGCGGCAGTGAGGCCAGCAGGAACAGCTGGTCGTCGGGCTTGCTGAGCACGTGCAGGGTGACGCGCTCCGGTCGTTCGGCCTGTCGTTCGTACACGGTGCGGCGCGCCGCTTCGCGGGCCTGGTCCCACTCGGCCAGGTCGATGCGGCCGTCGCGGTCCTCGTCGAAGCGTCGCACCAGCTCGGGCTGGTCCTGCTTCCACTCGGACAGCAGCGCGGCCTGCCCGGCCTGCAGGTCGCGCTCGGTGTTCGACGCGCTCGAGCGAAAATCGCCGAGGGCATGGACGCGCTCGTGCTCGTAGATCCGCTCCTCGACGTAGCGGTAGTCGCGCCCGCCCGAAAACCACGGACCAGACCCGCCGGGCGCGGTCGTCGGCCACGGCGTATGGCCGTACCAGGTCGTCGTTTCGGTCGTGACGATCTGGGCCCCGTCTGGGTTGACGATGCACTGCCCCGTGCCGTCGTCCAGCAGGAACGGCAGCGACGAGCGGCCCGAAGCGACCGTCTGCCATCGCCGTCGACGATGCCTGCCGCTGCCGCTTTCGACCTTCTTCGAGATCCGGTAGCGCCACCAGACGCACGGCCGCTGGGTCAGCGGCGCGAGGTTCTGCGTGTCGGCCAGCGCCAGAGCGCGTCCGGCCAGCTCGACGTATCCCTGCGCCGCCGAGCGGATGCGCGAGGTCGGCGTGTCCTCGATCAGGCGTGCCAGGCGTATCCAGCGCAGCGCTGCCGCGCCGCCGGCCACGACGGCGAGCGCGAGCATCAGCAGCCCGAACCAGAGTTCGTCGTCAGCCAAACAGCGCGCCTGCGTCGACGTCGCGCTTCTGCTCCGCGCTGAACTCGAGCAGCGAGGCCTGCTCGAACTCGAACATGCGCGCGACGACCAGGTCGGGGAATGTCTGCAGCCGGATGTTGTTGAGGTTGACCGACTCGTTGTAGAGCTCGCGCCGGTCGGCGATCGCTTCCTCGAGTTCGCTGACGCGGGTCTGCAGGTGTCGAAAACCCTGGTCGGCCTTGAGCTCCGGGTAATTCTCGGCGACTGCGAACAGCCGGCCGAGCCCGTGTCGCAACTGTTCCTCCGCGGCCCCGAGCGCCGGCACGTCGCCGCGCCCCTGGGCCTGGAACACGGCCGAGCGCGCGTGCATGACGCGCTCGAGCGTCTCCTGTTCGTACTGCATGTAGCGCTTGCAGGTCTCGACCAGCTTGGGCAGCTCGTCGTGGCGCTGGGTCAGCAGCACGTCGATGTTGGCCCAGGCCTTGCGCACGTTCTCGCGCAGGGCGACGAGCCCGTTGTAGATGCGGACGAAATAGACCGCTGCGACGAACAGCAGCGCGAAGAACAGCAGCAGCACCACGACCATCGTCGGCTCCCCGGGTTGTCGGCGCGGGCCATCGGGGCCCGCGGCGCGAAGCTTGCCGTCCGGCAGGCGCGAGCGTCTACACTCGCGGTCCGAATTCCCCGGAAAGCGTGTGGTCCCTCATGGCGATTCGTCCCTACCGCGGCATCCTGCCCACCCTCGGGCCCGGCGCGTGGATCGACGAGACGGCGCAGGTCGTCGGCCAGGTCGAACTCGGCCCCGACGTCTCGGTCTGGCCATTCGTGCTGATCCGCGGCGACGTCAACCGGATCCGGATCGGCGCCCGCAGCAACGTGCAGGACGCCTCGATCATCCACGTCTCGCGTCCTCATGCCGGCAACGAGGCGGGCTGGCCGACGCTGATCGGCGAGGACGTCGTGATCGGGCACAAGGTCGCCCTGCACGGCTGCACGATCCGCGACCGCGTGCTGGTCGGCATCGGCGCCATCCTGCTCGACGGCGTCGAGGTCGGGAGCGACGTGATCGTCGGCGCCGGCAGCGTGGTCACGCCGGGCAAGAAGCTCGAACCAGGCTTCCTCTACCTCGGGAACCCCGCGCGCAAGAGTCGCGAGCTCACGCTCCAGGAGCGCGAGCGCATTCCGAAGATGGCCCGCGACTACGTGCTGCTCAAACAGGAGTACGAGCGGAGGCCCGGGCTTGCAGCGCCTGCAGCACCGGCGGAGTGACTGGTCGTACGCCGCGCCACAGCTCGAACGCCTCGGCGGCCTGCTCGACCAGCATGCCCCAGCCCTGCGCGGCGACCAGGGCGCCGCACTGTCGGGCCCACTGCGTGAACGGCGTATCGCCGACGCCATACGCCATGTCGTAACAGCACGTCCCCGGGCCCACGGCGCTGGCAGGCACGGGCGGCACCTCGCCCTTGAGGCTCGCGGACGTCGCGTTGACGATCAGGTCGAACGGCGCCTGCTCCGCGATCGCATCGAACGACGTCCCGGTGATCGCCGCGAGGTGCGAGAACTGCCGGGCGAGCTCCGTCGCCTTTTCCGTCGTGCGATTGGCGATGACGAACGCTGCCGGCTCGAGCTCGCAAAGCGGCGCGAGCGCACCCCGCGCGGCGCCACCGGCGCCCAGCATCAGGATGCGCGGCGTGCGCAACCGCAGCTTGAGGTTCCTGCGCAGGTCGGCGAGCAGCCCGGCGCCGTCGGTGTTGTCGCCGAGAAGCACGTCGTCGCGGCGCACGATCGTGTTGACCGCATCCGCGAGTTGCGCCCGCGGCGTCAGTTCATTGACGAGTTCCACCGCCGCCCGCTTGTGGGGCAGCGTGACGTTGCAGCCTTTGCCGCCCTGATCGAAGAAGAACTCGAGCACGTCGTGACGGAACTGCTCGGGCGCCGACTCGTGCAGCCGGTACACCATGTCCTGCCCGGTCTGCCGCGCGAACAGCCCGTGGATGAACGGCGACCAGCTGTGGTGGACGGGGTAGCCGAAAAGGCAGTAGGAGTCGGACATGGGGCAGTGGACAGGGGTTAGGGGATAGGGGGCAGTGCCGAACGGCGGTGCGCGCTGGCGCGTGGACGCGCCTTCGCACTATCCCCCATCCCCTGATCCCTAACCCCTCTCCTTCAGCCATCGGCTCGCGCGCAGCGCGAAGTACGTCAGGATCCCGTCTGCGCCCGCGCGCTTGATGCACGTGAGCGCCTCGAGCACGACAGCACGCTCGTCGAGCCAGCCATTCTGCGAGGCGGCCATCAGCATCGCGTACTCGCCGCTGACCTGGTACACGAACGTCGGCGCGCCGAAGCGCTCCTTCACGCGGCGCACGATGTCGAGATAGGGCATGCCGGGTTTGACCATCACCATGTCGGCGCCTTCGTCGAGGTCGAGCTGCACTTCGCGCAGCGCCTCGTCCGAGTTGCCGGGGTCCATCTGGTACGTGTACTTGTTGCCCTTGCCGAGGCTGCCGGCCGATCCGACGGCGTCGCGGAACGGGCCGTAGAAACTCGAGGCGTACTTGGCAGAGTAGGCGAGGATGCGGGTATAGACGTGGCCGTCGGCCTCGAGCGCATCGCGCAGCGCGCCGATGCGTCCGTCCATCATGTCGGAAGGTGCGACGATGTCGGCGCCGGCCTCCGCGTGCGAGACACCCTGCTTTACGAGCGCCTCGACCGTGACGTCGTTGAGCACGTAACCCGACTCGTCGATGATGCCGTCCTGCCCGTGCGTCGTGAACGGATCGAGCGCGACGTCGGTGACGACGCCGAGTTCCGGCACGGCCTGCTTGATCGCGCGCACGGCGCGCTGTGCCAGTCCGTCCGGGTTCCAGGCTTCGCGTCCGTCGAGGCTCTTGGCCTCCGGCGGCGTCACCGGGAACAGTGCCATCGCGGGCACGCCGAGCGTCGCGCAGTCCTCCGCTTCCCTGACCAGTTCGTCGATCGTGACGCGCTCGATGCCAGGCATCGAAGGCACGGCGACGCGCCGCTTCGTGCCTTCCATGACGAACACCGGGTAGATGAAATCGCTCGGCGTGAGCGTCGTCTCGCGCATCATTCGGCGGGAGAAGTCGTCGCGGCGCATGCGGCGCATGCGGACGCGCGGGAACTGGCCGGGTGTCGGGGAGTGGCTCATGGACTCAGTCTGGAATGGCGGGGATGGGGCTTTATACCCGAGCCCCCCGGGCGCGGAAAGAACGCAAAAGCCGCAGTCGGACGGGCAGAATTACGGGTCGGGAGGGTGACGTCATGAGCAGGACCACGGCGCGAAAATCCAGCAAAAACAAGCGCAAACCGGTCGCCCGGACAGCGACGGCCCGGGCGTTGCCTGTGGCGCGGCCCCGGCCGAAACCGGTCACTGCCGAAGCCCGCGCGGTCGCGCCCGACGAGCGACCGCGCTGTGGCTGGTCGTATTCCGGCATGAGCCGCGAGTACGTCGCGTACCACGACACCGAATGGGGCGTTCCCGTGCGCGACGAGCGCAAGCTGTTCGAGTTCCTGATCCTCGAAGGCGCGCAGGCCGGGCTGAGCTGGTCGACCATCCTGCGCAAGCGCGAGGGGTACCGCGAGGCATTCGCCGATTTCGATCCCGAGCGCGTGGCGCGCTTCGATGCGCGCAAGGTCGAGCGACTGCTGCAGTTCGACGGCATCGTCCGCAACCGGCTCAAGGTACAGGCGGCCATCAACAATGCGCGATGCTTCCTGAAGGTCCAGGACGAGCTGGGCAGCTTCGCGGAATACAGCTGGTCGTTCGTCGGCGGCAGGCCCATCGTCAACCGGTGGACCGACATGAAGCAGATCCCGGCGACGTCGCCGGAGTCCGACGCCTTCAGCCGGGACCTGCAGAAGCGCGGCTTCAAGTTCGTGGGCTCGACCATCATCTATGCGCACATGCAGGCGACCGGCATGGTCAATGACCACGTCGTGGCGTGTTTCCGCTACGCGGAGTGTCTAGCGGATAGTGTCTAATAGGAAGCGGCTGCGCCGCCCGGGCGGTTCCGCGTCCGACTAAACACTAGACACTAAACACTAAACACTGAGCACTATTCCCCGACCCGCCACTCCACCGTGGTGCCGCCGGAGCCGTCTGGAACCAGCAGGCGATGCAGGTCGGGCAGCAGTTCGGCGAGCCGTCCGTCGAGTTGCCAGGGCGGGTTGACGATGACGAGGCCGGAGCCGCGCAAGCCGACGGGTGTGTCCGCGGGCATCACGCTCAGCGTGCAATCGAGCACCTTGCGCAGGTTCGAGCGCTCGAGGTTGCGGCGGAAGCGCAACGCGCCCGCGCGCTCGGTGAGCGGATACCAGACGCAGTACGTGCCGGTGGGCCAGCGCTCGTAACCCGTCTCGAGCGCGGCCAGCACGCTGTCGAATTCGAGCTCCGATTCGTACGGCGGGTCCATCAACACCAGGCCGCGGTTCTCGCGCGGCGGCGTGTGGGCCTTGACCGCCGCGTAACCGTCGCCCTCGACGAGCGACAGCAGCTTCTGGCGCCCGAGCGAGTTGCGCAACCAGCGGGCTTCGTGGGCGTGCGTCTCCACCAGCACCATGCGATCCGTCGGCCGGCGCAGCCGCGCCACGATCGACGGCGACCCTGGATACGCCGTGATGGCGCTGCGGCCGGCGCCAGCGCAGTCACGGACGAGCCGGACGTAGTCGAGTACTTCTGGCGGCAAGGCGACGTCCGGGAACTCCAGCAGCCGGCCGATGCCCCGCTTGTACTCGCCGCTGCGCTGAGACTCGCCGAGACTCAAGTCGTAGGTACCGGCGCCCGCGTGGGTGTCGAGGTAGAAAAAGGGCGCAGTCTTCTTCTTCAGGTGCGCGACGAGCATCATGAGCACGACGTGCTTGAGGACGTCGGCGTGGTTGCCGGCGTGGAAGGCGTGGCGATAGTTCATATGGCCACCGGGCCAGGTCCCGGACTGCTTCGTAGCGAGGTGAGCGGCATGGCGGCAAGCTTACGCGACGGCATCGCTGCAGGAGCTTCGCGCTCGCGGCAGGCAACCCTCGTCGTTGCGCTGTCGACCTCGATCGTCGTGTGTGCCTGCGCGTGCCAGCCGGCGCACGACGGCGCCGCGGCATCGGCCGCTCGCGGTGAAAAGACAGCTGTCGCCGACGCAGCGGAGGGCGACGCAATGCCGGCGCAGCCAGTGGTCGCTCCCGCGAGCGTGCCGCCCGACCTTCTCACTGCGGCACTGGAGGACGCTGCGAAGCGCACGGGTGCGAAGGTTGCGGACATCGAGGTGACCGTGGCCGAGGCCGTGACCTGGCCCGACGGTTCGATGGGCTGTCCCCAGCCGGGGATGATGTATACCCAGGCGCTGGTCCCGGGCTACCGCATCGTGCTGCGCGCGGGCAAGCAGATCCTGAACTACCACGCTGGTGCGCGAGGCGGGCCGAATTTCTGTCCGGCCGATCGTGTGGCCTCGCCAGCGCCCGGGAGACGCGAGGAGGCCATGTAGAGTCGCCGCTGTCCCGCGCGCTCCCGGCGCCTTCCGTATGAAAAGAGACGCCCCGGGGATTTCTCCCCGGGGCGTTGCCTGTTCAGGCAGAGCGTCGCGGTGACTTAAGGCACGTTGACGCTCACGATCGTCGGGCCGGGCAAGCCGGTGACTCCGCCATACGCGACGGAGCCCAGGTAGCGGGTGCCGCTCGCCAGGCCGCTGAACGAGAGGTCGATCGTTCCCGTCCCATTGGGTGTCGCCGTCGCGGGAGCAGAGACGCTCATGTTGCCGGCCGCCGCGGTGCCGACGTACCACTCGTGGAGCTTGAACGGCGTGCTGCCGGCGACGCCCCAGCCCTGGACCACGACGGTCAGCGCGATCGGTGCCGCAGAGGGGTTGGTGAACGAGAGGTTCACCGCCTCCTCCGAGGTGGCCGTCGTGCTCGAGCCGACCAGCGTCGTGCCCTGGAACACGCAGAGGTCGAGGTCCGAGCCCGCATTGACGTCCGCATCGAACGTCCCGTAGCGCGCGTAGGTCGTGCCGGCCGGGATGGTGACTGGCATCAACTGCGCGTTCGGCGAGGTCAGCGAGCAGTCGCTGTCGGTCGGATCGTCGTCGACCGTGCCCGCGGTGACCATTGGTGCGACCAGGCCGCGCGCCGTGGCGGTGAACGGCCCTTGGTAGCCGAAGGTCACGCTGTAGCTGATCGGCGAGCCGTCCGACGATACCGCCGCCGGCGCCACGAGGGCCACCGGCCGCACGACGATCGGGCTGCGGATGACGTACCCGTCGCCCGACCAGGTGAGCTGGCCGCCGGTGTAGGCGTTCAGCGCGGCTGTCGCGCGGGTGAAGGTGATCTCGAACGGCACGGTCTCACCAGGGTTCAACGTCAGCGACGGCGGATGAGCCACCGCGAAGCCTCCCATGCCCGTCACGCTCGCGGTGAGCGTCAGCTTCTTGCCGCTGACGTTCGTGAGCCTGCGCTTCACCGTCTGGGCGACGAGCATGTCGCCGATGGCGATGGACGGTACGTTGAGGTTGCTCGGCTCGGTCGAGTAGCCCGCGTTGCGCAGTGCGGTGCAGGTGGACGGGTTCACGCCCGTGGTCGCTCCACACAGGAACGCCAGCCAGTCGTTGAAGCCGTGCTTGTAGACCGCGCCCGGATGGACGGCCTTCTTCGGATCCACCTGGCCCGCACCCTGGCGGAAGATCAGCGTGGCCATCGACACGTTCGGGTCCCGCGCGTCGTAGCCCGTGGTCATGATGGCCGACTTGATCATCATCGGCGACCAGGAAGGATAGAGCTCCTTGAACAGCGCCGCGAGGCCGGCCACGTGCGGGCTGGACATCGAGGTGCCGCTGTAGAGGTCGAAGAGCTTGCCGCTGTTTCCCGGAGGGGCCACGCCCGCGAGAATGTCCGTGCCCGGGGCCATCACGTCGGGCTTCAACAGGTCGCCGCCGCCGGCCTGAAGCGGGCCGCGCGACGAACTGCTCGCGGTGGTCGGCGCCGGGACATTGAAGACCGGCTGCGACTGGTTGATCGTCGCCGTCGCCCCCGGCGTTGCCGCATAGCCGTCAATGGCCGTGTAGTCGGCGTTGCCCGCACCAGGACCGACGTGCACGGTCGGGACCACGTGCAGGATCGCGAGCTGGGTGGCGACGCTCGTCGGCGTGTTGAGCAGGACCATCCCGGCGCCGCCGGCGTTCATCACGTTCTGGCTCTTGTTGACCAGCACGTTGCTGCCCCGCTCGCAGACGACGATCTTCCCTGCGACCTTGGCGGGATCGAGCAACGGCGTGTTGTCGTGCGGCAGCGTGTCGCCCGGGCCGTCGGTCGTGCCGAAGCATAGCGCCAGCTTCGCCGCATCCACGCCGGGCAGCCCGGCGTCCTTCGAGCGAACGAGTGGCAGCTCCGGGGTCGCGTTCGCGAACGACGCGCCGTTGATCGTCATGCCGTTGCCGAGCGTCACCGAGCCGACGCCGGTGCGATTGTGGGTGCCGTTCGCTACGGTCGTGAGCCAGGGGCCGCCGTGGGCGACCGTGCTGCTTCCAGGGCCGCTGTTGCCGGCAGAAGTCGCGACGAATACGCCCGCATCGGCGGCGAACAGGAAGGCGACCTCGACGGAATCGAGGAAGCTCGTGCGCGAGCCGCTGATCGAGAAGTTGATGACGTCGACGCCGTCGGCCACGGCCTGGTCGATCGCCGCCAAGCTGTCCGAGGAGTAGCAGCTGCCGCCCGTCGCCGTCTGCCAGCAGACCTTGTACGCGGCGATTCGCGCGCGCGGCGCAATGCCGCTCACCTTGCCGAGTGCCGCAGCGAGGCCTGTGGCCTGCACGCCAGCGTTGCCGCCGGCCGTCGTCGCCGTGTGCGTGCCGTGACCGCCGTAGTCGCGCGGCGAGTTGTATTCGTACGGCAGTTGCTCGTCGATGCCGGCGTTACCCTCCCATCCCTCGTTGTAGTAACGGGCACCGATCAGCTTTTGATTGCAATTCGAGGCGGTGAACGCCTCGCCCGGAACGCAGCGGCCGTGCCAGCCCGGAATCTGCTGGTACCCGAGCTTTCCCTCCTTGGTGGCATTGCCGTTCACGTCGGTGCGATCGCTGAGGCTCGGGTGCTCCGGCCACACGCCGCCGTCGACGATGCCGATGATGACGTTCTCTCCCCTGGCGCCCGTCGTGGCCCAGACGCCGTCGTCGCCATCTACCCCGATGAACTGCGGCGTCGACGACGTGTCGAGTTCCATCGCCACGTCCTTCTCGACGCTGAGCACCCCGGGCGTCGAACGCAACCGGGCGGCCTGCGCCGCGGTCAGTTCAGCGGCGAAGCCGTTGATCACGTATCCGTAGCTGTACAGCTTCCTGCCGCCGCCGACCTTCGCCAGCACGGCGTCCTGCCGTCCTTCGAGATAACCCTTGTAGTTGACGACGGCCGGGCTGTTCGGATTGATCTTCTGGCCTGGCCGCGGCCTGGTGGCCGGATAGCCCTTGATGCTGCCGTCGTAAGCGACGACGGGAAGCTCGGACAGGCGGACCAGGTAAACCTTGTTCGTGTACGGGCTCTTCGCTGTGGGCCTGGCCTCGGCGATCGGCCCCGCGACGCTCGCAGCCATGGGTACCGACAGTGCTGCCACGGCGCTCAGCGCAGCCGTCGACAGCAGCGTCAGCAGTGATTTCTTCGACATGGAACGATTCCCTCTGGGCGGAGTGCTTTCAGGACGGTTGTTGTTCGGGCAGTCGAGAGAGAGGGGATCTCTCAGCAGAAAAAATCCACCTGACACGCCGATCCGCGATGTCGCCGGTGTCTCCCTTCAGGCAGCCCAGCCCTCTTGTTCTTCGTGGATCAAGAGCTGTGGCTTTGCGGCCCCGCCTCGCAGCGGGTGTGCCCTTCACGTTTGCCGTGTGCCGAAGCTAACCGTGCGCTTATGGGAAAGCAACCGGACAGCAAGGTGTTTCTCCCGCGTGCGACATTACATAACGTCCTTCGCAAGCCTTACGGTCGTCTGCGGCGCGACGCCGTTCACTCGCGTACCCCGAAAATCGAAGCCCAGGATCGTGTTCGTCACGTGCGTGGCGTCCGGCGTGGCAGCGACGGCGCCGCCGAACTAGAGCGAAGGCGCCGCGGCAGTCGTTACCCGGACGCCGAGCCTGAACCTGCGCGTCGGGCCAAGGCCGACGCAACCGAACAGTAATGCGTATGCGGCGAAGTCAACCATGAAAAAGGGACCCCTCGTTGCCGAGGGGCCCTGTCAAGGTGAAGGACGGTGGTCGATTACGGTCTGGCGATCACGAACGTTGGCGAGGTCCACGTCTCCCAGTGCGCGGGGTTCGCGGCGTCGCCGAGCGCCTTGAGCACCGACACCTTCGCGTAGTACGAGCCGTCCGGCAGCGTATAGGTCTTGCCGCCCGAGAACGTCACCCCGTCGAGCGGGAACGCGAAGTAGGCCGTCGCAGTGTTGTTGCGCGGCATGTAGTCCTCGTTGTACTCGCGATACCACGACGTGCCGCTCGTGTCGTAGATCTCGACGCGGAACAGCCGCGCCTGGTGGTCGAAGTGCACCAGCAGTTGCGGCACGCTGTATGCGTCTGCCATCGTGAACACGTTGGACCCCGGGACTGCGAACCTGCCGCCGATGCAGTCGAACCCGAGCACGCGGATGCACGATGCCGGGACGGCGACACCGACCAGCGGGAAGCCGCCCGTCAGCACCGGCTTCGACTGGTAGTCGCCCTTCAGCCCCGCGTACGGAATGCGATATGTCTCTCCGCCGCCCTGGGGCGTGAAGACGAGATAGCCGCCGTACTGGCTGAGGCTCGCAAGGGCCGTGCTGGCGGTGATCGTCACGTCGACGGTGGCTGTACCCTTGGCGGGCACGGTCACCGACGGTGCGCTGAAGACCACCGAAGCGAATCCCGTCGTGGCGCCCGGGGTGAAAGTGTTCGCGTTGGTCGACAACGCGGGTGCGTGGCTGAGGTCGTAGGTGATCGCGATCGCACTCGCGTTGCGGATCGTCAGCGTCCGCGTTGCGGGTCCGGCCTCGCTTTCACCGAGCGCGAGTTTCGCCGGATCGATCCGCGTCGGCGCCAGGATCGCATCGTCGATGTCGACCATGCCGGCACCCTGGCGATGGACCTGGTCGAGGAACCCGAGACCCGGGTTCCCCCACCAGTTCTTCGGATCCGCGCTGTTCTGCAGGATGTTGCGGGCCATCTGGGGAGAAGTGTTCGGCTTTGCCTGCAGCAGCAGGGCGGCGGCGCCGGCGACGTGCGGCGACGCCATGGACGTGCCACTGATGTTCGCATAGCCGCCCGACTCGAGCGGATAGGCCGAGTAGATATTGCCGCCCGGGGCGCCGATGTCCGGCTTCAACGCCAGGTCCGGCGACAGTCCGTAGGAGCTGAAGCTCGAGATCAGCCCGCCGGTCGGGCTCGGGAACGATGCCTGCTGGTCGGTCCACGTCATCATCACCGGAGTCGACTGAGCGCGCAGGAACTCGCCATCGGCCAAGGAGATGCCGACCACGGGCCGCGGGTCTGGAAGCGCTGCACCCAACGTTCCGCTGACGACACCGGCTACGTTGTTTTGCACGACCACTGCCGTTGCGCCTGCGCTGATCGCACGTGTCGCCTTTTCGGCGAAGCTGCAGGACCCGCGCTGCACGAGTGCGACTTTCCCGTTCGGGTCGCCGAGGTACGGGTCCGTCTGGTTCCCGCCGGTTGCCGGGTCCGAGTCGACACACCCGCGTCCCAGCCAGACGATCTCTTCCGTGCCGCTGGTCGGAGGGTCCGGCGAGAACGTCATCGTCTGGTAGCCGATGTCGCGACCGTTCGACGTGAAGTAGGGCAGCATCACGTGCGAGTTGTCGAACGACGCAGTGCCGATCACCTTCGACCCGAGTCCCGGCGCGCCGGCCGCGTAGAGGCCGTTCGTGCCGCTGTTGCCGATCGAGGCGACCACGACCATGCCCTGGTTGACGAGCCGGTCCGCTGCCAGCGCCGTCGGATACTGCGGCCACTGAAACGCGGAGCCGATGCTCATGTTGAGCACGTCCATGCCGTCGGCGAGCGCGCGCTCCATGGCGGCGATCATGATCTCGGCGGTGGTCGAACCCGCGCAGCCGAACACGCGGTAGGCGCCGAAGGTCACCTCAGGCGCGACGCCTTTCAGGCCGTCGGTCCCTTCGTTGGCGCCGACGATGCCCGCGACATGCGAGCCGTGACCGTTGCAGTCGTCGGGATTCGCGTCGGGCGCCGGGTCGGGGTTGTAGCCCGCCGCACCGGGGTCCGCGTTGAACGTGTCGCCGACGAAGTCCCAACCGTGTGTGACGCGAGCCGTCGGGAACGTGCCGGTTCCGGTGATCGGCGAGCCGTTGCCGCCGAACGCCGGGTGCTCGATGTCGATGCCCGTGTCCATGACGGCGACCTTGACCCCCGCGCCTGTGAAGCCGAGTTCGCTCTGCGCGATGTCGGCGCCCGTCATTCTGATTGCGGTCAACAGATCGGGTGACGGCGCGGACGCCTTCACCGGTGCGTCGACCACCGCGACAGGCCAGACGGCTGCCACGTTCGGCAGGCTCTTGATCTTCTGGACGTCGCTACGCGAGGCAACGACGGAAACGCCATTGAACAGCACGTCGTACGAGTAACGTTCGCTGAACGTGACTCCAGCCCTGGTCGCGGCGCTGCGGAACGCCGCCTTCTCCGCCCGGACGTTGCTGAGCGCGCTGCCGTCCGCCGTCGGTGCGCCTTTCAGCTGCACGAACCAGGTGTTCGGCAAAGTCTTCATGCTTTCTGCCGACGCGCCGTCGGGCAGGCCAGCCAGCGCAGCGGGTGTCGATCCCGCGATGCCGTAGATCGCCGTCGCGGCGAGCACCGCGCCTAGAGGTCTGAGTTGCATCCTTGCCTCCGAAAAAATGGTTCCTTTAGCGGCGGGCGAATCGTGGCGAAGTGCGCAACCGTGCGAACCTCCCCCCGATGTCGTGAGCGGAACCTACGACGGCCTCGCAATCGGACGCAAGCACATTCGGCGCGGCTGACAGAACTCGCGAGTTCGACTACACAAGCTCTGACAGCCAGTCTCGCGGCCGCAGGAAATCCTTGTAGAGTTTTTCTTCCTGCGTGCCGGGCCCCGGGCGGTAGTCGTACTCCCAGCGCACGAGCGGCGGCAAGGACATCAGGATCGATTCGATGCGACCGCCGGTCTGCAGCCCGAAGATCGTGCCACGGTCGTAGACGAGGTTGAATTCGACGTAGCGCCCGCGACGATACAGCTGGAAATCGCGCTCGCGTTCGCCGTAGGGCGTGTCCTTGCGCTTCTCGACGATCGGCAGGTATGCGGGCGTGTATGCGTCGCCGACGCTGCGCACGAACGCGAACGATTTCTCGAATCCCCACTCGTTGAGATCGTCGAAGAACAGACCGCCGACCCCGCGGGTTTCACCGCGGTGCTTGAGATAGAAGTAGCGATCGCACCAGTCCTTGAACTTCGGGTAGACATCCGGGCCGAACGGGTCGCAGGCGGTCTTCGCGGCGCGATGCCACTGCAGCACGTCGTCCTCGTAGGGATAGTACGGCGTAAGGTCGAAGCCGCCGCCGAACCACCACGCGGCCGGCTGGCCGTCTTTCATGGCGGCGAAGAACCGCACGTTCGCGTGCGACGTCGGCACATACGGATTGCGCGGATGGATCACGAGCGACACGCCGGTCGCCTCGAAGCTCGCGCCGGCGAGTTCCGGCCGTTGAGCCGTCGCGGAGGCCGGCAGCCTGCCGCCCATCACGTGCGAGAAGTTGATGCCGGCCTGCTCGAAGACTCGGCCTTCGCGCAACACGCGGGATTCACCGCCGCCGCCTTCGGCGCGCTGCCACGCGTCGCGCCGGAATTTCGCCTGGCCGTCGGCCGCTTCCAGTTCCCCGGTGATGCGATCGTGCAGGCCGCGCAGGTAGGCGATGACTTCGTTGACGGACGGCGTATCGCGGGTGGACATGCGCAGGTCGCGAGAGGTGCAAGAATCAGGGCTTCGTCCTGGCGGCCGCCTTCTTCTTCGCGGGTGCCCGCTTCCTCGGCGCAGCCTTCTTCTTCGTGGCCGGCGCGACGACCGTCCCGCCGGCAGCCGCGCCGCCACCCGTTTTCGGCGCTGCGGTCTTCGCCGCAGTCCGGCGGCCCCAGCCCTTGCGCTCCGGAGCAACCGCCAGCAAGGCCTGGCACTCCTCGAGCGTCAGCGAAGCGGGGTCGCGGTCTTTCGGGATCTTGCCGTTCTTCTTGCCATCGCTGATGTACGGCCCATAACGGCCGTTCAGCACCTGGACGCCGGCCTCGCCGAAGTCGCGGATGACGCGATTCGCCTCGACGGCGAGCTTCTCACGGATGATTTCCTTCGCGCGGTCGAGCGTGATCGTGTACGGGTCGTCGTCCTTCTTGAGCGACGCATACTTCTTCGTGCCGTACTGCACGTACGGGCCGAACCGGCCGATCGCGACCTTGATGGCATGGCCGTCGTCCCACTGCCCGACCGTGCGCGGGAGCTGGAACAGGTCGAGTGCCTCGTCGAGCGTGATCTCGTCCATGCGCTGGTGCGGACGCAGGCTCGCGAACCTCGGCTTCTCCTCGTCGTCGCGCGTGCCGATCTGCGCGAACGCGCCGAACCGACCGAAGCGCACGCTGACGGACCGGCCGGACACCGGGTCGATGCCGAGCGGCCGTTCCATTGCGACGTCGGAGCGCGTCACGTTCTCGTCGACGTCGTCGATCTGCTTCTTGAGCTCAACCCAGAAACGCTCGAGCATCGGCAGCCAGTCTTCCTCGCCGCGCGAGATGTTGTCGAGCTCGTCTTCCATGGAGGCCGTGAAGCCGTAGTCGACATAGCGCTCGAAGTTGCCCGTCAGGAACCGGTTGACGATCTTGCCGAGGTCCGTCGGGACGAAGCGCTTGTTCAGCAGCTCGCAGTACTTCTTGTACAGCAGCGTCTGGATGATGCTCGCATAGGTCGACGGTCGGCCGATGCCGTGCTCCTCCAGCGCCTTGACGAGACTCGCCTCCGAATAGCGCGGCGGCGGCTCGGTGAAGTGCTGCTCGGGCGCGATGCCCAGCAGCTTCACGCGGTCGCCCGTCTCGAGCGGTGGCAGGATCCGGTTCTCCTCGTCATCCTGGTTCAACGTGACGTCGTCGAAGCTCTCGCGGTAGACGGCGAGGAAACCGGGCGAGAGGAGCGTGGAGCCGTTTGCGCGGAACGTGTTGCCAGGGCCCGCGGCGAGATCGATCGCCACCGTGTCGAAGACCGCGGCCTCCATCTGGCTCGCGACGGCGCGTCGCCAGATCAGCGTGTAGAGCTTGTGTTCGTCCGCGTCGATCCTGCCCGCAAGCTTCTCGGGCGTGCGCGACGCGGGGGTCGGCCGCACGGCCTCGTGGGCCTCCTGTGCGTTCTTCGACTTCGTCCTGTACAGGCGCGGCGCCTCGGGCAGCGCCGCGTTCCCGTACTGGCGTCCGATGACGTCGCGAATCTCGCGCACGGCGTCGACGGCCAGGGTCAGGGAATCGGTGCGCATGTACGTGATGAGGCCGACCGGGCCCTCGCCGAAGTCGACGCCTTCGTAGAGCCGCTGCGCGATGCGCATGGTGCGCTGCGCGCCGAAGCCGAGTTTGCGGGCGGCTTCCTGCTGCAGCGTCGAGGTCGTGAACGGCGGCGAGGGGTTGCGCTTGCGCTGCTTCTTCTCGACGTTGGCGACGACGAGCGTGCCGCCGGCGGCCAGCTCCAGCTGCTGCTTCGCGTGCGCGGCGTCCGCGGCGGTCGTGATCGTGAACTGCTCGACCTTGCGGCCTGCGAGCTGCGTGAGCTTGGCCGTGAACTGCGCGGCCTCCTTCTGCGCCTGCGCCTCGATGGTCCAGTACTCGCGCGGCTTGAAGGCGAGGATCTCCTCCTCGCGCTCGCAGATCATGCGCAGCGCGGGGCTCTGCACCCGTCCCGCGGAGGCGCCCGAGAGGCCGGCCTTCTTCCAGAGCAGCGGCGAGACCTTGAAGCCGACGAGGTAGTCGAGCGCGCGGCGTGCGAGGTACGCCTTCACGAGTTCGTCGGCGATTTCGCGCGGGTTGTCGATCGCTTCCTGCACCGCGTTGCTGGTGATCTCGTAGAACACGCTGCGGTGCACGTTCTTGCCGTCCAGCGCGCCGGCGTCGCGGAGCAGCTGGTAGAGGTGCCAGGAAATGGCCTCTCCCTCGCGGTCGGGGTCCGTCGACAGGTAGAGCGCATCGGCCTTTCGGACCGCGCGCGAAATCGCATCGACGTGCTTCCTGTTCTTCTCGATCAGCTCCCAGCGCATCTCGAAGTTGCGCGTGGGATCGACGGCGCCTTCCTTGGGGACCAGGTCGCGGACGTGGCCATAGGAGGCCATCACCTCGAAGTCCTTGCCGAGGTACTTCTTGATGGTCTTGGCCTTGGCCGGCGACTCGACGATGACGAGGTTCTTGGTCATGTCCGCAAAAACAAACATGCCGCGGCGGTCCGCGGCAGGCCGTAAGGAAAGGGGATAGGGGACAGGGCCCCTGTCCCCCTGACTCAGTGGATCGCTCCGCTGCGATCCTCGAACACCAGGTCCTCCATCCGGGAGAACGCGGTTTCCTGCCCGGGCTGGCTGAACAGCACCATCAGCACCACCCACTTGAGCTTGTCGATGTCGATCTCGTCACCTTCGAGCGCCATCAGGCGGTCGATCACGAGCTCGCGCTGCGTCGGCGACAGGATGCCCACCTGCTCCAGGTGCACGAGGTAACCGCGGCAGTCCGTGTCCAGGCGCGCCTGTTCGAGCGCGGCGAAGACCCGGATCGCGCGCGAGGTGGGCGAGGGATGCAGGCGGGCGGGGTCGTCCGCCGCCAGCTCCTCGAGCCAGCACAACGCTCGTTCGACCTCGGTGCCGGGGAACCCGGCACGTTCCAGCTCCAGCTTCAGCGTCTCGCGGTCGGGTTCGAAGCCATCTTCCGTGTCGGCGTCGAAGTAGTTCTCGAACAGGTAGATCAGGATGTCGAGGACGCCTTCCTTCATTTCACCTTCCCGGCAGTCGGCGGCTGTAACGCCCACCCGGCTGCTGTTGAATTCGCCCGTCGAGCTCGAGGATGAGCAGCATCGAGGCGACCGCCCCGGTTTCCATCCCCGTCCGCGCGACGATCGCGTCGAGGCTGGCCGGTTCGAAGCCGAGCGCATCTAACAGGATTTCGTAGTCCTTGTCCAACCGCGCCGGGCGCGAGCCCGCCGTATTTGGCGCAGTAGGCGGCATGAAGCGCCGTATATCGCCGAGGATAGGTGCGAGTTCGTCGAAGATGTCGTCGACCGTTTCGACCAGCCGGGCACCTTGTCGCAGCAGGCGGTGGCAGCCGCGGGCCACGGCGTTGTGGATCGATCCCGGGACGGCAAAGACCTCCCGTCCCTGTTCTGCCGCCAGCCGTGCCGTTATCAGCGAGCCGCTCTGCAGCGCCGCCTCGACGACCAGCGTGCCCACTGCGAGCCCGCTCAGGATGCGGTTGCGGCGGGGGAAGTTGTGCCGCAGCGGCCCGATGCCGACCGGGACGTCGGTCACCATCGCGCCACCGGACGCGAGGATGCGGCGGGCGAGCGCCGAGTTTTCCGACGGATACACCGCG
>DASSJN010000012.1:0-58841 GCA_035691185.1 Steroidobacteraceae bacterium
CTCGCGGCCGCCGCGGCGTTCTCGTACTGGACGCAGATGGTGACCGTCTGCTGCTTCCTCGTGCTGCTGCCGCTCGGCGAGCACTTCCACATCGTCACCGCGCTGCCGGCGCTGTTCCTCCGTCGCGGCACGCCGGCCAACGTCGTGCCGACGGTCGACCTGAGCCCGCTCCTGGACGATTCGGCCGACGCGAGCGAACTCAAGGTCGGCGCGCGTACCGTCGCGGACCTCGTCTGGAAGGACGCGTTCGATGCGTTCACGTGCACCGAGTGCGGCCGCTGCAAGGACGCCTGCCCCGCGTTCGTGACCGGCAAGCCGCTCTCGATGAAGTGGGTCAACGACAGCCTCAAGCACCACCTGCTCGACCAGCGCAAGGCGCTCGTGGACGGCGGCCCCGAGGCCCGCGAACAGCTCCCGGCGCTGGTCGGCGACGTGATCAGTGACGCCACGCTCTGGTCCTGCACGACCTGCGGCTATTGCGAGGCCGCCTGCCCGATCGAGCTCGAACTGCTGCCGAAGTTCTACCGGCTGCGGCAGCACCGCGTGATGATGGACGGCGAGTTCCCGGCAGAACTCAAGAACGTGTTCGATGCGTATGAAGTGCAGTCCAACCCGTGGGGCCTGCCCGCCGACACGCGCGGCGACTGGGCGCGCGGACTCGACGTGCCCGTCATCGTCAGCGCGGAGGACATGGCGCGGGTGGAGTGGCTCTTCTACGTGGGTTCGGCCGAATCGTTCGACGTGCGCGGCCAGAAAATCGCTCGCGCCTTCGTCGAAATCCTGCGCGAAGCCGGCGTGAGCTTCGGCATCCTCGGCGCCGCCGAGCCGACGACCGGCGAATGCGTGCGGCGCGTCGGCAACGAAATGCTGTTCCAGCAGCTCGCGGCGACCCTCGTCGAGACCTTCCACGGGCTCGGCGTGAGGCGCATCGTCACCTGCGACCCGCACGCCTACAACTCGCTGCGCAACGAATACCCCGCGTTCGGCGGCCGGTGGGAGGTGGTGCACCACACGCAGCTGATCGCGCAACTGCTCGAGTCCGGCCGCATCACGGTGGAGCGCACGTTCGAGCGCGTGATGCTGCACGATCCCTGCTACCTCGGCCGTCACAACGGCGAGTACGAGGCGCCGCGCAGGATCCTGCAGCACGTCTCGCGCGACGCGCCGCTCGAGTTCCCGCTGAACCGAGAGAAAGCGATGTGCTGCGGCGCCGGCGGCGGGCGCATGTGGATGGAGGAGCACATCGGCAGGCGCATCAACGTCACCCGCGTCGAGCAGGCGCTGCCGCAGCGGCCCGGCGTGATCGCGACCGCGTGCCCGTACTGCGCCGTCATGGTGGGCGACGGGCTCAAGACCCGGGAACTGAACGAGACGATCGGCACGAAGGACGTCGCCGAGCTCGTGGCGGCCGCGCTGGTCCGCGGCGAGGCTCGCAGGTTGGTCGGGGCGGCGGCACGCGATAAAGTGGAGGCGTGAACCACACGATCCCGATCTGGCAGCCCTCGCCCGAGGGCATCGCGCAGGCCAACCTCACCCGTTTTCACGCGTTCGCCACCGAGCGTGGCGCGCCGCCCGGCGACTATGCGGCGCTCTGGCAATGGTCGGTCGACGAGCCGGCCGCGTTCTGGGACGCCGTGCTCGACTACACCGGCGTCATCGCCGAGCGCGGGACCGCGCCGATCCTCGTCGACGGCGACCGCATGCCCGGCGCCCGCTGGTTCCCGGACACGCGACTCAACTTCGCCGAAAACCTGCTGCGGGCCTCCGGACCGGCGCCAGCCATCGTCGCGTGGGACGAGCGCGGCCCCCGTGGGGCGATCTCCTGGGACGACCTGCGACGGGAGGTCGCGCGGGTGGCCGACGGCCTGCGGGCGTCGGGTGTCGTGGCCGGCGATCGCGTGGCGGGTTTCCTGCCCAACCTGCCTGCCGCGGTCGTGGCCATGCTCGCGACCGCGAGTCTCGGCGCCACGTGGTCGTCGTGCTCGCCCGATTTCGGCATCCGTGGCGTGCTCGATCGCTTCGGGCAGATCGCGCCCAGGGTGCTCTTTACCGCAGACGGATACTTCTACGCCGGCAAGACGATCGACTCGCTCGAGCGCGTCGCCGGCATCCTCGAGAGCTTGCCGTCGGTGCAGCGTGTCGTCGTCGTGCCGAACCTGGCAACCCGGCCCGACCTGTCCAGGTTGCCGGGCGCCGTCGCTTACGAAGAATTCGGCCGGCCCGTCGAACTGCGCTTCACGCGGTTGCCGTTCGATCACCCGCTCTACATCCTGTATTCGTCCGGCACCACGGGGACGCCGAAGTGCATCGTGCACGGCGCCGGCGGCACGCTGCTGCAGCACCTCAAGGAACACCAGCTGCACTGCGACCTGCGGCCCGGCGATCGCCTGTTCTTTTTCACGACCTGCGGCTGGATGATGTGGAACTGGCTCGCCAGCGCCCTCGCGAGCCAGGCCACGATCGTGCTCTACGACGGTTCGCCGCTGCACCCGGACGAAGGCGCGCTCTGGCGCCTGGCCGAGGACGCGGGCGTCACGCAGTTCGGCACCAGCCCGAAGTACCTCGCTGCGCTCGAAAAGAGCGGGTACCGGCCGCGCGACCGCGCGCGCCTGCCGCGGCTGCGCATGCTGCTGTCGACCGGCTCGCCGCTCGCGCACGAGCAGTTCGATTTCGTCCACGACGCGGTCGGCCCGCAGGTCCAGCTGGCCTCGATCTCCGGCGGCACCGACATCGTCTCGTGTTTCGCGCTCGGCAACCCCGTGCTGCCCGTCTATCGCGGCGAACTGCAGTGTCGCGGGCTCGGCATGAGCGTCGAGGTCTTCGACGAGCGAGGCCGGGCGCTGCAGGGCGAGCGCGGCGAACTGGTCTGCACGCGACCGTTCCCCTCGATGCCCGTGGGCTTCTGGAACGACCCTGACGGAGGGAAGTACCGGGCGGCGTACTTCGAGCGGTTTCCGGGCGTGTGGTGCCACGGCGACTATGCAGTGCTGACCGAGCACGACGGGATCGTGATCCTCGGCCGGTCCGACGCGGTGCTGAACCCGGGCGGCGTGCGCATCGGCACGGCCGAGATCTACCGCCAGGTCGAGAAGCTGGACGAAATCCTGGAGAGCCTCGCGATCGGCCAGGCCTGGGACAACGACGTGCGCGTGGTGTTGTTCGTGCGGCTGCGCGACGGGCTCGTGCTCGACGAGCCGCTCACGGAGCGCATCCGGCGCCAGATCCGCGCCCACACGACGCCCAGGCACGTGCCCGCGCGCATCGTGGCCGTGCCCGACATCCCGCGCACCATCAGCGGCAAGATCGTCGAGCTCGCGGTGCGCGAGGTGGTGCACGGGCGGCCGGTCAGGAACACCGACGCGCTCGCGAATCCGGGCGCGCTCGAATATTTCCGGGACCTCCCCGCACTGCGCAGCTGATGCCGCGCACCCGCGACCTGCGCCGCGGCTACGAGGCCGCGCTCGAGCGGCACGGCTACGCGCCGGACGCGGCGCAGCTGCAGGCCGTGGCGAAACTCGACGATCTCGCCCTGCGGCTGCGCACCGCCGACGCGCGCGAGCGTGGCGCGCTGTCGCGAGTGCTCGGCCGCCTGCGCGGCGTGAAACGCGGGCCCGGTGAGCGCGGGCTGTATCTCTGGGGCGGCGTCGGCCGGGGCAAGACCTTCCTGATGGACCTGTTCCACGCGCACGTCGGCGTGCCGGCGCGCCGCGAGCACTTCCACCGGTTCATGAAGGACGTACACGCACGGCTGCGCGGGGCGCGCGATGCGCCGGACCCGCTCGCCCTCGTGGCCGAAGCGATGGCGCTCGACATGCGGGTGCTCTGCCTCGACGAGCTGTTCGTCAACGACATCGCGGATGCGATGCTGCTGGCGGGACTGTTCACGGGCCTGGTCGAGCGCGGCGTCACGCTGGTGTTCACGTCCAACGCGCCCCCGGCCGGTCTCTACCGCGACGGGCTGCAGCGCCAGCGGTTCCTGCCGGCGATTGCGCTGATCGAACGGCATGCCGAGGTGGTCAAGGTCGACGCCGGCCACGACTATCGCCTGCAGTTGCTCGAGAAGGCGCCGCTTTACATCGACGCACGGGCCGACGGAGCGCACCGGCGCCTCGAACGGCGGTTCGCCGAACTGGGCGACGAAGAGCCCGCCGGACCCGGTGAGATCGAGGTCGAGGGTCGCCGGATACCGTACCGCGCCGCGGCCGAGGAAGCGATCTGGTTCGACTTCGCCGCGATCTGCGACGGGCCTCGCTCGCAGGCGGACTACGTAGAAATCGCGCGCGACTACCACACTGTCGCGATATCGGACGTTCCACGCCTCGATGCGGCGCTCGAGAACCAGGCGCGCCGGTTCATCGCGCTGGTCGACGAGTTCTACGACCGCGGTGTGAAGCTGCTGCTGAGCGCGCACGCGCCGCCCGACGAGTTGTACGCCGGGGAGCGCCTGGGTTTCGAATTCGAGCGGACGCGGAGCCGGCTGGCCGAGATGCAGACGAAGGAATACCTGGCGCGACCGCACAAGCCTTGAACGTTGAAAATAGGGACACTCCGAATTTCCACGGAAATTCGGAGTGTCCCTATTTTCCGAGTGGCGCGGCGCGGCCGCGAATCGTTACACTCGCAACCATTTCGTGGCGACGGACGTCGACGCGTGGCCTCGCTCCTGCTCGAGCTCGAACATTTCCTCCCGTACCGGATCTCGGTGCTCGCGAACGTGATGAGCACCGCGATCGCGGCCGCCTACGAGGAGCGCTTCGGCCTCACGATCCCGGAGTGGCGCGTGATCGCGGTACTGACGCGTTACCCGGGGCTCTCCGCACGCGAAGTCGCGCAGAAGTCGCGCATGGACGCCGTCGCCGTGAGTCGCGCCGTCAACCGGTTGCTGCGCGCGGGGCGCCTGCGCCGTGCCGTCGCCGCCGACGATCGACGTCGCTCGGTGCTGCAGGTGTCGGACGCCGGCGCCGCCGTCTACCGCGAAGTCGCACCCCTTGCGCTCGATTTCGAGCGCGCGTTGCTCGCGTCGATCAGCACGGCCGAGGGCGCGCAGCTCGACCGCTTGCTCGGCGTGCTGACCGAACGCGCGGAGACGATCTCGGCTAGCCTGCGCTCGGACCGGAACCTTGCGCGCACCAACGGCCGGACGGCGCGCACCGCTGCGCCTCGCCGAGCCCGACGCCGCTGAGCCCTGACACCAGGACAAGGACCATCATGCCCGGAACCATTCCCGCCGCCCGCCAGCACATGATCGACGCCATCGCGAAGCAGACGCGCAAGGCGAACGTCGCGCGCGCCCCGGTGCCGCTGTCGGCCTTCGTGCAGGCGTACTACCGCGGCGTGGGCGAGGAGGACCTGCGGCAGCGCGACGCGGAGAGCTTCGCGGCCTCGGCGGCGAGGCATTTCGAGTTCGGCCGGGTGCGGCGCCGGGGCGAGCCGCTCGTGCGCATCTTCAACCCGGACCCGCAGCAGGACGGCTGGAGCTCGTCCTGCACGATCGTCGAGATCGTGACGGACGACATGCCGTTCCTGGTCGACTCCCTCGCGATGGTGCTCGACGGCGCGGGGCTCCCGATCCAGATCATGGTGCACCCCGTGCTGGCGATGGCCCGCGACGGCCGCGGCCGGTTGCTGCGCATGGACGAAGCGCCCGGCAAGGATGCCGTCGCGGAATCCTGGCAGCACGTCGCCGTGCCGCGAATCGGCGACCCGGCGCGCATCGAGGCGGTCCGCCGCCGCATCCTCGGCATGCTGGAGGACGTGCGTCTCGCGGTCGAGGACTGGGCCGCGATGCGCGATCGCGCGGTCCAGCTCGCGCGCGCAATCGCCGCGGGCGTGCCCGGGGTGCGCAAGCAGGAGGAAGCCGAGACCAGCGAGTTCCTCGAGTGGCTCGCGGACAACCATTTCACGTTCCTCGGCTACCGCGAGTATCGACTCGAGCGCGGCCGCACGGTCGACAGGCTCGTGCCGGTGCCGCGCTCGGGCCTCGGCCTGCTGCGAACGGGCGCGGGCCGCGCGCAGGCGACGGCGACCGAGCTCACCGGCGAGCTGCGCCGCAAGGCGCGCGAGGTTGCGCTGCTGATCGTCACCAAGGCGAATTCGGTCTCGACCGTGCACCGCTCGACGTACCTCGACTACGTCGGGGTCAAGGTCTTCGACCGGCGCGGCAACGTCGTGGGCGAACGGCGCTTCATCGGCCTGTTCACCTCGAGCACCTACAGCACGAGCCCGCGCGAGATCCCGCTGCTCCGCCACAAGGTGCAGCGCGTCGTCGACCACTTCGGCATCTCCGCCACGAGCCACGACGGCAAGGCGAGCATGCACGTGCTCGAGACGTTCCCGCGCGACGAGCTGTTCCAGGCGAGCGTCCCCGAGCTCGTGCGCACGGTGCGCGGCATCGTCAACCTCTACGAGCGCCGTCGCGTGCGCGTATTCCTGCGCCGCGACCCGTACCACCGATTCTTCTCGTGCCTGCTCTACGTGCCGCGCGACCGCTACAACACGCAGGCGCGCGAACGCATCGAGCGGATCCTGATCGACGAGTTCGGGGGTGTGGACCTCGAGTCGCAGGTGCAGATGTCCGAGTCCACCCTGGCGCGCCTGCACATGCTCGTGCGCACGGATCCGTCGAACGAGGTGTCGGCCGACGTCGAGCGGATCGAGGCACGCATCACCGAGGCGCTGCGCACCTGGTCCGACCAGTTGCGCGAGGAACTGGCGCTGCGGCTGCCTGCGGCCGAGAGCGACGCGCTGGTCACGCGGTTCCTCGATGCCTTCCCCGGGGCGTACCAGGAGGACGTGACGCCGCAGGACGCGATCCGCGACCTGCAGGAGCTCGCCGCGCTGCCCAACGTGGCGGGCGCTCTGGGCATGGAGCTGCGGCCCGGCGACGCCGGGCTCGGCGCGCTGCACCTGCGTCTCTATCGTCGCGGCGATCCGGTCGCGATGTCGGACATGCTGCCGCTGCTGGAAAACTTCGACCTGCGCATCCTCAACGAGCGCCCGTACCGCATCACCGCGGTCGACGGCTCGCGCCTGTGGATCCAGGATCTCGAGGTCAGGCACGCGGGCGGCCGCATGCTCGATCCCGAACAGGTCGGCACGCGGTTCGAAGACGCGTTCTTCGCCGTGCGGAACGGGGTCGCCGAGAGCGACGGGTTCAACCGGCTCGTGCTCGCCGCCGGCCTCGACTGGCGCCAGGCCCTCGTGCTGCGCGCGATCTGCCGCTATCTGCTGCAGACCGGCATTACGTTCAGCCAGAAGTACATGGAAGAGGTGCTCGCGCGGAACCCGGCCATTGCGGCGCGACTGGTCTGGACCTTCGAGTCGCGTTTCGACCCGGAACTGAAGCCGGCGACGCGAACCTCGCAGGTCGGCGCCTTCGCCGAGGACATCGCCGAAGCGCTCGAGCAGGTCACGAGCCCGGACGACGACCGGATCCTGCGCGCCTTCCGCGCCGTGATCATGGCCACGCTGCGCACGAACCACTACCAGCGCGACGCGGCCGGCCAGCCGAAGCCGTACCTCTCGTTCAAGTTCGACCCGAAGAAGCTTCCCGACCTGCCGAAGCCGCGGCCGATGTTCGAGATCTGGGTCTATTCGCCGCGGGTCGAGGGAGTGCACCTGCGCATGGGCAAGGTCGCGCGCGGAGGGCTGCGCTGGTCCGACCGGCGTGAGGACTTCCGTACCGAGATCCTCGGCCTCATGAAGGCACAGAACGTCAAGAACACATTGATCGTCCCCGTGGGCGCCAAGGGCGGCTTCGTGCCCAAACAGATGCCCGCGGGCGCGACGCGCGAGGCGATCCAGCGCGAAGGCACGGAGTGCTACCGCTGGTTCATCCGTGGCCTGCTCGACCTCACTGACAACGTGCGCGGCGACGACGTGGTCCCGCCCGAGCGCACCGTGCGCTACGACCCGGACGACCCGTACCTCGTCGTCGCGGCCGACAAGGGCACGGCCACGTTCTCCGACACTGCCAACGCGCTCGCAGCCGACTATGGATTCTGGCTCGGCGACGCGTTCGCCTCGGGCGGTTCCGCCGGCTACGACCACAAGAAGATGGGCATCACCGCCAAGGGCGCCTGGGAGTGTGTCAAGCGGCACTTCCGCGAGATGGATCTCGACACGCAGGCGCAGGATTTCACGGTGGCCGGCATCGGCGACATGGCCGGCGACGTGTTCGGCAACGGCATGCTGCTGTCGAGGCACATCCGGCTCGTGGCCGCGTTCAACCACCAGCACATCTTCCTCGACCCGGAACCCGACCCCGCGCGCAGCTACCAGGAGCGCGAACGCCTCTTCAACCTGCCGCGCTCGGCCTGGACCGACTACGACGTCCGGCGGATTTCGAAGGGGGGCGGCGTCTTCCCGCGCAATGCGAAGGAGATCGCGCTGTCGCCCCAGGCGCGTGCGCTGCTCGGCATGGAGGCGATCCGGGCGACGCCGGCGGAGATCATCCGCGCGATCCTGAAGCTGCCGGTCGACCTGCTCTGGAACGGAGGCATCGGCACGTACGTCAAGGCGTCGTGGGAAGCGAACTCCGCCGTCGGCGACCGCACGAACGACGCCGTGCGCGTCGACGGCCGCGACCTGCGCTGCAAGGTCGTGGGCGAAGGCGGCAACCTCGGCTTCTCCCAGCTCGGCCGCATCGAGTACTCGATGCGCGGCGGGCGCATCAACACGGACTTCGTCGACAACTCGGGCGGCGTCGACTGCTCGGACCACGAGGTCAACATCAAGATCCTGCTCAAGACCGTGCAGGAGCGCACGAAGCTGTCGACCGCGCAGCGCAACCGCCTGCTTGCGCAGATGACCGACGACGTCGCCCGGCTCGTGCTGCGCGACAACTACCTGCAGAGCCAGGCGATCAGCCTCATGCAGGCGAAGGCGCCCGAGCGGCTCGGCGAGCACGCACACTTCATCCGCTCGCTCGAACTCGACGGACTGCTCGACCGCGCGCTCGAGTACCTGCCGAGCTCCGAGGAAATCGAGGACCGGCGCCGCGCCGGCCAGGGACTGGTGCGGCCGGAGCTCGCGATCATGGTGAGCTACGCCAAGATCGCGCTCAACACGCAACTGATCCAGTCCGACGTGCCGGAGGACCCGTACCTGAGCCAGGAGCTCCAGCGTTACTTCCCGGCGCGTCTCGCCAGGCGCTACGGGCCGCTGCTCGGCGGCCACCGTCTCTGGCGCGAGATCATCGTGACCGCAACCACCAACAGCATCGTCAACCGCATGGGCCCGACGTTCGTGGCGCGCACGCAGCAGGACACCGGCGCCGACGCTGCGACCGTCGCGCGCGCTTACTCGATCGCGCGCGAATCGTTCGAGGTGCGCGAGCTCTGGGCTGCAATCGAGGCGCTCGACAACAAGGTCGCCTCGGCCGTGCAGTACTCGATGGTGCAGGACACGGTGAACCTGATCCGGCAGGCGACCTACTGGTTGATCCAGCGCCATCGCGCGACGCTCGGCATCGAGCAGCAGGTCGCGCGGCTGCGTCCGGGTATTCGCGAGCTGGCGCAGGCACCCCTGAAGTGGCTGCAGGGCACGGATCGGACGGCGTTCGAAGCGCGCGCGAACGAACTCGCGCGGGCCGGCGTGCCGGCGGAGCTCACGCGCCGGATCGCGGCCTGCGATGCCCTGCACAGCGCACCCGACATCGTCGAGCTGGCCGAGTCGCGCCGGATCACGGTCGACGCGGCCGCGGGCGCTTACTATGCGATCGGCACGCACTTCGGGCTCGATTGGCTGCGCACCCAGATCGAAGGCCTCGACACGGAAGGGCACTGGCACGCGGTCGCGCGGGGCAGCCTGCGCGAGGCGCTATTCGAGGTGCACCGCAACCTGGCGCAGGGCGTGGTGGCCGCGAATCGCGAGTCCGACCCGGCGAAGGCGACCGCGAAGTGGCTCGACGGTCACAAGGCTGCGGCGGGACACGCGCGCGCGGTGATGCACGACATCCGCGCGCAGACGTCGGAGGTCGACTTCGCGTCGCTGTCGGTTGCGCTGCAGGCCGTCCGCCGCGTCACCGTGGCCGAAGACTGAGCGGCATCGCCCCGCGATGCGCACGTGCATCGTCGTCGTGACCTACGAGCGCCCGGAGGCGCTCGAGCGCGTGCTCGCGAGCGTGCTGCGCCAGTCGCGCGCCCCGGACGACCTCATCGTCGCAGACGACGGGTCCGGTCCGGCGGTGGCCCGCGCGGTCGAGCACTTCGCGACGCAATCCCCGTTTCCCGTCGCGCACGTCCGCCAGGAGCATGCGGGCTTCCGTGCAGGCCGCGTGCGCAACGTCGCGATCGCGCGCACGGATTGCGAGTACGTGATCCTGATCGACGGCGACATGGTGCTGCACCGCGAGTTCGTCAACGACCACGTGCGCGCGGCGCGCCCGGGGTTCTGGACGCAGGGCGTGCGCATTCCGCTGGACGCGCTCGCGACGCGTCGCGTGCTCCAGACCGGCCGCACCCCCGAAGCGTGGGCACGGGGCGTGGACTTCCGGCGCAGGGCGTATGCGCTGTACGCGCCGCGTGTGGGCAGGCCGCTCGACCGCGCCGCCAATGCGTTCGTGGCGGTCCGGGCCTGCAACCAGGGGTTCTGGCGCGCCGACCTGCTGCGCGTCAACGGGTTCGACGAGGAGCTGACCGGCTGGGGCTCCGAGGACAAGGAACTCTGCGCGCGCCTGTGCAACACCGGCGTGCGGCGCCAGACGCTGTTGTTTTCCGCGATCGCCTGGCACCTCGCGCACCGGCCGGCCTCGCGGGCGTCGGCGCGCGCGAACCAGGAGCGCTGGCACGAGACCGTGCGCAGCGGCCGCACGCGCTGCACGCGCGGGATCGACCAGCACCTGCCCCGCTGACCCGGTGCAGTCGGCATTTGCGCGGCCCACCGATTTGCGAGGGGCAGCGGGATTGCGGACACTCGCGGACGATGACAACCGGCCAGAAGCAGTCATGCGGATGCACGGGAAGCGGCCTGGAGGCGCCATGAGATGATCGTTCACCTGATCGACGGGACGTATGAGCTGTTCCGGCATTTCTACGGGCAGCGGCGTTTCAACAAGGGGAAGGACAAGCCATTCGGCGCCGTGGCGGGCGTGCTGCACACCGTGCTCGAAATGATCGAGGGCGGGGCGACGCATCTCGGCGTGGCTACGGATCACGTGATCGAGTCGTTCCGCAATGCGCTGTGGCCCGGCTACAAGACCGGCGACGGCATCGATGCGGCGCTGCTTGCGCAGTTTGCTCCGCTCGAACACGCATTGGCGTCAATGGGCGTGGCGGTGTGGCCGATGGTGGAGCTGGAAGCGGACGATGCGCTGGCGTCGGCCGCGCGTCTCGTGGCGCTCGACGAGCGCGTGCAGAAGGTCTGCATCTGGACGCCTGACAAGGATCTCGCGCAATGCGTGCAGGGCGATCGCGTCGTGCAGATCGATCGAAGGTCGAAGAAGATTCGGGACGCAGCGGGCGTGCGGGAGAGGTTCGGCGTGGAGCCAGAACTGATTCCGGATTTTCTCGCGCTCGTGGGAGACTCGGCGGACGGGTATCCCGGGCTGTCCGGTATCGGCGCGGTCGGCGCGGCGCGTCTCGTGACGCGCTTCGGCAAGCTCGAGGATTTTCCCGACAGCGTGTTGAGCGGTGATCGGCGCGAGCAGGCTTTGCTGTTCAAGACGCTGGCAACGCTGAAGACAGACGCGCCGCTGTTCAGGACCGTCGACGAGATCCAGTGGCGCGGCCCGATGGCGGATTTCGCGGAGCGCGCTGCTGAGATCGGCGATGCACGCCTGCATGATCGCGCGCGCTCGGCAATTCGCGCGTCCGCCGGGTCGCCGCAGTGATGCGCCGGAGACGAACGCGACGTAGCGGCCGTTCGCGCTGATCAAAGGCGCCGTCGGTGTTGCGTTGAGGTCAGCGGGTGGCTTTCGCGGCTGGTCGCTGCGCGCATTGGTTGCTATAAGCTCCATCACTATCCACTATCCCCATCCCCCATCCCCTTCCTCATGAGCACCGGCAAGCTTCTGCTCCTGCGCCACGGCCAGAGCATCTGGAACCTGGAGAACCTGTTCACCGGCTGGATCGACGTCGACCTCTCCGACCAGGGCCGGGAGGAGGCACGGGAGGCCGGGCGTCTGCTCGCGGCGGAGGGCATCGCCTTCGACGTCGCCTTCACATCGGTGCTGAAGCGCGCGATCCGCACGCTCTGGATCGCGCTCGACGAGATGGACCTGATGTGGCTGCCGGTGGAACGCACGTGGCGCCTGAACGAACGGCACTATGGCGCGCTGCAGGGCCTCAACAAGGCGCAGACGGTGGCGAAGCACGGCGCCGAGCAGGTCAAGGTCTGGCGTCGCAGCTACGACATCCCGCCTCCGCCGCTGCCCGAGACCGACCCGGGGCACCCGCGTTTCGATCGACGCTACGCGGGTGTGCCGGCGTCGGACCTGCCCTCGTGCGAGTCGCTGAAGGACACGCTGGCGCGCGTGCTGCCGTTCTGGAGCGGGCGCATCGCGCCGGAACTCGAGGCCGGCCACAACGTACTGGTCGCCGCCCACGGCAACAGCCTGCGCGCACTCGTGAAGATGCTCGACGGGATGTCGGACGCCGAGATCGTCGAGCTCAACATCCCGACGGGCGTGCCGCTGCTGTACGAACTGGACGGCAACCTGAAGCCCCGCTCGCGTCGCTACCTCGGCGACCCGGAGGCCGTGAAGGCTCGCGCCGAGGCCGTGGCGCGGCAGACGGAAAAGAAATGACTGGCGGATAGTGTCCAGTGTCTGGTCGGAAGCGGCTGTGCCGCGCGCCGACGAAGTCGGCTTCCTACTGAACACTAGACACTGAACACCGGACACTTCTTCCTTACGTCAGGAACCCCCCGTCCACCACGAGCAACTCGCCCGTCACGTATGCCGACGCGGGCGAGGCCAAAAACACGGCAGCGCCCGCGAGGTCCTGCGGTTCGCCGACACGGCCGAGCGGATGGGTGCCGAGGTAATGCGCCAGCTGTTTCTCGTCGGCGATCAGCGCGCCGGCGAACTTCGTCCGGATCAGGCCCGGCAGGATCGCGTTGCAGCGGATGCCGTGCGGTCCGCACTCCTTCGCGAAGCTCTTGGTCATGTTGAGCACCGCGCCCTTCGTGATCGAATAGATGCCTTGCAGCGCGCCCGGCCGCACAGCATTGACCGACGCCACGTTGATGATCGAGCCGCCGCCACTCTCCCGCATCATGCGCCCGGCGAACACGGAGGCGTAGAAATAGCCGCGGATGTTCACGTCGACCGTCTTCTGGAACGCGCCCAGGTCGGTGTCGAGGATGTGGCCGTAGTACGGATTGGTCGCCGCGTTGTTGACGAGCACGTCGATCCGGCCGTATTCGTCGCGAATGCGCCCGAAGAGCGATTCGAGCGCCTGCATGTCGCCGATGTGACAGGCGATCGCGCGCGACTTGCCGCCCGACGCGACGATCCCGGCGGCGACGGCCTCGCAGGCCTCCTGCTTGCGGCTCGATACGACGACCTCGGCGCCGTGCTGTGCCAGCCCCCTGGCGATGGCCTCGCCGATGCCGCGGCTCGCGCCCGTGACGAGCGCGACGCGTCCCGAAAGGTCGAATGAAACGCTCATGTTTCCGTTGGCTCCTCTATCAGGCCGCACAGAGGCGGCGCTTCGCCTCGTCGTATTCCGCGACCATGCGCGCGACCACCTCGCCCGCCGGCAGCACTTCGTGGATGTTGCCGACGCCCTGCCCCGCGCTCCAGATGTCGCGCCATGCCTTCTTGTCCACGTTGCCGCCGGAGCCGAAGTTCATCTTCGACTTGTCCGCCTCCGGCAGGTCGTCGGGGTCGAGTCCCGCCTCGACCACGCTCCTGCGCAGGTAATTGCCCTTCACGCCGGTGAACACCGAGGTATAGACGACGTCGTCCGAGCCGGACTCCAGGATCATCTGCTTGTAGCCGGGCAGCACGTGCGCCTCGGTCGTCGCGAGGAAGCGGGTGCCGATGTAGGCCAGGTCGGCGCCGATGACCTGGGCGGCGAGCACGTCGGCGCCGCTCGACATCGCGCCCGCAAGCACGAGCGTGCCGTCGAAGAACTGCCGGATCTCGCGCACGAGGGCGAACGGGCTGCCGAGCCCGGCGTGACCGCCGGCGCCGGCGCAGACCACGACGATGCCGTCGACGCCCTGCTCCGCCGCCTTGCGCGCGTGACGCACGCTGATGACGTCGTGGAACACCAGGCCGCCGTACGAGTGCACCGCGTCGACGATTTCGCGCGGCGGCCGCAGGCTCGTGATGATCAGCGGCACGCGGTGCCGGACGCAGGCGGCGACGTCCTGCTCGAGCCGGTCGTTGCTCGCGTGGGCGATCTGGTTGACGGCGAACGGCGCCACCGGCAGTTCGGGACTTGCCGCGGCGCAGGCCGCCAGCTCCTCGCGGATGCGCGCGAGCCACTCGTCGAGCAGCGCTTGCGGCCGTGCGTTCAGCGCAGGAAACGAGCCGACGATGCCGGCCTTGCACTGCTCGATCACGAGCTCGGGCGTCGAGGCGATGAACATGGGCGAAGCGATCACTGGCAGGCTCAGGCGACCGCGGAACTGGACCGGCAAGGACATCGGGACTCCGTCTTCTGAACCAGGGGATGGGTGGCCGACGCGCACCGGACGAGGGCCGCGCCGCGCCGATCACTCGTCCGGCGCGACCTTGAGTTCGAGCCCGTCGAGGGCCTCGGTGAAGTCGACCTGGCAGCTCAGCCGCGACGTTGCCGGGTCGTAGTGCTGCAACTCGACCAGCAGCTCCTTCTCGTCGCTCTGCGGCGCCGGCAGCCGCTCCTGCCACTCCGGCGCCACGAAAATGTGGCAAGTGGCGCACGAGCACAGACCGCCGCAGATGGCCGTCACGCCGTAGTCGTATTCGCGCAGCGTCTCCATCAGCTTGAGCCCCGGACGCCCTTCGATCTCGTGGACGTTGCCGTCGCGGTCGGTCACCACCATCTTCGCCATGCACGCACCCGTAGGACGCTAATTCGCAAACGGCGCATTATTGCAGCGCAAGACGCGGCTTGCACGTCCGCGGAGCGAAGTCGCCAGACGCGCGGCACGCCCGGGCGCGGGCCCCGCGTCGACGCCCGTGGCCGGGCTGACGAGGGCCAGCCGATACCAGAGCCATTGCACGTAATCGAAGGCCCAGCGCGCCAGGTCGAGGCGATGCGCATCGAGCACGCCCCCGGCGGCGACGTAAGCCGCGACCAGCAGCCTGCGTCGACGCGCGTCGAGGCCGTGCTGGCTCGCGAACGAGGCCAGGTCGATCGCGCGATCGCCGAGACCCGCGTATTCCCAGTCGACCAGCCAGAGCCGCCCCGGGCGCTCCCACAGCAGGTTTAGCGGATTGAGGTCGTTGTGACAAAGCACGGCGATCGCGGACTGCTCGCGCAGCTTCGCGAACACTTCGCCCGCGCGCGCGCGCAGCGGCCCGTCGCCGCGCTCGGGCGCAAGCGATGCCTCGAGCTCGTGCGCCTGCGTCGCGAAATCGACGGATCGCAGGTCCGACGGCGCGGGAAGCGCGTGCAGCGAAGCGAGCGCCCGCGCGACGACGGACAGTTCGCCCGCACTCTGCAGCCGACGGCCCGGGTCGGGCGCATCGACCCACGAGGTGACGAGCAGACGCACCGCGGGGTCGCACCGGACGACGGGCGGCGAAAGACCTGCCCGCGTCGTCAGCTCCAGCACGCGTCGCTCGTTCGCGTGGTCCACGCCCGGCATGTCGCCCGGTCCCCGCGCGAGCCGCACGAAGAAGTCGGCCGTCGGCACGCTGACGCGCCAGGCGTAGTTGGACAAGCCGCCGGGAATCGGTCGGAAGACGGCGTCGGCGAGGTGAGCGGTGTCTGTCCCGCTGCGCAAGGCTTCACGCGCCTGCGCCTCGGCCGCATCGGGCGTCGACACACCGACACTCTCAGGCATGTGACGTCGCCTGCACGCGCTCGTCGCGACGCCATGCCTGGTAGCCGCGGACAGCGAGGGCGGTGTAGAGCACGTACAGCACCGCGGTGGCATGGAGGCCCTGGGACCAGTACAGCGCCGCGGCCACCAGGTCGATCGCGATCCAGTAGAACCAGTTCTCGACGAGCTTGCGTGCGACCAGCCAGGTGGCGAGCACGCTGCCCCAGGCAGTGGCTGCGTCGGCGTATGCCACGACTCCGGCGCCGTCGTCCGCGATCAGCCACGCATTGATGCCTGAGATCGCCGCGACGGCGCCGACCGCCAGCGCGTGCCGCCGCGGCGGCCAACGTCCGACCCGAGCGGGCTCGCGCGTGGCCGAGCCGCGCCACTGTCGCCAGCCGTAGACCGCCATGGCGACGAAGAACACCTGCAGCGCGGCCTGCATGACCAGGCCCGCGCGCGAAAACAACACGAGATACAGCGAGGCGCTCGTGATGGCGAATGCCCAGCACCAGGGGTTCTGGCGGATCGCGAGCAGCAGGTACGCGATCGCCAGCGCCACGGCGACCCACTCCGTGGGGGTGACCGCGGCGAATGCCGTCACGGCGGCGCCGGACAAGCTCAGCGCTCGTCGGACGTGGGCTGGCCGCCGAGCACTTTCATCACGAAGACGGCGCGTCGGTCGCCCGCGAACGTCCGGCGCGTCTCCTGCGCCAACGCGGCAAACAGCGCGTCGTGCTCGCCCGCGACCTGCGTGCTCATCGCGTTGGTCACGACGGTGAGCCCGGCATGGGCGTTCAGGCGCTCGATGAAGTCCTTGATCGGCGGCACGTAGTCGGCGTCGAGCGGGTAGAGGCTGATTTCCACGGCGGTTCGCATGGGGATTCCCCGTCAGCTGGATCGTTGCTGGGCTCGTCAGCGCCAGCGCCACTCGACCGTCGCGCCGACCAGGCGCGCGTCGCCGCGCTGCACGTAGAGCTCGTTCGCATAGTCGGGCGGCTCGAGGCCGAAATAGAATCCGCGCACTGCGTATTCCTCGTCGGTGACGTTGCGCGCCCAGGCGTACACGGCCCAGGCACCCTTCGCATAACCGGCCTTGAGGTTGAGCAGCGCATACGGGTCCGAGCGCTGGTCGTGGCTCGCGTCGAAATAGAACGCATCACTGCCGACCAGGTCGGCGCGCGCCATCCATCCCTCGCCCCCGCCCCACTGCGCCGACAGCGAGTACTGCCAGCCCGGCGCGTGTGCCTGTTCGCGCCCGTCGAGGTCGCGTGCGCCGTACCCGTAACCGACGTACTCGGAATGCAGCAGCCCGAGCGAGGCGCCGAACGTGAGGCGCTCGAGCGCACGCCAGGACCCGGATGCCTCGACGCCGTAATTGCGGCCCTTCGCGGCGTTGTCGGTATAGAACACGTACGACAATGGATCGCCCGGGTCGAGCTGGAACGAAGTGGACACCTGCTGGTCCTCGCGCCACATGTGGAACAGCGCGACCTCGCCCTGCAGGCGCTCGTCCGCGGCGGCGAACTTGAGGCCGAGCTCCGCGTTCCACAGGTACTCGGGCTCGAACTGCCGACGGTCCGCCGGGACGGCCTGGCCGATGTTGAATCCGCCGGCCTTGTAGCCGCGCGCCACGGTCGCGTACCAGCGCGAGCGCTCGCCGAGCATGCCCTGCAGCGAGACCTGGCCGCCGACCATCGTGTCGCGCGGGTCGAAGTCCGCTCCGTCGGAATCCTCGTAATCGGCGGAGCGGGTCTCGACCCGCAGACCGGCCGTGAGCGAGGCCCGTGCACCGAGGCGCCACTCGGCCTCGCCGTAGCCTGCAAGGCTCGTGGCCGAGTACTCGGTTCCCAGCGGCGCGCGCAGCAACTCCCGGGCGAAGTAATCGCGTTGCAGCGAATCCTCGGTCAGGCGCAACAGGTACACGCCCGCCACCCAGTCGACGTCTTTTCCTGCGCCGCCTTCGAGACGCAGGTCTTCCGTCAGCGACGTGCGCTCGCGCGCGTAGTTCGAAAAATAGTCGTAGGGCGCGAACTCGCCCCAGTAGGCATCGTTGCCCCAGTCCCCGTCGAAGCTGTATGTGCTGTCGGATCGCGCATACGCAGCGGTGCTGCCGAGCCTGTATGCCGCGATGGGGCCCGTGACCACGGCCGACACGCCGTGCGTGCGCTGCGCGTCCCGCCCTGGTCGGTCCGCCAGCGTGCGGCTCGAATTGTCGGGGCTGAACGCATCGAAGCCGTTGTCGAGGTCGACATACAGGGCGGCGAGGTCGGCTCGCCAGTCGGCCGACAGGCCGAGGCTCAGCTTGCCGCGCAGCGTCGTCTCGTCGCGGCCGTTCGTGTCGTCGCGATCGAGGAACGCGTTGTGCTGGAAGCCATCGCTCTGGTGGCGCTGCCCGACGAGACGCCATGCGGAACCATTCGCGCCGAGTGCGCCGCCCGCGACGACGCCCGCGGACCACGTGTCGTGATCGGCGCCCATGACCTCCGCCTGCAGTTCGGGCCGGGACGTCGCATCGTGCGTCTTGATCTTCACGAGGCCGGCCAGCGCATTGGCGCCATAGCGCGTGCCCTGCGGGCCCCGCAGCACTTCGACCTGTTCGGCGTCGAACAGCGTCGCGGGCATGCCCACGCCGCTC
Organism: Steroidobacteraceae bacterium; assembly: GCA_035691185.1. Taxonomy (GTDB): domain Bacteria; phylum Pseudomonadota; class Gammaproteobacteria; order Steroidobacterales; family Steroidobacteraceae; genus RPQJ01. The sequence goes on from DASSJN010000012.1 coordinate 18,557, forward strand.
AGGTCGATCTCGTCGATCAGGAAGCCGACCGACGGGTTGGGAGCGCCCTGGTACTGCTCGAGTTCGCCGATGCCGCGCATCTGGAAGAAGCGCGGGCGCGACGTGCCGCCCGACCAGTTGAGGTTCGGCACGAGACCGAGCACGTCGCCGAAGTGCTGAAGCCCCGCCGCGGCCAGCGTCGCGTCCGACAACACCGTCGTGCTCGCGGCCATCTCCGCGGCCGACTGCCGGCGCAGCGACGCCGTGACGACGATCTCCTCGAGCGGTCCGCCGTGCGCGGACGGCCCGGCCGGGACCAGCGGGTCAGCCGACAAGGCCACAGCCGGGATCGCGACCAGTGCCACGCCCGCGATGCAGGAGGCGTGCCGACGCGGACGCAAGCTGGACTCGGTATGCGGGGGACGCGTGCGGTCGGGCATCACCTGCTCCCTACGCCGGTACTAACCGGATCAGGTTCGACGGGTTCGTCGATGAGCAGGCCGGTCACGGCCGCGGTCGACATCTCAGGCCCAGTCAGGCCACCCCAAGGTGGGGTGGAGTATAGCCGACCCGCCGGTGCGGCCGCAGCGTGTTGACGCAGGGCACGGTTCGGGGACTAATGCGCACCTCGATCGATTTTCCTGGACCAGCCGGATGACCCAGCAGCGCAAGTGCCGCGTGTTCCTCGTGGACGCTTTCACCCGCACCCGCTTCTGCGGCAACCCGGCCGCCGTGGTGCTCGACGCCGAAGTGCTCGAAGAGCAGGAAGTGCGGCGCATCGGGCGCGAACTCGGCGGCATCGAGACGGCCTTCGTGTTCCCGTCGGACTCGCCCGACTACGACGTCGAGATACGTTTCTTCTCGCCGCGACGCGAAGTCGGGTTCGTGGGCCACGCGACCGTCGCGGCCCATTACGTCCGGGCGATGGCCGACGGCGTGCCGCGCGGCAAGGTCCGGCAGAAGACGCAGTCGGGCATCGTCGAGGTCGAGATCAGCGGCGAGGCCCCGAACCTGCGCGTCTCGATCGACCAGACACCGGCCACGTTCGGCCCCGTCGTGCCGGACGAGCGGCTCGCACCCGTGCTCGACGCGCTCGGCATCAGTTCGTCGAGCCTGCACCCGTCCTGTCCCGTGCAGGTGTTGAGCAAGGCCAATTCACGCCTGCTGATCGGGCTGCAGTCGCCGGACACGCTCGCCTCGCTGCAGCCGAAAATGGACCAGCTCGTGCACCTGACGCCGCACGTGGGCGCCGACGGTTTCTTCGTGTTCGCGATCAAGCCGGGCTCGACGCCGATGACGACGGAGTCGCGCATGTTCGCGCCCATGCTCGGCGTGCCGGAGGACCCGGTCAGCGGCAACGCCCACGGCATGCTCGGCGTCTACCTGCTGCAGCACGGCCTGCTGCAGCCGAGCAACGGCGTCGCCTCGTTCGTCGGCCACCAGGGCGCCTTCGTCGACCGTCCCGGTCAGGTCGAAGTCGCCGTCGCCGCGAGCGGCAAGCGCGCCACGGGAGTGCGCGTCACGGGCGACGCCGTCATCGTGTACGAGGCCGAGCTGCCGCTCTGAGCTCCGCGAGCGGCGCGCGTCCGTGGCGCATCGTCAACTGCCGTAGCACGTACGCCGGAACGTCGTCCTCGTGGTGCGACGCGATCACGAGCGTGGCGTCGTGGCGGTCCACTGCCTCGTCGAGCCTGCGGCGCAGCCGTTCGCGCGCTCGTGCGTCGAGGCCGTCGAACGGTTCGTCAAGCAGGTACAGCCGGCGCGGACGCACGAACGCACGCGCGGCGAGCACGAGCCGCAGTTGCCCGTAGGAGAGTTCGCGCGCGCGCCGGTCGGCCAGGCCTGCCAGGCCCCAGCGCGCGAGCTCGCGCGCGACCCGACGCGACTCGGCTGGCGTTGCGAGCTCGTCGAGGCCGATGCTGTCGTGCAGCCCCGAGGTCACGATCTCGCGCACCGTGCACGCCGTCGCGGCATAGGTGGCCTGCAACTCCGGCGACACCAGGCCGACGCGACGTTTCCATTCGTCGGCCGGCCGCCAGCGTCGCTCGAGCGTCGCGCCGTGCATCGGCCAGAGATCGCCGTAGACGAGCGCCATCAGGGTCGACTTGCCGGACCCGTTGGCGCCGCGCACGGACCAGTGCTCGCCATCCGCGAGCGACCAGTCGAAAGCGCCGATGACGGCTCGCGCCTCGCGGTAGACCGTGGCGCGTTCGACGCGAAACAGTGCGCGGACCGACGTACGCTGCGGCGCGGTCGAGCCGGTTCGGGCCCGGGGGGCGGCACCACGCGCGAGTCGCGCGGCAGCTCGCGTGTGGGGAGTCGGATCGATCGCGCCCGCATGGCCGATGCGCCCCTGCACCACGGTCGCCATGTGCGTAGCCCCGACCTCGTGGGCGTCGACGCGCCGGTGACTCGTGAGCACCCAGGCGGTGTGCGCCGGCGCCGCGCGGCGCAGCGCGCAAAGGAATGCGCGTCGCCCGGCGGCGTCGAGCCCGTTCAGCGCCTCGTCGAGCAGCAGCACGTCCGGCCGGCGCACGAGGGCTCGCGCGAGCAGCGCACGTCGACGCTGCCCGTACGAGAGCGTGAGCAGGCGCCGTTCGACGAGCCCGCGCAACCCGACGCGCCGCAGCACCTCGCCGATGCGACGCCGCTGCGCCGCGGTCGCGGGCTGCAGCGGAAAATCCGAATCGTCGAACCCGGTCAGCACGACCTGGCCGACGGTCAACGTCGATTCGTAGCGCTGGTAGCGGTCCTGGCGCTCGGGTCCGAGGTAGCCGACGCGCTCGAATGCGGCGATCGGCTCCGCGTCGACGTCTCCGTTCGCATACGTGTAGCGCCGCGCCTCACGCCCGGTCGGCGTCGGCCACAAGTCGCCGCGCAGCAGCTCGAGCAGCACGGTCTTGCCGGCGCCGTTCGCACCGAGCAGCAGCCAGCGCTCGCCGCGACGCAACGCGAACGAAACGTCGCGCAGCGCCCAGCGACCCCCGAGCCGCACGCTGCACTCGCGCAGCTCGATGGCCGTCAATCGCGGCACGGTGCCGGGCGCCCGCAACTCAGGCCCCGCGCCAGGCCCAGTGGTCGCCGTCCCGGGCGACGCGTCCTTCCTCGTCGAGCTTCTGGAGGTGGGCCAGCAGCGAAAAACGCGCGAATCCGTGCAACGCCACCGGGGTGTCGTCGTAAACCTCGGGCACGAGTGTCTCGAGCGTCGCAACCGGGCCCTGCCGCCGCAGCGCCTCGATGACCTTTGCCTCCCGCTTGAGCCGGTGGGCGATCACGCGGTCGATTTCGCCGTGCGCGTCCGGCATCACCGCGCCGTGTCCGGGCACGAGCGCCGCGAGCGGCAGTGTGCGCAGGCGGCGCAGGGACTCGAGGTAGGCACGCATCGACCCGTCCGGCGGCAGAATGACGACCGTCGAGCCGCTCATGAGGTGGTCGCCCGTGACCAGCCAGCCTTCGGGCTCGAGCAGAAAGCAGACGTGGTTCGACGCATGTCCGGGCGTGTGCAGCGCCCGCACCGTCGCGCCGGGCACGGCGTAGACATCACCGTCCGCAATCGTCGCCTCGGGCGCGTACGTCTCGTCCTGGTAGTCGTCGGTCGGTGCGGGCCGACCGTGCACCGGTGCGCCGGTACGGCGGGCCAGCATCGCGGCGCCCGGCGAATGGTCGGTGTGCGAGTGCGTGCAGAGGACGTATACGATGCGCCCGGCGGCGGCGGCCACGATGCGTTCGACGTGCGCGGCATCGGCGGGGCCCGGATCGATGACGATGTGCGTGGCACCGGTGCCGAGCACGTACGTGTTCGTGCCCGGGCCCGTCAGCGGGCCCGGGTTCGGCGCCACGATGCGCTGCAGCTGCGGCGCCAGGCGGGCGGCTTCGCCTGTGCGCGCTGGCGTGAGCAACTCGGGGCTGAGCGTCACTGGCCCGGCGACTTGAAGACGAGGCCGCCCTTCACGACGACAGCGACGTCCTGCAGGCGCGTGACGTCGGCCAGCGGGTCGCCCTCGACCGCGATCAGGTCGCCATACCGGCCGGGCTGCAGGCTGCCGATGTCCCGCTCCCGGCCCATGTGCCGCGCCGCGAGCGAGGTCGCCGAGCGGATGGCCTCCATCGCGGTCATGCCGCGCTGGACCATGATCGGGAACTGGCGGGCGTTGAGTCCATGCGGGTACACGGCCGCATCGGTGCCGTAGACGATGTCGACACCCGCGGCGTGCGCCTTCGTGAAGCCCTGGCGCTGCGCCTCGGTGGTCTCGACGTTCTTGCGCAGGAACTCCTCGGGCCAGCCCTGCGCGCGGCCTTCGGTGTCGATGTAGTCGCCGTTGTACACGTCCATCGACAGCGCGACGCCGTGCTTGCGCGCGAGCTCGATGCCCTCGTCGTCGATCAGCGAGGCGTGCTCGATCGTGTCGGCGCCAGCGAGGATGGCTTCCTTGATCGAGCGCGCGCCGTGGGCGTGCGCCGCGACTTTCCGGCCCGCGGCGTGCGCGACCCGGGTCACCGCCGCGATTTCCTCCGGCGTCATCTCGGGCTCGCCCGGCACGCCGCCGAAGGCGAGCACGGCGCCCGACGCGATGACCTTGACCAGGTCGGCCCCGCCGTCGACGGCGGCCTGCGCCTTGCGCGCGAAGTCGTCGGCGCCGCGAGCGACGCCCAACCGCACCTGTGCGGGAATCTCGGATTCCGCGTGGCCCGGGATGACGAGGTCGCCGCCGCCGCCCGGGACCGTCAGGTAGAACCCCGACACCTGCATCCGCGGCCCCACTGCCTTGCCTGCGTCGATTTCGTCGCGCAGCGCCTTGTCCGACCAGCCGATGTACGTGCCGACGTCGCGCGCCGCGGTGAACCCGGCGAGCAGCGTGACGCGGGCATTGTCGCGGCCGAGCGCGACCTGCTCCCCGAGCGAGCGTCGGTAATAGACGCTGAGGTCCGCGGTGGTGCCGGGGCTGTCGGCGAGATGCGTGTGCATGTCGATCAGCCCCGGCAGGCACGTGTACGCCGCCAGGTCGAGCTGGGGCAGGTCCCTCGGCAAACCGTCGTGACCACCGACCGAGTGGATCCGCCCGTTCCGGATCACCACGGTGACGTCCTTGCGCACGCCGTCCGTCACGCCGTCGATCAGGCGCCCGCAGCGGATCGCGAGGTTGCCGGAGTCGGGCCGGTATGGAGTGCCCGCGGCAATCGCCGTGGCACCTGCCGCGGATGCGGCCTGGGCCTGGAACGCGAGCGCTGCAAGCAGGGCGGCCTGGAGCAGGGTTCGATACGAATTCATGACAGGACGAGGCGGCCCGTTTGACTTTGCAGGGGTCGGAGTCTTTCATTGGAGACCGCCGCCTGCAATCGAGAGGCTCGTTGATGGGCTCTTCCCCGGACCCGGTCGGGACACTGGATGTCGCGCTGAATCACGCGGTCAAGCTTCTGGACGAGTCCCCGGCGCTCGCGATCGAACAGGCGGAGGAAATCCTCAAGGCCGCGCCCCGGCACCCGCTCGCGGTGCTGCTCAAGGGCGCCGCGTGCCGCAAGCTCGGCGACCTGCCGGGTGCACTCGACATCCTGCGCACGCTCGCAGAGGAACAGCCGGGCTGGGCGCCCGCCCAATACGAGCTCGGCGTGACGCTGGGCGAAGCAGGGCTCGGCGAGGAAGCGGTCGACGCGCTCTATCGGGCCGTGCGCCTCAAGACGGACATCGGCGACGCCTGGCGGCTGCTCGGCGATCACCTGACCGCGATGGGGGACGCCGCGCGCGCGGACGCGGCCTACGCCAACCACATCAAGGTCTCGACGCGCGACCCACGCCTGCTCGCACCCGCGATCGCGCTCTGCGAGAACCGCATTCCCGCCGCCGAGGCGCTGCTGCGCGACCACCTGAAGAAGTGCCCGACGGACGTCGCGGCGATCCGCATGCTCGCCGAAGTTGCCGCGCGACTCGGCCGCTTCGCCGATGCGCAGACGCTGCTCGAGCGCTGCCTCGAGCTCGCGCCCGGTTTCAACGCGGCGCGTCACAACTATGCCGTCGTGCTGCAAAGGCGCGGCAATGCGAAGGAGGCGCTCGTGCAGGTGGAGCGCCTGCTGCAAACCGATCGCCGCAACCCTGGCCTGCGCAGCCTCAACGCCGCGGTCCTCGGACGGCTCGGTCGCGTCGACGAGGCGAACACGCTTTATGGCGCGGTGCTCGCCGACTATTCCCGCCAGCCCAAGTTATGGATGAGCTACGGCCATTCGCTCAAGACCGCGGGCCGCCTGGTCGACAGCATCGCCGCGTACCGCAAGAGCATCGAGCTCGCTCCGAACCTGGGCGAAGCCTACTGGAGCCTGGCGAACCTCAAGACGTTTCGCTTCACGACCGACGACGTCGCAGCGATGCGCACGCAGCTCTGTCGGGAGGATCTGTCACTCGAAGATCGCTGGCATTTCCACTTCGCGCTGGGCAAGGCGCTCGAGGACGCGCAAGACTTCGGCGGCTCGTTCGAGCACTATGCCGAAGGCAACAGGCTGCGTCGAACGGTGCAGCACTACGACGCGAAGAACACGACGACGCTGGTCGAGCGCAGCAAGGCGCTGTTCACGCCCGACTTCTTTTCCGTGCGGCACGGCGTGGGTTGCGCCGCCCCGGACCCGATCTTCATCGTCGGCCTGCCGCGGGCGGGATCGACGCTCGTCGAACAGATCCTCTCGAGTCACTCCGCGGTCGAGGGCACGATGGAGCTGCCCGACGTCGTCGGGATCGTGGGCCAGTTGAGCGGTCGCACACGGAGGTCCGACGCATCGGCCTACCCCGACGTGCTTGCGAGCCTGAGCCCAGAGGAATTGCGCGCGCTCGGCGCACGGTACCTCGAACAGACCCGCATCCAGCGCCGGACCAGTGCGCCCTACTTCATCGACAAACTGCCGAACAACTGGGCCCACGCGGGGCTGATACACCTGATGCTGCCCCACGCGAAGATCATCGACGCCCGCCGTCATCCGCTGAGCTGCTGCTTCTCCGGCTTCAAGCAGCACTTCGCGCGCGGCCAGGCGTTCACGTACAGCCTCGACGACCTCGGCCGCTACTACCGCGACTATGTCGACCTCATGGCGCACTTCGACCGGGTGCTGCCCGGTCGCATTCACCGCGTGATCTACGAGCGGATGGTCGAGGACACCGAGGGCGAAGTGCGGCGCCTGCTCGACTATTGCGGTCTGCCGTTCGAACCGCGATGCCTGCGTTTCTACGAGAACGAGCGCGCCGTGCGCACGCCGAGTTCGGAACAGGTGCGCCAGCCGATCTACCGGCAGGGCGTCGACCAGTGGCGCCATTACGACAACTGGCTGGGTCCCCTGCGACAGGTGCTCGGGTCGATCGTCGACCATTACCCCGACGTGCCGGCCCATTGACCCGGCGGCGCCCTCACGTACACTCGCCAAAAGAATCCTACCTACAGGGGTTTCGCCATGCCGCAATCGCGTCGTTTGAAGCTGGCCCAGACGTCGATCCTGCGCCGGGGATGGCCCGTGGCCTCGAGCCTGATCGCCGTCGCGCCCGTTGCCTACGCACAACAGTCGCCGACTGCCGGCGGCCTCGAGGAGATCATCGTCACCGCTCAGAAGCGCGAGGAAAGCCTGCAGAACGTGCCGCTGAGCGTCCAGGCGATCGACACCGAGAGGCTCGAGCAGCTGCAGGTCAAGGAGTTCCGGGACTACGTGAAGTACATGCCGAGCGTGGCCTACACGTCGCTCGGCCCCGGCTTCAGCCTGCCTTACTTCCGCGGCGTCGCGAGCGGCGAGAACAACAACCACTCAGGCCCGCAGCCGAGCGTCGGCATGTACCTCGACGAGCAGCCGATCACCACGATTCAGGGCGCGCTCGACATCCACATGTACGACATCGCGCGCGTCGAGGCGCTCGCCGGCCCGCAGGGCACGCTGTACGGGGCCAGCTCGCAGGCGGGCACGATCCGCATCATCACCAACAAACCGGATGCCGACGGATTCGCCGCGGGCTACGGGTTTCAGGCCAGCACCGTCGAGCACGGCGGCACCGGCTACGTCGGCGAGGGGTTCGTCAACCTCCCGGTCGCCGAGTCGGCCGCGGTGCGCCTCGTGGGCTGGGTCAAGCACGACCCCGGCTACATCGACAACATCGCGGCGGACCGCGTCTACCCGGGCACCGGGGCGTGCGTGAGTAACCGCAAGGACCTGCCCGAGGGCTGCGTCGCGGGCAGCATGCGCGCCGAAGACGACTTCAACGACGTCGACACGTACGGCGCGCGTGCGGCGCTGCGCGTGGACCTCAACGACAACTGGACCATCACGCCGCAGGCCATCTACCAGAAGACGGAAGCGAACGGCAGCTTCGCGCAGGACGCGGGGCTCAAGGACTACGAGGTCGCGCACTTCCACCGCGACTACAGCGAGGACAAGTTCTTCCAGGGCGCGCTCACGATCGAAGGCAGGATCGGCAATTTCGATCTCGTCTATGCCGGCGCGTACCTCGATCGCGACGACGTCGTCGACGCCGACTACTCCGACTACATGTACTGGTACGACGTCTATTACAACGGGGGTTTCACGGGATACTTCGGCGACAGCGAAGGCAACCCCCTGCCGGATCCCTCGCAATTCATCAACGGGTCGGACGCGTACAAGCGACAGAGCCACGAGCTCCGGCTTTCCTCGCCGCAGGACTGGCGGGTGCGCTTCGTGACCGGCCTGTTCTACCAGGACCAGGAACACGAGATCTTCCAGAACTACCAGATCCCCGGTCTGGGCGGCTACGTGGACGGCGGCGAGTTCTTCTCGCTGGTCGACCCGAACTGGCCCGACACGATGTGGCTCACCAACCAGTTGCGCAAGGACCGGGACTCGGCGATTTTCGGCGAGCTGTCGTTCGACGTCACGGACAAGCTGACCGCGACGGCGGGGGCCCGGTTCTTCGAAACACACAACTCGATCCGTGGCTTCTTCGGCTTCATGACCGAGAATTGGAGCACGAATTACGGTGTCGCCAAGTGTGCCGAGGTCGAGCAGCCGGCCACGCCTTACAAGGGCTCGCCGTGCGAGAATCTGCACGATTCGATCGATGACAGCGGCGACGTGCTCAAGGGCAACCTGACGTACCGCCTCACCACCGACAAGCTCGTGTACTTCACGTACTCCGAGGGTTTCCGGCCGGGCGGCATCAACCGCAACAACACGGTGGCGCCTTACAAGCCCGACACGCTGACCAACTATGAGCTGGGCTGGAAGACGACCTGGGGCAACACGCTGCGCTTCAACGGCGCGATCTTCCACGAGGACTGGGAGGACATCCAGTACTCGTTCCTGCCGCCGAGCGGCTCAGGCCTCACGGTGATCCGCAACGCGGGCTCGGCTGAGATCGACGGCCTCGAGGCCGAGCTCACCTGGGCCGCCACCGAGGGGCTCACGCTCTCCGGTGGCTTCTCGATCCTCGACGCCAAGCTGTCCGAAGACTACGTGCCGGGCAGGTTCGACGAACCCGAGCCCGACCTCACCGTCGAAGCGTTCGAGGGCGACCGCCTGCCCGTCACGCCGGAGTTCAAGGCAAACCTGACGGCGCGCTACGAGTTCCCGATCGGAGGCTACGATTCGTTCGTACAGGCCTCGGGCGTCTACAACGGTGACACGTACTCGGACCTCACGCGTGCCGACCGCGAAGTGACCGGCAAGAACCCGGACTACACCTTGGTCAACCTGGCGGGGGGAATTGCATTCGGCGACCTTGCGGTCGAATTGTTCATCAATAACGTCACCGACGAACTGGCGACTTCGAGCACGTTCGTCGGCTGTGCGACGTCGGTGTGCTTTCCGCAGCCGTACTACGTTCCGACCCAGCCCCGCATGATCGGGCTGCGCGTCTCGCAGGAGTTCTGACTCCCGCGCGTCAGACGCGACGGGTGCACCTCGAACGGGGCGGGCCATCGCTGGCCCGCCCCTTTTTCACGGGCCGGGAGATCCGCCGTTCGCGCTGTAGTCGCCGTCTGACTCCCGCTCCGGCGGGGATCGGGCATTCTTTTCGCCTCCGCGTGCCATTCATCGATACCAACCAACGCGGGAGTGCAGAGGCGGGCTCGAACAGGTCATGACGGGCAGGAGTCTGTTCGTGTCGCTGGTCCGGCGAACGCGCGCCTGGGTGTTCGCGTTCACGATCCTGGCCGTCACGACCCTGGTCAACCCGAGCCTGCAGCAGTGGACGGACGGACGCGCGCCGTTCCTGCCTTACTTTCCCGCGCTCGTGCTGATCGCACTGTACGCCGGGCTCTGGCCGGCGATCGTCGCCCTCGGACTTTCGCTCACGATCATCGGGTACCTCTGGCTGCCACCCGAGGGCTGGACCGTCGGACTGCAGTCCGACCTGACGGCGCTGGCCCTGTTCGGTGTCGCGTCGGCCGTGGTGATCGCCGTCGCCGTGCGCGCCCGCTCGCTGATCGCCGCACACGAGCAGGCGCGGGCTGCGCAGGAGGCCGTGCGCGAGAGCGAGGAGCGGCTGCTGCTCGCGCTCGAAGGCGCGCAGATCGGCATGTGGTCCACCGACCTGGGGACGGGGATGACCCGGTCGTCGGACATCAATCGCGCCCTGTTCGGTCTCCCCGCCGGCTCGGACGAGATTCCGAGCGACCGGATGCGCGAACTGATCCATCCCGACGACCGCGACATGGTCGTGGCGCGCTGGTCGGAGGCGTTCAGGCACCGCGTTCCTTACGGCCTCGAGTACCGGATCGTGCGGCCGGACGGCAGCACGCGATGGATGTATTCACGCGGTCGCTTCCATCAGAACCTCGACGGATCGCTGCAGCGGATCGTCGGCATCAGCATGGACGTCACCGAGCGCAAGCAGACCGAACAGGCGCGCGCGGCGGCAGAGGCGGCCCTCCGCCAGGCGAAGGAGGAGTTCGAAAACATCTTCCGGCTCGCGCCGGTCGGCATCGTGGTCGCGCGGGATCGTGAATGCCGGGTCGTCACGGCCAACGCCTACGTCCAGCGCATGTACGGCGTGGTGCCGGGGACGAACATCTCGGCCACGGCTCCGCCGGACGTGCGCCTGCCGTACCAAGTACGTCGCGACGGCAAGGTGCTCACGATCGACGAGATGCCCATGCAGCGTGCGGCCAGCACGGGCCGGCCGACGGTCGATCAGCTGCTCGAACTGACGACGGCCGACGGTCGCAGGACGGAGTTCGTCGCGAGCGCCGTGCCGCTGCTCGACGACCGCGGGGAGCCGCGGGGTGCGATCGGGGCCCTGCAGGACGTCACGGCCCTGCGCCGCATGGAGGCGGCGCTGCGCGTGAGCGAGGAGCGCTTCCGCGTCGCGCAGGAGTCCTCGCTCGTGGCGTTCTCGATCCTGAAGGCGGTGCGCGACGCGGCGGGGGCCATCGTGGACTTCGAGTGGGAGTACGCGAACAAGGCCGCGGCACGGATCCTGCGGCGGCCGGTCACGCAGCTCGTCGGCTCCCGGCTGCTCACGGAATTGCCCGGCAACCGCCATCGCAGCCCCTTGTTCGAGACGTACGTCGAGGTCGTCGAGACCGGAGTCGCACGCACGACCCAGCTCACCTACGACGCGGACGGGATCCGTGGCACGTTCCTCAACGCGGCGTCGAAACTCGGCGATGCCGTGGCCGTCTGGTTCATGGACCTGACGGAGCGCCAGGCGCTGATCGAGGAGCTGCGGGCGACGGAGGCGAGCCTGCGCGAAGCGGACCGGCAGAAGGACGAGTTCCTCGCCACTCTCGCGCACGAGCTTCGCAATCCCATGGCGCCGATCCGCTATGCCGCCGCGATGATCCGTCCCGGCTCCGCGCCGGAGGTGCTCGAGCGCGCGCGGCAGATGATCGAGCGCCAGTCGGCGCAGATGTCACGGCTGCTCGACGACCTGCTGGACATGAGCCGGATCACGCGCAACGTGATCGAACTGAAGCGCGAACTGATCGACGTGCGACAGCTCGTCGAAGATGTCGTCGAAAGTTCGCGGCCGGCCGTGCTCGCCGAGCGGCACGAACTCGGCGTCTCGATGCCCGCGACTCCCGCGTGGATCGACGGCGACCCGGTGCGGATCGGCCAGGTCGTGCACAACCTGGTCCAGAACGCGATCAAGTACACGCCGGCCGGCGGCCGGATCGACGTGGTCGTCGCGGTGCACGCCCAGGACGTCGAGATCTGCGTCCGCGACACGGGCGTCGGGCTCGCGCCGGAAATGCTGCCCAACGTCTTCCGGCTGTTCTCGCAAGTGCACCCGTCCGTGCACGCCTCGAAGGGCGGGCTCGGGATCGGGCTCGCAATCTCCCGCCGTCTGGTCGAACTCCATGGCGGTGCGATCGAGGTTCGCAGCGCAGGCCTGGGCCGCGGTGCGGAGTTCTGCGTGCGCCTGCCGCTGTCGGCTGCTGAGATGGAGGCGCAGCGGATGCGGACCGACGCAAAGGCCGTCACGCCGCCTCCGGCACGGCGACGCGTGCTGATCGTCGACGACAACATCGACGCGGCGGACGGGCTCGCGCTACTGCTGCGCGCGCACGGTTTCGACGTGCACGTGGCCTACCGGGGCGCCGACGCGCTGTCGATCACGGCGGACGTGCATCCCGATATCGTGCTGCTGGACCTCGGCCTCCCCGACATGCCGGGCGAGGACGTGGCTCGTCGGTTGCGCCAGGCCGAGTGGTCGCGGTCCGCGCGGTTGATCGCGATCACGGGCTGGGGTCAGGACGCCGACCGCGCGCGCACCCGCGAGGCAGGCTTCGACGTGCACCTCGTGAAACCGGTGGACCCCGACGTGCTGCTCGGGATCATCGGCGAATCGGCGGACGCGACGCAGCCGGGCTGACCTACGCGTCGCGTCGAATCGTGTTGCCCGGCTGGCTCTCGCAACGCTGCGCGCACGGTTCGCTGTGTCGGCGTTGCGCCGATAGCCGGGCCTGGCCGGGGCCGTTATACAGCAGGCCGTCATTCACACGGAACGTGAGGTCAGCATGAAACGAAGCGCAGCAGCCGCGGCGATTCTCATCGCGCTTGGGACGACACCCGCATTGGCCGAAAACGACAGCGGCCTGTATCTCGGAGCGGGCGTCGGGCGGTTCAACGTCGAAATCGACAACCCGGGGGACGTGACGGACACGGTCGGGTCGTTCGACGCCGACGACACAACTTTCAAGGCGTTCGCGGGGTGGCGCTTCAATCCTTACATCGGAGTCGAACTCGATTACATCGACCTCGGCAACCCGGAAGACACGATCGACGAAAGGCGGATCAATGCCGACATCAACGGGTTCGCACCGTACGTCGTCGGGACCTTGCCGGTCGGCCCGGTCGAACTGTTCGCCAAGGTGGGCTACCTGTTCTACGACGTGAAGGTGGACGTCGACGACCTCGACGTGGTCGACGACAGCAACGAGGACCTGGTGTACGGCGGCGGGATCGGGCTCACGCTGTTCGAACAACTGCACACGCGGCTGGAGTACGAGGTCATCGACATCGGCGAGTTCGACGACGCGAACGCGTTGTGGCTGTCGGCTGCGTGGCGGTTCTGAGGGGGGGCGGTTCTCGAAGTCCGCCGGCGCAGCGGCGGATGGAATGAAGAAGGGGTCCCTTGCGAGGGGCCCCTCTTCATTTCATTGGCGCGCCAGTGAGGATGAAACCGGTAACTGGATAATAGTCGACCGTCCGCTAACGACCAGCCCCCAAAGCGGACGTTGCTGACAGAAGCCTGGAGGGCAAATAGCCCGGACGGATGTTCTGGTTGTGGTGGAAGACGTTGTCGGGGTCGTACGCAGTCTTCACGTCCACCAGCCGGTCGTAGACGGAGTTGCCGTACGCCTCGCGGACCCGGTCGGGGTCTTCGTCGCCACCGAGGAAATTGACGTAGACGCCCTCGCGAAAGCGGCCGAGAGCGCCGAAGAACTCCCTCGCCCAAGCGGTGTCGCGGTTGCCAAAGTCCTCGCCGGGCCGCCACACACCATCGAGGGTGATCGCGTGCGACGCCTGCCGGTTCCCGAACGCCGTCCCGCCCTCGGCCACTCGGCTCACCGCTCCCTTCAGATGGAACATCGCCACGTATGACCGCGGCGACGAGCAGGAGAACGCGTTCTCGGCGATCACGTCGATGAGGTCGTCGCGGAGCTCGGGGAGGTGGGTGGACTTCCAGTAGTAGTTCCAACCGTGGACGACGGTCGAGTCGAGCGCGCTCTGAAATCCCACGTAGGGTGTGGGCCCGACCAGGTCGAGGAGCGGGGTCCGGGATGCGCGGAGCGCACGGAGCACCTGTTCACCGTCCTCGATCGGCCCGGCGTAGCAGGTACCGATCATCACGACACGGCGCCAGTGCAGATCCGCGGGGATCACTGGTAGCGGCGGCGCGGCGCCGAACCTCACGACCGTACCGAGCTCCTCGGGAGCGTCGCGGATGAAGTCGCGGTAGCAGCGCAGGACCTCCCCGGCGTCGGTTGCGTCCCAGAGGATGGGCCCGGCCAGGACAGTGGGTCCGACGGAGTGGAGCCGAAACTCGAACGAGGTGACCACGCCGAAGTTGCCGCCGCCGCCTCGCAACGCCCAGAACAGGTCGGGGTGCTCGTACTCGGATGCCCGCATGAGCTCGCCGTCGGCCGTCACGACGTCGACGCCGAGGAGGTTGTCGACTGTCAGGCCGTATTTGCGCATCAGCCAGCCGACGCCGCCGCCGAGGGTGAGCCCGGCGACTCCCGTGTGGCTCACGATTCCGCCGGTCGTGGCCAGACCGTGCGCCTGCGTCTCATGGTCGACGTCGCCCCACAGCGCACCACCCTGCACCCAGACCCTACGGTCGGCGGGATCGACTCGCACGCCTCGCATGGACGAGAGGTCGATGACGATCCCGTCGTCGCAAACGGCGGTGCCCGCCACATTGTGGCCTCCGCCCCGTATTGCGATCTCCAGATCGTGTTCGCGGGCGAAACGCACGGCCGCGACTACGTCGGCGGTCCCGATACATCGGGCGATCAGGCGTGGGCGTCGGTCGATGGCGCCGTTCCAGACTGCACGGGCGATGTCGTAGTCGGCGTGCTCGGCACTGATCAGCCCGCCGCGGAACCCGTCGATCTCCACGAAGGTTGGCTCCTTGCTCCCGTGGCCGACTTGCGTCGTCGTGGGTGTCGTCATCGTGGATCCTCCTCTGTCGAGGGCCTCATCGAACCACCGCAGATCGCGGTCGAAAAGTCAAAAAACTGGACTTCACAACTGAAGGCGGTGGTAGAACACTGGAGTCATGAGGACGTACGGCCAGTACTGCCCCATTGCCCGGGGCGCCGAGATCTTTGCCGAACGCTGGACACCGCTGATCATCCGCAACCTGCACCTTGGCTGCGGGAACTTCAGTGAGATCCTGGAGGGCGCGCCCGGACTCTCCCGTACCCTGCTCTCACAGCGGCTCAAACAGCTCGAACGGCTCGGTGTCGTCGAGTCGGCGCCCAAGCCCGATGGGCGCGGGCATCACTACGAGCTCACTTCTGCGGGCCATGACCTCTTCGCGGTCTGCCAGTCGCTCGGCGAATGGGGTGCGCGTTGGCTCGAGATCGCCCCCGAGAATCTCGACCCCTTTGTGGCCCTGTGGTCGATGTGCAACGCGCTCCGCCGAGACCGGCTCCCGGATCGACGAGTCGTCGTCCGATTCGACTTCACCGGCCGCTCGCGCCGTGAGCGCTATTGGCTACTCATCGAGCTCGGAGACACGGAGATCTGCAAGACGTACCCCGGCCTCGACGAGGACCTCTACATCACGGCGGAAGCCGAAGCCTTCGTCAAATGGCACGCTGGCCAGCTCACCTGGGCCGAAGCCACCCGCGGGGGCCGCATTAAACTCGATGGCTCCCCGTCGCTGGTAAGAGCCTTCCCCACCTGGAACGCCCGCAGCATGTTTGCCAACATCAGGCCCGCTTCCCGCACCGCCACGAGCCCCGCAGGCTGACATCCTCGATGCGGGCGCGGAATCGCTTTTCCGACACGATGCCGCAACTTCATTGGCGCGGCCGGAGGGATTCGAACCCCCGACCCTCAGGTTCGAAGCCTGATGCTCTATCCAACTGAGCTACGGCCGCGCGCGAAGGTCCTGGCAGTGTACCGTTACTTCATCGTAGGCATGACGAATTGCGCGCTCTCGCGGCGCGCGACAGGCCATCGCGACGTGACGGTCTTGAGGCGCGTGTAGAAGCGCACGCCGTCGGGCCCGTGCACGTGCAGCGCGCCGAAGAGCGAGCGCTTCCAGCCGCCGAAGGAGTGAAACGCCATCGGCACCGGGATGGGAACGTTGATGCCGACCATGCCCGCCTGCACCCCCTGCGTGAACGTGCGCGCGGTTTCGCCGCTCGCGGTGAAAATGGCCGTGCCGTTGCCGTATTCGTGCTGGTTGACCAGATCGAGCGCCGACGCGAGGTCCGGCACGCGGACGACGCAGAGCACCGGTCCGAAAATCTCTTCCCGGTAGATGCGCATCGAGGGCTCGACGCGGTCGAAGAGGCACGGCCCCAGGAAGTAGCCGGCTTCGTGGCCGGCGACACGCAGGCCCCGCCCGTCGACCAGTAGTTTCGCGCCTTCCTGCACGCCGAGGTCGACGTAACCGCGCACGCGCTCGAGGTGCTCGCGTGTGACGAGCGGCCCCATCTCGATCCCGTCGTCCAGTCCCGAGCCGACCTCGAGCCGTTCGAGTTGTCGCTGCACCGCGCCGAGCAGCGGGTCCGCTGCGTCGCCGACCGCCACGGCGACCGAGATCGCCATGCAGCGCTCCCCGGCCGAGCCGTACGCCGCACCGACGAGCGCGCTTGCGGCGTTCTCGGCGTCTGCGTCGGGCATCACCACCATGTGATTCTTGGCACCGCCGAGCGCCTGCACGCGCTTGCCGTGCGCGGACGCGGTCCGGTAGATGTACTCCGCCACCGGCGTCGAGCCGACGAAACTGACGGCCTGCACGCGCGGGTCGGTCAGCAGCGTGTCGACGGCCTCGCGGTCGCCGTTGACGACGTTGAACACGCCGTCGGGCAGCCCTGCCTCGCGCAGCAGTTGCGCGAGGCGCATCGGGCAGCTGGGGTCCTTTTCCGACGGCTTGAGCACGAACGTGTTCCCGCACGCGATCGCGACGGGGAACATCCACATCGGCACCATGGCCGGAAAGTTGAACGGCGTGATGCCTGCGCAGACGCCGACTGGCTGGCGCTGCGACCAGCTGTCCACGCCGGTGCCGACGCTCTCGCTGAATTCACCCTTGAGCATCTGCGGGATGCCGCAGGCGAACTCCACGACCTCCGTGCCGCGGATCACCTCGCCCCGGGCATCCGAGAAGACCTTGCCGTGCTCCACCGTGATCAGCCGTGCAAGTTCGTCCAGGTGCGACTCGAGCAGCGCCTTGAAGCGGAACAGGATGCGCGCACGTTGCAGCGGCGGCGTGGCCGACCAGGCGGGAAGCGCCGCGGCGGCAGCGGCGATCGCTGTCTGCGTCTCGGCCTCGCTCGCATAGGCCACGCGTCCGCGCACATTGCCCGTGGCCGGGTCGTGGACCTGGCCGTGACGGCCCGAGGCGCCGACTTCGCGACCGGCGATGAAATGCCCGAGGTCGAACGTGGCGGGCACGGGCGTAAGGGTGGTCGGGCGCGTGGCGCTCATGGGCGCGGTCCATCCGGAGACGCTCGAGGCGGAACGCGCATTGTACGGAAAATGGGGACACCCCATATTTTCGGGCTCCCGAAAATATGGAGTGTCCCCATTTTCAGTAGACGCGGTCGTCCTCGAGCAAGGCATTCGCGGGCAGGGTCTCCTGCCCGGACACCTCGGCATAGAGCGGCGTGAAGTCCGGTTCCGTCTCGCGGAACAGCTGCTCGAACCCGTCGATCACGAAATAGGTCTGCTGGAACGTGTCGATCTTGTAGCGAGTGCGCATGACGCGGCGCAGGTCGAAGCCGATCCGGCGCGGCTCCGGACTGTCGAGGGCGTAGACGACCTCGCTCGGCGAGGACAGGATGCCCGCCCCGTAGATTCGCAGCCCGTCGGGGCCGCGGATCAGCCCGAACTCGACGGTGTACCAGTACAGGCGGGCGAGGTATTCCAGCGCGTGCAGCCCGTCGGCCTTCTGCCCGCCGCGGCCGTAGGCCTGCATGTAATCGGCGAACACCGGGTCGAAGAGCAGCGGCACGTGGCCGAAGAAGTCGTGGAAGATGTCGGGCTCGACGATGTAGTCGAACTCGGCCTCCTCGCGCAGCCAGACCGTCACCGGGAAGCGTCGTTCGGCGAGGTGCCCGAAGAACACCGGTTCCGGCAGCAGGCCCGGCACGGCAACGACCTGCCAGCCCGTTGCACGCGTCAGCCGTTCGTTGACCTGATCGAAGCGCGGAATTCCGGCGCCATAATCGAGGCTCTCGACCACGCGCAGGAACTCGCCGCAGGCGCGTCCCGGCACGAGCTTCATCTGCCGCTGATAGAGCCGGCCCCAGCGGTCCTGCGCGGACGCATCGTAGGCCGCGTAGTCCTGGACGACGGTGTAGTCCGCGCGCATGTCACGGTAATCGCCGCGCAGGCCGTGACTGCTCGTTCCGTAAGTCGCGGGTGCCTGGGGTGCCGACATGCCGGTGTCCGTGGTTGCCCGAAGGGTGCGCCGTTTTACGTCGCGCGGGCAGGGTTTGCCAAGCCCGCCGGGGATGGCCCGGTGAAATGCTGCGGTATAGTGGCGATCCTGCGCCGGCCGGAGGGCCGTGCTCGGTATCCCGCAGCCCGAGGACTCAGTTTCATGAAGATTTCGACCGCCTTCGCGATCGTTCCGTTCCTGCTGGCGATGTGCGCCGCTGCCGAGGCCGCTTGCGTCTACCCGCAGTCCCCGCAAGCGTTGCCGAACGGCAACAGCGCCACCAAGGAGGAGATGCTCGCGGCCCAGGGCCTCGTGAAGGAATACGTCAGTAGCGTGCAGGAAACCTACCTGCCATGCCTCGAGAAGGAGAAGGCCGACGCCACGGCCGCCCTCGACAACATGGATCCCGATTACACGGCCAAGAAAACCTCGATCGACGCGATCCACGCCAAGAAGCACAACGCCGCCCTCGACGAGTTGCAGGCCTTCGTCGACCGCTGGAACACCGAGAAGAAGGCCTACACGGACAAGCAGTCGGGCAAGTAACCCGACGATCGACGCAGGGGGTCATGTCCGACGCCGCAGCATTGCCGACGCCCGCCGAGGCCGAAGCGCTGATCCGGGCGCGGGTGCTGCCCCTGCCGATCGAGTCGCGACCGCTCGCCTCGCTTGCCGGCGCGGTGCTCGCGCAATCGGTGCGGTCGGAGCGCGACCAGCCGCCGTTCGACCGCGTCACCATGGACGGCATTGCGTTCGCCTCGCAGGCCTGGCGAGCCGGACGGCGCCAGTTCCGCGTCGCCGGCACTGCGGCGGCCGGCATGCCGCCGCGCCGGCTCGAGGATCCCGCGGCCTGCATCGAGGTCATGACCGGCGCGGTGTTGCCGCCGGGGTCCGACTGCGTCGTCCCCGTCGAGCGGCTGGTCGTCGCGGACGGCGTCGCCGCTGTCGACGAGCGCACGCCCGTCGAACCGTTCTGGAACGTGCACACGCGCGGGGTGGACTGTCGCGAAGGCGACATGCTGCTCGCGCGCGGCACCGTGCTCGGCGCGCCGGAACTCGCGGTGCTGGCCTCGGCGGGGCTGCCGCGGGCCGACGTGCGCGCCGACCCGCGCATCGTCATCGTGGCGACCGGCGACGAACTGGTCGCGCCCGACGAGCCGATCGAGGCCTGGCAGGTGCGGAGCTCGAACAGCTGCGCCTTGCGGGGCGCGCTGAACTTGCGCGGGTTCCACCGTGTGGCGGAAGATCACCTGCCGGACGACCACGAGGTGCTGGCGAGCCGGCTCGCGACGCACCTCGCCACGCACGACGTCATCGTCCTCACCGGCGGCGTGTCGATGGGACGCTTCGACCACGTGCCGAGCGTGCTGCGCGAACTGGGAGTGGCCGAGGTGTTTCACCGCATTGCGCAACGTCCCGGGAAGCCGATCTGGTTCGGCATCGGCCCTGGGGGACAGACGGTCCTCGGGCTGCCGGGCAATCCGGTGTCCGCACTCGTGTGCCTGCTGCGCTATGCGCTGCCCGCGCTCCACACGATGCTCGGTGCGCGCCCGGGCGCTCCTGAACACGTGCCTCTCGGCGCGGACTTCACCGTGAAGCCGGCGCTCTGGTTCTTCCTGCCGGTGCAGGTCGAGCACAGTCCGACGCTCGGCCTGGTCGCGATGCCGCGCCCGACGCGCGGATCGGGCGATTTCATTTCCCTGCTCGGGACCGACGGCTTCGTCGAGCTGCCGCCCGGCCCGCGCGAACTGCCCGCGGGGCACATCGCCCCGCTCTACCGCTGGTGATGCCGTGGCCAACTCCGATGACGCAAGCGTGACCCGCCTGTCGACGGCGCCCGCACTGCGCGACCAGCTCGGACGGCCGATCCACGACCTGCGCATCTCGGTCATGGATCGCTGCAACTTCCGCTGTCCCTACTGCATGCCGCAGTCCACGTTCCACGACGCGTACCGGTTCCTGCGCTCGGCGGAGCGCCTCACGTTCGAGGAGATCGCGCGGCTCGCGCGGCTCGCCACCGGCCTCGGCGTAAAAAAAGTGCGCCTGACGGGCGGCGAACCGCTGCTGCGGTCCGGCCTGCCCGACCTCGTCGCCGAGCTGTCGACGATCGAGGGCATCGCCGATCTCGCGCTCACGACCAACGGCGTGCTGCTCGCGCAGCATGCAGCCGAGCTCAAGGGCAACGGGCTGCACCGGGTGACGGTGAGCCTCGACTCGCTCGACGAAGCGGTGTTCACCGCGATGAGTGGCGGGTTCGGCGGCCTCGCCGAGGTGCTGCGCGGCATCGACGTCGCGCTCGACGTGGGCCTGCGGCCGGTCAAGATCAACGCGGTCGTGCAGCGTGGTCGCAATGACCACACCGTTCTGCCGCTGCTCGAACGGTTCCGCGGCACCGGCGTGACGGTGCGCCTGATCGAGTACATGGACGTCGGCAACCGCAACCATTGGGAGCCCGGCGACGTGGTGCCGTCCCACGAACTGCTCGCAAAGATCCGCGCACGTTGGCCGGTGACGCCTTTGTCGGGCCGGTACCGTGGCGAGGTGGCCGAGCGCTACGCCTACGAGGACGGCGCCGGCGAGATCGGGTTCGTCTCGTCCGTCAGTGCACCGTTCTGCGGCGACTGCAACCGTGCCCGTCTGTCCTCGGAAGGCGTGCTCTACACCTGCCTGTTCGCGACTCACGGCGTGGACCTGCGTGCGCCGTTGCGCGCAGGGGCGACCGACCCGGAACTGCTCGACCTGATCCGCCACGCGTGGTCGCAGCGTTCGGATCGCTACAGCGAACTTCGCAACGAATTGCGAACGGGCGAGAAGCCGCTGCACAAGGTCGAGATGCACTACATCGGCGGCTGACCGCACATGAACGCCCTCACGCACGTGGATGCCGCAGGCCGACCGACCATGGTCGACGTAGGCGGCAAGTCGGTCACGCATCGCACCGCCGTCGCCGAGACGCGCGTGCGGTTCCCCGCGGAGGTGGCGCGCGCGCTGGACGCCTCGAACTACGCGACCGCCAAGGGGCCGGTGTTCCACACGGCGATCGTCGCCGGCGTCATGGCCGCCAAACGCACCCACGAGCTGATCCCCTTCTGCCACCCGCTCGGGCTGGAGCGCTGCGACGTCGCGATCGAGATGCAGGGCGACGAAGCCGTCGTGCGCTGCACCGTCTCGATCCACCACAAGACGGGCGTCGAGATGGAGGCGCTGACCGGCGCCACCGTCGCGGCGCTCACGATCTACGACATGTGCAAGGCGCTGTCGCACGCGATCGTCATCGCCGAGACGCGGCTGCTCGAGAAGCACGGCGGCAAGCGTGACGTGGCGGCCGCCGCGCCGTGACCAGAGGGCGGCAGATGAAACGGATCCATCTGCAGTACTTCGCGGTCCTGCGCGAGCAGGCCGGTCGCAGCGAAGAGACGCTGGACACGAGCGCCGCGAACCCCGCCGATCTCTACGACGAAGTGCGCACCGTCCACGGCTTCACGCTGCCGCGCGCGATGCTGCGCGTGGCCGTCAACGACGAGTTTCGCGACTGGAACGCCTCGCTCGCGAGCGGCGACCGCGTCGTCTTCATTCCACCGGTCGCGGGGGGCTGATGCAGGCCTTCTCGTTCAGCACCGCGCCGCTCGACACGGCCGCGTACCGCGCCGCGCTGGTCGATCCGTCCTGCGGCGGTTATGCGAGCTTCGAGGGCTGGGTGCGCGACCACAACGAAGGACGCCGCGTCGAGCGGCTCGAATACGAGTCGTTCGCGGCGCTGGCGGTGCGCGAGGGCGAGCGCATCGTGGCCGAGGCCGTCGAGAAATACGGCGTCCGCCGCGCAGCATGCGTGCACCGGATCGGCGACCTCGCGCTCGGCGAGATGGCGGTGTGGGTCGGCGTCAGCGCACCGCATCGCGGCGAGGCGTTCGCCGCGTGCCGCTACATCATCGACGAGGTCAAGCACCGCGTCCCGATCTGGAAAAAGGAACACTACGTCGACGGCGACTCGGGCTGGGTCAATTGCGAGCGCTGCGCACAGCCGTCGGAACACACCCGCGAGCACGGCCATTCCGGCCGCCATCACGACGAGTCCGCGGACGGCCGCACCCACGCGCCCGACTACTCCCGGCAGGTCGCCTTGCCCGAGGTCGGCGTCGAGGGGCAGGCGAAGCTGCGCCGGGGCTCGGTGCTGGTCATCGGCGCGGGCGGGCTCGGCGTGCCGGTGCTGCAGTACCTCACCGCTGCCGGCGTCGGTCGCGTCGGGATTGCCGATGGCGACGTCGTCGAGGCGAGCAATTTGCACCGGCAGCCGCTGTACGGGCCGGCAGACGTCGGCGCCGGGAAAGCAGAGGTGGCCGCGCGACGGTTGCGCGCACTGAACCCTGACGTGCAGGTCGAGTTGCACGCCGAACGCGCCAGCGCCTCGAACATCGCCGAATGGCTGGAGCGATACGACCTGGTGGTCGACTGCAGCGACAATTTCGCGACCAAGTTCCTCGTCAACGATGCGGCCGTCAGCCTCGGCAAGCCGGCCGTCTTCGCGAGCGTGTACCAGTACGAGGGGCAGTTGCAGACCTACCTGCCGCGCGAGGACTGGCCGTGCCTGCGTTGCCTGTGGCCGGAAGCGCCGCGCGACGGCCTCGTCGGCAATTGCGCCCAGGCAGGCGTGCTCGGCGCCGTGCCGGCGACGCTCGGCGCGATGCAGGCGATGCAGGCGCTCAAGATCCTGCTCGGGCTGGCGGGCGAGGCGACGCCCGCGCTGCACACGTTCGACCTGCTCGGCATGCACTGGCACACGCTCAAGGCCGCGCGCAATCCCGCCTGCGATCATGCCAGCCGCACCCTGCTGCGCGACGCTTCGCTCGATGTCGGCGAGGTCGAGCTGCACTACACGAGCCTGCGCGCCGCACGGGCGAGTGGCCTGACGCTCGTCGACATCCGCGAGGCATGGGAACGCGTGGCCGACGGCCCGGAGCCGCCCATCGACCTGCACGTGCCGTTGAGCGCACTCGTCGAAGGCGCGAGCGCGTTGCCGCCGGAGGGGCGCTATCTCGTCGTGTGCGCGCACGGCGTGCGCAGCCTCGCGCTCGCCGAGCACCTGCGCACGCACGGCTACACGGAGGTGTATTCGCTGGCCGGCGGCCTCGCGGCGCTGCGGAACAGTGTCTAGTGTTTAGTGTCTAGTGTCTGGTCGGAAGCGGCTTCGCCGCGCGCCGACACAGCCGGCCGTCCGACTATCCGCTGGACACTAGACACTAGACACCAGGCACTAGACACCAGGCACCAGGCACCAGGCACCCTCAGGTCCTGACCTGGCCGTTGCCACGCACCACGTATTTGTAGCTCGTCAGCTGTTCGACGCCGACCGGCCCCCGCGCATGGAAGCGGTCCGTCGAGATGCCGATCTCCGCGCCCATGCCGAACTCGCCGCCGTCGGCGAACTGCGTCGACGCGTTGTGCAGCACGATCGCGCTGTCGACCCGTGCCAGGAAGCGTTCGGCGGTCGCCGCGTCGTCGGTGACGATCGATTCGGTGTGGTCGGAGCCGTAGCGCGCGATGTGGTCGATGGCGCCGTCCACACCGTCGACGAGCCTCACCGAGATGATCGCGTCGAGATACTCCGTGTGCCAGTCCCGTTCGCACGCCGGCACGACTCGCCCGTCGACCGCGCGCACGGCGTCGTCGCCGCGGACCTCACAGCCCGCATCGAGCAACTCCTTCACGAGCGGCGCGAGGTGCGTGCGCGCCGCCGCGGCGTCGACGAGCAGCGTCTCGGCGGCGCCGCAGACGCCGGTCCGGCGCAGCTTCGCATTGAGCACGATCGAGCGCGCCATCTCGAGGCTGGCCGCCTTGTCGACGTAGACGTGGCAGATGCCCTCGAGATGACCGATCACCGGCACGCGCGCCTCCTGCTGTACGCGTGCGACCAGGCTCTTGCCGCCGCGCGGCACGATGACGTCGATCGCCCCGTCGAGCCCGGCGAGCATCATCCCGACCGCCGCCCGGTCGGTCGTCGGCACGAGCTGGATGCACGCCTCGGGCAGGCCCGCAGCGCGCAGTCCTGCGACGAGGCAGACATGGATCGCCGTGCTCGAGTCGTGGCTGTCGCTGCCGCCGCGCAGGATCGCCGCGTCGGCCGCCTTGAGGCACAGAGCGCCGGCGTCGCTGGTCACGTTGGGGCGGCTTTCGTAGACGATGCCGATCACGCCGAGCGGAACGCGCACGCGCTGGATGCGCAGCCCGTTCGGCCGCGTCCAGTCGGCGATCACCGTACCGATCGGGTCGGGCAGCGCCGCGATGTCCTCGATGCCACGGGCCATGGCCTCGACCCGCGCCGGATCGAGCGCGAGCCGATCGAGTGCGGCCTTGCCGAGCCCGGCCTGCGTCGCCGCTGCCATGTCGCGCGCGTTCGCGGCGAGTACTTGCGACCGCTGGGTGCGCAGCGTCGCGGCCATCGCGCGCAACGCGCCGTTGCGCTGCTCGCCGTCGGCGACGGAGAGCGCGCGCTGCGCATCGACGGCGGCGCGCCCGATGCGCTGCATCGTCACCGCCAGCGCAGCGTGTTCGTTCACAGCAATACCAGGTCGTCGCGGTGGATCATCTCGTCGCGCCCACGATACCCGAGAATCGCCTCGAGCTCCTGGCTGCGACGGCCGCAGACGCGCCGCGCCGCCTCGCTCGAATAGGCGCACAGGCCGCGCGCGAGTTCGAGGCCGTCCGGGTCACGCACGATGACAGCGTCGCCACGGTCGAAACGACCCTCGACCCTGGTCACGCCCGCGGGCAGCAGGCTCTTGCCGCTGCGCAGCGCCTTCGCCGCGCCCGCATCGACGTGCAGCGTGCCCGCCGGCTTGAGCAGCCCCATGATCCACTGCTTGCGCACGGTCCTGGGCGAGGCCTGGGCCACGAACCACGTGCAGCGCGCACCCCCGTCGATGCGCCGCAGCGGATGCTGCTCGCGACCGAGCGTGATGCACATGTTGCAGCCCGCGGCGAGCGCGATCCTGCCCGCCATGACCTTGGTCGCCATGCCGCCCGACCCGAGGTCGGACGCCGAGCCGCCCGCCATCGATTCGATCTGCGGCGTGACCTGCGTGACCTCGGGGATGAAGACCGCCGCCGTGTCCACGGTCGGGTCGGTGGTGTAGAGGCCGTCGACGTCGGACAGCAGCACGAGACAATCGGCGCTCGCCATCTGCGCGACGCGGGCGGCGAGGCGGTCGTTGTCGCCGTAGCGGATCTCTGCCGTGGCGACCGTGTCGTTTTCGTTGATGACCGGGATCGCACCGAGCTTGAGCAGCGTCTCGAGCGTGGTGCGCGCGTTGAGGTACCGCCGGCGCTCCTCGGTGTCGCCGAACGTGAGCAGCATCTGCGCGACGGCGAGGTCGTGCTGCTCGAGCACTTCCTTCCAGGCGTGTGCGAGGCGGATCTGGCCGACCGCCGCGGCAGCCTGGCTCTCCTCGAGCCGCAGCCTGCCCGGTGCCAGACCGAGCTGGCGCCGCCCGAGCGCGATGGCCCCGGACGACACGAGGATGACCTCCTGGCCGCGCTTGCGCAGCGCTGCGACGTCCGCCGCCAGCGTCTCGAGCCAGGCACGGTTCAGGCGGCCCGTCGAAGCCTCGACGAGCAGCGCGGAGCCGATCTTGACCACGACCCTCCGCGCCCGTGCCAGACGTGAGCCGCTGCGGGCGGCGGAGGCTGCGCTCATGCGATCGCGAAGTGGTCCGCGGCGAGCGCCATCAACCCCGCCGCGCCCGCGCGGGCGGCGGCCATGTGTCCATCGACCCGCGGGAAGATCCGCATGAAGTAGTGTCGCGCCGTGACGAGCTTCGCCTTGTAGAAGTCGTCGTCCGGGTTCTCGGCGAGCTTCTTCGCCGCGACGCCGGCGGACACGAGCCAGCACCAGCCGAGGCACATGTAGCCCGCGATGTGCAGGTAATCGGTCGCCGCGGCGCCGACTTCGTCGGGGTCCTTCATCGCGGCGGCGCCGAGTTCCGTCGTGAGCCTGCCCCACTGCTCGAGACGCTTGCCGAGTTCGGCCGCGAACGGCGCGAGCTCCGGCGCCGCCCCGAACTTCTGGATCGACTCGACCATGCGCGCCGAGATCATCTGCTGGCTCTTGCCGCCCGTGCCGAAGACCTTGCGTCCGAGCAGGTCGAGCGCCTGCACGCCGTTCGTGCCCTCGTAGATGGGCGTGATGCGGGCGTCGCGCATGAGCTGCTCGACGCCGGTCTGCCGGATGAACCCGTGGCCGCCATGGACCTGCACCGCCAGGCTCGTGACCTCCATTGCGGCCTCGGTCAGGAAGCCCTTGACGATCGGCGTCAGGAACGCGATCAGGTCGTTCGAACGGCGGCGGGCCGTCTCGTCGGGGTTCAGGTGCGCGCTGTCGATCTCGCGTCCGGTCAGGAAGCAGAGCACGCGACCGCCTTCGACGAAGGCCTTCTGCGTGAGCAGCATGCGGCGCACGTCGGGGTGCACGATGATGGGATCGGCCGGCTTGCCGGGCTCCTTCGGGCCCGTCATCGCGCGCCCCTGCAGGCGGTCGTTCGCATAGGCGATGGAGGCCTGCCAGGCGAGCTCGGAAAGACCGTGGCCCTGCAGGCCGACGCCGAGGCGGGCATGGTTCATCATCGTGAACATGCAGCCGAGCCCCTCGTTCGGCTTGCCGACCAGCCAGCCGATCGAGTCGTTGAAGTGCATGACACAGGTGGGCGAGGCATGGATGCCCATCTTGTGCTCGATCGAACCGCAGCTCACGCCGTTCGCCTTGCCGGGGTTGCCGTCAGCGTCGGGCAGGAACTTCGGCACCAGGAACAGGCTGATGCCGCGCGTCCCCGGAGGCGCGTCCGGCAGGCGCGCCAGCACCAGGTGGACGATGTTCGACGTCAGGTCGTGCTCGCCCGCGCTGATGAAGATCTTGGTGCCGGTCAGCGTATAGCTGCCGTCGGCCTGCGGTTCGGCCCGGGTCTTCAGGATGCCGAGGTCGGTGCCGGAGTGCGATTCGGTCAGGCACATCGTGCCCGACCACTCGCCCTTGACCATCCTGGGCAGGTAACGCTGCTTGAGCTCCTCGGTCGCGTGGGCCGCGATCGTGAGCGACGCGCTCTCGGTGAGGCCCGAGTACATGCGCCAGGCCATGTTGCCGGAGACGAGCATCTCGCCGAACGCGAGCGAGAAGCCGGCGGGCAGGCCCTGGCCGCCCCACGCCGGATCGGCGGTCATCGTGATCCAGCCGTCGTGGCAATAGCGGTCGTAGGCTTCCTTGAAGCCCGGTGGGGTCCTGACCTGCCCGTTCTCGAACGTGAGCCCATGCTCGTCGCCGACCCGGTTGGTGGGCGCGAGCACGTCCTCCGCGAAGCGTGCGCCCTCCTCGAGGATGCCCTCGAGCAGGTCCCGCGTCAGTTCCTCGCGGCCGTAGGCCCGGTAGTTTTCCTCGAAGTCGAGCACTTCGTGGACGACGAAACGGATGTCTCGAAGCGGCGCGCGGTAGGAGTACACGATGACGTCCTCGGGGAGCGAATCCATTCCGAGTGTACGCGAATTGCGGCAGTGCAGCATAGGTGTGTTCCGGTTGCCTGCCGCTTCCGGGCGACCGTATAGTTGTTCGCATTCAGAGGCCGTTCGACCGGCCTTTTTTTACTGAGGGCGCCGACCGTGAGCCGTGATTACGAACCGCAGGCGGGGCAGTGGTACGAAGACCTCGACACCGAGGAGACGTTCCAGGTCCTTTCGGTCGACCCTGACGAGGAAATCATTCGCATTCAGTGGCCGGACCGGGAGATCCAGGAGCTCGACCTCGACCAGTGGAACGAAATGGATCTCGAACTCGCCGTCGCACCGGAAGGCTGGGTGGACGACGAGGAGGAGGTCGACGACGAGGACGATGACGACGACCTCGACCTCGAGGACGACGAAGACTGGGAAGACGACGAGGACGAAGACGAAGACGACGACTGGGACGACGACGAAGACGACGACCTCGACGACGACGCATACCGCGACCGCGAGTGAGCGCGCCGACCACTGGACCTCTCGCCCCCGACTCCGACCCGGCCCGGGGTCGGTACCCCGCCGAGCTGGAACGCACCTGGCACCCGGCCGGCCGAGTGCCGGTGCGCATCCGTCCGCTGCGCCCCGACGACATCGACCTCGAGCTTCGATTCGTCCAGGGCCTGTCGCGGGAAACGCTGTACCAGCGCACGCATTACTACGTCGCGCAGTTGACCCGTCGCGCCCTCGAACCGCTGCTCGACGTCGACTACGTCGACCGCCTGGCGCTGGCGGCCATCGTGCACGAGGACGACGCCGACCGCATCGTGGGCGTCAGCCGATTCGCGCGGATCGAGGGCACGACGCGGGCCGAATGCGCGGTCGTGGTCGCCGACGCCTGGCAGGGCTGCGGGCTCGGCACCGAGTTGATGCGAAGCCTGACGCAGGCCGCGCTCGCACGTGGCTACACCTGCCTCGAAGGCGAGACGCTGCCCGAAAACGTGAGCGTATCGGCCTGGGCGCGCCGCTTCGGCTTCAACGTGCGGACCCAGCCCGACTCAGGCGGGCTCGTCAAGGTCACGCTGGAACTGGACAACCTGCTGCCCGACGCTGAAACTTCAACGCCGGCAAAGGGATAGCGTTGACTCTTGCAGCGGGGCCTGAGTAAAGGCCTACGGGCTCGGCCGCGCTCGCCTGGCCTCGGTGCGCTCGAGCAGCAACGCGAGCAGCGTGCCGACCGTGCAATGCGACTCGAGCGGGTGCCGCAGCGGCACGCCCGCGTTGAGTCGGTAGGAATTGCGTCGCCCCGAACGTTCGCGGACGATGATGCCGGCGTCCTCGAGGTCGCTCACGATCTTCTGGACGGCGCGTTCGGTGATGCCGACGCTGCCCGCGACGTCGCGTAACCGCGCATTGCGGTCCAGCGCCAGGCAGACCAGCACGTGGGCATGGTTGCTCAGGAACGTCCAGTGCCGGGTCTGGGCTGGCTGCTGCTGCTTCACGCGAGGAACCTCGGTCGGCAGGGAACCGGTGCGCGCCGCCATTGTCTGAAGCACGGTTCCGGTTTTTCGCTTCGTGCTAGTATGCTGGAAAACGATGCGGCAGGCCACGCCGCGGCCGCCGCGCCGGCTTGAATCTGCGACCGTCGTCCCCACCGAAGGGTTCGAAGCGGGCCCCGCGGCCCGATGGAGAATGAAGCCGACATGAAACGCATCTTCCTGTTCCTGGCCACCAACCTCGCGATCGTCGTACTGCTCGGCATCGTGCTCAGCCTGCTGGGCATCGACAGCATCCTCGACGCACAAGGGACTGGACTCGACCTCGGCGCCCTGCTGGTCATGTCGGCCGTGGTCGGCTTCACCGGCTCGTTGTTCTCGCTGGCGATCTCCAAGTGGTCCGCCAAGAAAATGATGGGCGTGCGCGTGATCACGCAGCCGACGAACGCCACCGAGAGCTGGCTCGTCGGCACCGTGCAGCGCCAGGCGCAGCAGGCGGGCATCGGCATGCCGGAAGTGGGCGTGTTCGACTCGCCGGAGCCGAATGCATTCGCCACGGGTGCGCGTCGCGACGCCGCGCTCGTCGCGGTCAGCACCGGCCTGCTGCAGAGCATGTCGCAGCAGGAAGCCGAAGCCGTCCTGGCCCACGAAGTCAGTCACGTCGCGAACGGCGACATGGTCACGCTCACGCTGATCCAGGGCGTGGTCAATACCTTCGTCTTCTTCCTGTCGCGCGTGGTCGGCCACGTCGTGGACCGCGTCGTCTTCAAGACCGAGGAAGGCCACGGCCCGGCGTTCCTGATCACGTCGATCATCGCGCAGGTGGTGCTCGGCTTCCTCGCCATGATGATCGTCATGTGGTTCTCGCGGCAGCGTGAATTCCGCGCCGACGCGGGCGGCGCGCACCTGGCCGGCCGCGAATCCATGATCGGCGCCCTGCAGCGGCTGCAGCAGCGCCACGCCGGCCCGCTCCCGGAGAAGATGGCGGCGTTCGGCATCCAGGGCGGCGTCGGAGCGGGGCTCAAACGCCTGTTCATGACACATCCGCCGATCGAGGAGCGCATCGCGGCGCTGCGCGCGTCGGCCCGCTGACGAGGCCTGCGGCGGCATCCAGACCGCCGCGGCGACCGAACAGAAAGCCGCACCTCCCGGTGCGGCTTTTTCTTTTCCGCCCCTATCCCCTACCCCCTATCCCCTTCCGCCCCGATGTCCACCGCCCTGGTCTGGTTCCGTCGCGACCTGCGCCTCGCCGATCACCCGGCGCTGGCCGCAGCGGTCGCGCACGCAGAGCGCGTCGTCGCCGTCTACGTGCATTCGCCCGAGGACGACGGCGAATGGCGCGCGGGGGCGGCCAGCGACTGGTGGCTGCATCACAGCCTGCTGCGTCTCGACGAGGCCCTGCGTCCGCGGGGCATCGGGCTGACCGTGCGTCGGGGGCCTCCGGCGCGCGAACTCTCGGCACTCGTCGAGGAGACGGGAGCCACGCGCATCCATTGGAACCGGCGCTACGAGCCCGCGGCGGTCGCCCGCGACGCGCCGCTGCAGGCCGAACTGCGGTCGCGTGGCCTCACGTGTGAAAGCTTCGGCGGACCGCTGCTGTGCGAGCCGTGGCAGGTTCGCACGGCGCAAGGCGGGCCGTACAAGGTGTTCACGCCGTTCTGGCGGGCATGTCAGGCACAGTTCGACACCCTGCCTGCACCGTTGCCGGCGCCCGCGCGGCTGCACGGGCCACGGCGCGCACCGCGCAGCGTGCCGATTCCGGCGCTCGGCCTGTTGCCGCAAGTTCGCTGGGACGCGGGTCTCGCCGCGCGTTGGGCGCCGGGGGAAGCGGGAGGACATGCGCGGCTCGACGAGTTCTGCAACGGGGAGATTGCGACCTACGACGAAGATCGCAACCGGCCGGACCGCCCCGCGAGTTCGCGGCTGTCGCCGCACCTGCACTTCGGCGAGCTGACGGCGCGCCAGTGCCTGGTCGCCGCGCGCAACGCCGTGGTCGACCGGCCCGAGGCACGCAAGTCCGCGGAGGCTTTCGTGCGCGAGTTCGGCTGGCGCGACTTCGCGCACCACCTGCTGCATCACTTCCCGCACACCGCCAATGCCCCGCTCGATGAACGCTTCGCCCGCTTCGCGTGGTCGGACGACGAGTCGCTGCTCGAGGCCTGGCGGCGTGGGCGCACGGGGTACCCGATCGTCGACGCGGGGATGCGCGAGCTCTGGAGCACGGGCTGGATGCACAACCGCGTGCGGATGATCGTCGCGTCGCTGCTGACCAAGAACCTGCGCCAGCCGTGGCTCGCGGGCGCGCGCTGGTTCTGGGACACGCTCGTCGACGCCGATCTCGCCAGCAACACGCTCGGCTGGCAATGGACGGCCGGTTGCGGCGCCGACGCCGCACCGTTCTTCCGGATCTTCAACCCGGTGCTGCAGGCCGAACGTTACGACCCACAGCGTGCGTACCTGCGACGCTGGCTGCCCGAACTGGCGCAGCTGCCGGATGCGTGGATCCACCGGCCGTGGCAAGCCCCGTCCGACGTCCTCCTGGCTGCGGGCGTGACGCTCGGCAAGACTTATCCGCGGCCGATCGTCGACCTCGCGGCGAGTCGTCGCGAGGCACTGGCCGCGTACGCCAGGATCCGGGAGCCCGTCGCCCGGCACGCCTGAATCCGTCGCCCCGGCCGGGGCGAAACGACGCGCATGTCCCTCGCGAACCGAGCCCTCTGCGTCGTTGCGGTCGTCCTGATGGCGACCCTGCCCGCGGCCGTCGCTGGCGCAGCACGGCTGCCGGACCCGGTACACGCCTCGCACTCCGAACTCCGGCGGGTCGGCGCGGGCGAGCTGCGCTTCATGGGCCGACCGATTTACCAGGCGAGCCTGTGGACGCCTGCCGGCCGATTCGACGGCTACCTCGCGGGCGAACCGGTCGCACTGAGCCTCTGGTACCAGCGCGAGTTTTCGCGCGCTGATCTGCTCCGCATCACGGCCACCGCCTGGCGGCTGCTCGGCGACGTGCCCTCGCACCGGCGCGACACCTGGCTCGCGGAACTCGACCGCCTCTGGTCGGACGTCGCGCCGGGCGACAACCTCACGACCGTGGTGGTGTCGGGGCAGGCCACGCGGTTCTACGACGCCGAGCGCTTCCTCGGCCAGGTGGACGACCCCGACTTCGGGCCTGCGTTCCTGTCGATCTGGCTCGACCACCGCAGCGTGGTCGATGAGCTGCGCGTGCAGTTGCTCGGCTCCGGCTCGACCGTCGCGCACCGTTGAGCACGGGCACGAGCGTGGGCGGCGTGGGCGGTGCAATCGGCAGCCGATGGCTGCGCAAGCTGCGGCAATGGTTCGACGCGGCAGCCCCGGCGCCCGAGGACGCGGCCCTCGACACGGCGGACGGTGTCGACTGGGCGCGCATCGTTCCGTTCGCCGCGATGCACCTCGCGTGCCTGCTGGTATTCGTCGTGGGCGCGAGCGCCGTCGCCGTGGCGACCTGCGTCGCGCTGTACCTGCTGCGCATGTTCGCGATCACGGCTTTCTACCACCGGTACTTTTCGCACCGCAGCTTCAAGACCTCGCGCGCGGCCCAGTTCCTCTTCGCCCTGCTCGGCGCCTCCGCCGTGCAGCGCGGGCCGATCTGGTGGGCCGCGCACCATCGGCACCACCACGCGTTCTCCGACAAGGTGCAGGACGCACATTCGCCGCGGCAGCACGGCTTCCTCTGGGCGCACATGGGCTGGTTCCTCTCGCGCCGCCACTTCCGTCCCGACCTGCAGCGCGTCAGGGACCTGACGCGATACCCCGAACTGCGCTGGCTCGACCGGTTCGACGTCCTCGTGCCGTTGCTACTCGCGCTCGCTTTACTGGCGACGGGCCTGGCGCTCGAGCGCCACGCGCCGGGCCTGGGCACGTCGGGCGCCCAGATGCTCGTCTGGGGC
Organism: Steroidobacteraceae bacterium; assembly: GCA_035691185.1. GTDB lineage: Bacteria > Pseudomonadota > Gammaproteobacteria > Steroidobacterales > Steroidobacteraceae > RPQJ01. The sequence goes on from DASSJN010000012.1 coordinate 51,997, forward strand.
TTCTTCGTCTCGACCGTCGCGTGCTACCACGGCACGTACACGATCAACTCGCTCTGCCATCGCTGGGGCTCGCGTCGCTACGCCACGCGGGACGACAGCCGCAACAACGCGCTGCTCGCGCTGCTCACGCTCGGCGAGGGCTGGCACAACAACCACCACCACTACCCGAGCGCGGTCCGCCAGGGCTTCTACTGGTGGGAGATCGACCTGACCTTCTACCTGTTGCGCGGTCTCGCCGCGTTCGGCGTCGTCTGGGACCTGAACCCGGTGCCCGAGCGTGTGCGCAATGCGCGCGAGGTCCAGCGCGCATGACGCGCATCGCCGTCGTCGGGGCCGGCATCGCAGGGCTCTATGCCTCGTGGCGACTCGCCCGCGACCACGACGTCACGCTCTACGAAGCGGCCGACCATGCGGGCGGCCACACCAACACCGTCGACGTCGAGTACGAGGGGCAGTCCTGGGCGATCGACACCGGATTCATAGTCTTCAACGACTGGACCTACCCGAACTTCATCGCAATGCTGCGCGAACTCGGCGTCGGCTGGCAGGACTCGAGCATGAGCTTCAGCCTGCGCTGCGAGCAGACCGGGCTCGAGTACAACGGCACGTCCGCCAACGCGCTCTTCGCCCAGCGCCGCAACCTGGTCCGCCCTGCGTTCCTGCGCATGATCGCCGAGATCCTGCTGTTCAACACCCGCGCGAAGCGCTGGCTGCGGCAGACGAACGACGACCCGACGCTCGGCGAATACCTGCGCTCCGCGGGCTACTCGGCGCAGTTCGTCGAGCACTACATCGTGCCGATGGGCCGGGCGATCTGGTCGGCCGAGGCGTCCGCGGTGCTCGGCTTCCCGGCCCGGTTCTTCATCGACTTCTTCGACCGGCACGGATTCCTGAACCTCGACGACCGTCCGGTCTGGAAGACGGTGCGGGGCGGGTCGCGCGAATACGTGCGCGCATTGCTCGCCGCCTCACGCGCACGGCTGCGGCTCTCGACGCCGGTGACGTCGATCCGTCGGCAGCCGAACCAGGTCAGCGTGCGCACGCGCGCGGGCGACGTCGAGCATTTCGACTACGTGTTCCTCGCCTGCCATTCGGACCAGGCCCTCGTGCTGCTCGACCAGCCGTCGCGCGCGGAGATCGACGTGCTGCGCGCCCTGCGGTATGCCCCGAACGAAGCGATCCTGCACACCGATGCGAGCGTGCTGCCGCGCCGCGCACTGGCGCGCGCCGCGTGGAATTATCACCGGCTGCGCGACCCCCAGGAGCCGGTTGCGCTCACCTACGACATGAACGTGCTGCAGGGCCTGCAGGCCGCGCCGACCCGCTTCCTCGTCACGCTCAATCACCGCGGGGCCATCGATCCGCGCCGGGTCCTGCGCACGTTCCAGTACGCGCACCCCGTCTACAGCCCCGAGGGCGTCGCCGCGCAGCGCCGGCAGCGAGAGCTCGACGGTGCGCATCGCACCTATTACTGCGGTGCCTACTGGCGCTGCGGCTTCCACGAGGACGGTGTCGTGAGCGCACAGGCGGCGCTCGCACACTTCGCCGAGGACTTCGCTCGTGCACAGTTGCCTCTACCACGGGTCGGTTAGGCATCGGCGGCACGAGCCGGCCGGGCATGCGTTCCGCTACCGGCTTACCCTGCTCTATCTCGACCTCGACGAGGTCGACACGGTCTTCGACGGCCGCTGGCTGTGGTCGTCCGGCGAGCGCGCGGCGCCGGCGCACTGGCACCGGGCCGACCATCACGGTGACCCGGCCCGGGACCTGCGCACGTGCATCCGTGACCTCGTGCGCGACCGCGCCGGCGTAGCGACGCGGGGACCGATCCGGCTGCTGACACACCCGCGCTACTTCGGTTATGGCTTCAACCCGGTCAGCTTCTATTACTGTTTCGACGCCGGCGACGCGCGGCCCGAGGCAGTCGTTGCCGAGATCAACAACACCCCCTGGGGCGAGCGCCACTGCTACGTCCTGCCACAATCGGTGAACCGCGGCGCGCCCGACCGGATGCATTTCCGTTTCGGCAAGGACTTCCACGTCTCGCCGTTCCTGCCGCTCGACATGGACTACGACTGGCGCTTCACGCGACCGGGGGAACGGCTGGCGGTGCACATGGAGAACCACCAGGACGGCCGTCTGGTCTTCGACGCGACGCTCAACCTGCGGCGCGAGCCGATCAACGGCGTCTCGCTCGCAGGAGCCCTGCTGCGCCATCCGTTCATGACGGCCAAGGTCAGCGCCGCGATCTACTGGCAGGCCCTGCAGCTCTGGCTCAAGCGCACGCCGTTCTTCAGCCATCCGGACGCAACCGGCGCGGGTCATCGTCGTCGCGCCGGGAGTGTCCTGCCCCCAACCTCCGCCGAGACGACGCCATGAGCAAGAGCAACGCCGCCTCCATCGTCCCCACCGCATTCGACGCGCGGCCGCTGCCCGCGACCGCGGCCTCGCCGACCCTGCTGCAACGGGTCGGGAGACGCCTCACCCTGCAGGCGCTCGCACGACTCGAACACGGCGAACTCACGCTCGTCGTTCCCGGTACGGGCGAGCGCCACGCGTTCGGCCGGCGCACCGCCGACTGCGACCTGCAGGCGACGCTCGAGGTGCTGCATCCGCAGACATTCGCCGACATTGCGTTCGGCGGCAGCGTTGGCGCGGGCGAAGCCTACATCCGCGGGCTCTGGCGCACCGACGACCTGACGACGCTGATGCGCCTGTTCGTCGTGAACCGCGCCGCGCTGGAACGCGTCGAAGGCGCGGCCGCCGTCGGGGCCGGGCCGATCCGTCGCGTACTGCACCGGCTCAACCGCAACAGCCTGCGGGGAAGTCGCCGCAACATCGCGGCACACTACGACCTCGGCAACGACCTGTTCGCGCTGTTCCTCGACGCGACCATGGCCTACTCGTGCGCCGTGTTCGAGCGCGAGGACGCCACGCTGCACGAAGCGCAGGTCGCCAAGTTCGATCGCATCTGCCGCAAGCTCCGGCTCGGGCCCGCGGACCACCTCGTCGAGATCGGCACCGGCTGGGGCGGCCTCGCGCTGCACGCGGCCCGGCACTACGGCTGCCGGGTGACCACCACGACGATATCGCGCGAACAGCACGACTGGGCGAAGCGGACGTTCGAGCAGGCCGGCGTGTTGCAGAGCGGTCAGGTCACGCTGCTGCTGGATGATTACCGCAACCTGCGCGGCACGTACGACAAGCTCGTCTCAGTGGAGATGATCGAGGCCGTGGGGCACCAGTACCTCGACACGTACCTGGCCCGGTGCGCGGCGCTGCTCAAGCCCGACGGTGCGATGCTGCTGCAGGCGATCACGATCCAGGACCAGATCTACGAGCAGGCGCTCCGGTCCGTCGACTTCATCCAGCGCTTCATCTTCCCGGGCAGCTTCATCCCGTCGGTGACGGCGATCGTCGACGCCGTGCGCCGGTCGACCGACCTCAAGCTGTTCCACCTCGAGGACATCGGTCCGCACTACGCGACGACGCTGCTGCGCTGGCGCGAGAACTTCATGTCGCGGCTGGACCGGGTGCGCGCGCTGGGGTACCCCGAGTCGTTCATCCGGATGTGGGAGTTCTACCTGTGCTATTGCGAGGGCGGCTTCCGCGAGCGCCAGGTCGGCGACGTGCACATGCTGCTCACCAAGCCGCGCTGCCGGCTGCCGGCCGGCGCCTGACCCACCTGGCGCGCTGCGCTGGAATGGTCCGCCGCAGCCGGGGTGGGGGCCGGCGCCGCCGTTCGCGGCTTTCACCTACTACCCGCCCCCGGCCGCTTGCCGCGACAATCGGCGGCGACAGCCCACGCGGAGCCCTCCCATGACCGACGCCGCCATCGTCGAAGCCTTGAGCAAGTCCAAGATCGCGACCGAGCTGACGCCGGAGCAATGCCAGGCGCTCGCGTCGACGATGACCGTGCGCGACCTGAAGCTGGGCGAGGTCCTCGTGCGCGAAGGCGACACCGACGATCACCTCTACGTCGTGACGAGCGGCTCGCTCGGCGTCGTGAAGGCCGCGGGAACGGACAACGAACTGACGCTGAACGTCATGCGTCCCGGCGACGTGGTCGGCGAACTGTCGTTCCTCGACGGCGCCACGCGGTTCGCCTCGCTGACGGCCATGAGCGAGGCGCGCGTGCTGGGACTGAGCCGCGGCGATCTCGAGGCCATGCTCGACCGCGACCCGCACCTCGTCTACCGGGTTATGCGGGCGATCGTGCGGGTCGTGCACGACATCCAGCGCCGGCTCTCGATGCAGACGGCGGAACTGACCAACTACCTCTACAAGACCCACGGCCGCTACTGACGGCGGCGCGACGGAGTCATTGGCGCGCGGGCGACCGGCCCTTGCGCTCGGCCTCCTCCATCTCGGCGCGTTCGGCTTCGGACCTCGGCTCCGCCTCGCGCGCGGCACGGTCGACCTCGCCGGACTCGACGAAGTCGCGCTGCGACTCGTTGTACTCCCGCGCGGCGTCGCGGTTGCCTTCGCCCTGCATGTCCGGCCAGCCGCTCGGCCCGCGGCCCGCGCCTCGCTCGCCGCGGCTGTCTTCGCCTTCCGGCGCGCGGCCGGCGCCTTTCCCACGGTCATCCTTGCCTGAGTTCACGGGTTCCTCCGGGTTTCCATGACACCGACCGCAGGAGTCTGCGACGGTGCGCGCCGCGCGACCGTCAGCCTCCGCAGCAATCCCCCGAGCCGGCCCACCGCAGGGCGTGTCGGCGCACACAGACACGATCGGCGGCCACCCCCGAAGTCGTGGTCAAATTGGCCCCATCTCGCGTATCGCGCACTTCCCGCGCGAGCCGTCCTCGGCAACAGTCCGGCTCGCAGGCCACGACCTTCCGGGGGCGACGGTGCGGCCGGCGCGGTTTTCCTCGATCCAGCCCCGACGGACGAAGCATGACGTACTGCGTATCGATGCTGCTGGACGCGGGGCTCGTGTTCCTCTCGGACTCGCGCACGAATGCCGGCGTGGACCAGATCAGCACGTTCCGCAAGACCACCGTGTTCGAGCGTCCCGGCGACCGGGTGCTCGTGCTGATGTCCGCGGGCAACCTGGCCATCACCCAGGGCGTGCTGAACGTGCTGGCGGAGCGCAACGCGAGCCAGCACGGCGACACGCACCTGTACAACTGCGCGAACATGTTCGAGGCGGCGCGCTGCGTCGGCGCCGCGCTGCGCGAGATGCACCACCGCGACGCCGAGGCGCTGCGCGTGCAGGGCGTCGAGTTCAATGCGTCCTTCATCCTGGGCGGCCAGATCAAGGGCGAGGGCCCACGGCTGTTCCACGTCTACTCCGCCGGCAATTTCGTCGAGGCGACGCACGACACCACGTACTTCCAGATCGGCGAGTCGAAGTACGGCAAGCCGATCATCGACCGCGTCATCCGCCGCAGCATGCCGCTCAGCGAAGCGGCGAAGTGCGCGCTGATCTCGATGGACTCCACGATCCGCTCGAACCTGTCCGTGGGACTGCCGCTCGACCTGGTGATCGTCCGGCGTGACGAACACCGCGTCAGCAGCCAGGTCGACATCGACGCCACGAACGAATACTTCCAGCGCATCCGGGGACGCTGGGGGGAGGCGCTGCGCGAAATCTTCAGCGAGCTGCCGAACCCGGACTGGCTGCTGGCGACGCCGCCCGCGGAGACCGATCGACTGGCCCCGCCGCCGCCGCGACTGCAGGGACGCAAGTAAAGTTCCCACCCCGGCATCGGTACAAGACCGGAGCGGATCCGCCCGGCCGACCGGTATGATTCGCGCATTTTCGACCATGGGTTCGAACGGAATGTCCGCGACGCTGCGCCTGCTTGCCCTGCTCATGACCTGCCTCGTCTCCGGTATCGCCCTGGGCGCCGGGACCGGAGATCCCGAGTCCGACGCGTTCTGGTACGGCACGGCCGCGGACGCCTCGCCGACCGTGCGGCTCTACTACTTCTTCTCGCCGACCTGCCCGCACTGCCAGGCCGCCAAGCCGTTCCTCGCGCAACTCGAACGGGACAATCCGTGGCTGGAGTTGAAGCGGTATTCGGTCAAGGACAACCGCGCCAACGCTCGCTTCTATTTCGAGACGGCGAGGTCGCTCGGGGTCGAAGCGCTGTCCACGCCGGGATTCGTGTTCTGCCGGCAGGTCATCATCGGCTACGACTCCGCCGAGACCACCGGCCAGCAGCTCGCCGACGCGCTCGCGGGCTGCCGGGCTCGACGCCTCGCGAACCCGGATGCACCCGGGGACGCCGCGACGGGCGACGCCGCGACACAGCGGTCGGCCGCCGAGGAAAACGCCGGCACCGCCGTCAACCTGCCGTTCGTCGGCACCGTCGACGCGAAGGCGTTGTCGTTGCCCGTGCTGACGCTCGTGCTCGCGGGCATGGACGCGTTCAATCCGTGCGCCTTCTTCGTGCTGCTGTTCCTGCTCAGTCTGCTCGTGCACGCGAAGAGCCGTGCGCGCATGGCGTTCGTGGGCGGCACCTTCGTCCTGTTCTCGGGCATCGTCTACTTCGTCTTCATGGCGGCGTGGCTCAACGTGTTCCTGATCGCGGGCGAACTGCGCGTGATCACGTTCATCGCCGGCCTGGTCGCGCTGCTCGTCGCGGTGTTGAACATCAAGGACTACTTCTGGTTCAAGGCGGGCCCGAGCCTGTCGATCCCGGATGCCGCGAAACCCGGCCTGTTCAAGCGCATGCGCGAGGTCGTCACCACCGGCAACATGGGTCCGATGCTGGTCGGCACCGTGCTGCTCGCGATCGTCGCCAATTCGTACGAACTGCTCTGCACCGCGGGCTTTCCGATGGTGTACACGCTGACATTGACCCGGGCGCACGACCTGGCGACGTGGCAGTACTACG
>DASSJN010000013.1:0-2490 GCA_035691185.1 Steroidobacteraceae bacterium
CGCGAACCTCGATCTGCGGGGTCGTCAGCCGCTGCGGGTGATCTTCGACGCGCGGGGCCAGTTGCCGCCGCGCTCCAGGGTCGTCAACGACGAGCACGACACGCTGCTGCTCACCAGCACGGCGGGCGCGGCCCATCTGCAGTCGCACGGCGTCCGTTGCCAGTCGCACCTCGAGCTGGAATTGCTGCCCGTGGATGCGCATGGACGGCTGGATCCCGCGGTCGCGCTCCGGCGCCTCGCGGAGCGGCAGTGCAACGAGGTGCTGGTCGAGTCCGGCGCGCGACTCGCCGGCAGCTTCCTCGCGGCGGGACTCGCGGACGAACTGGTGGTGTATCTGGCGCCGACCGTTCTGGGCGAAACGGGGCGACCGTCGTTCGAGCTGCCGCAGCCGCTGCGCGCCCTCGAGCAGCGCGCGAGGTTCGTGTATCGCGACGTGCGTACGGTCGGCGTCGATTTGAGGCTGACGCTGCGTCCGGCGGAGGACAACGGCTGATGTTTACCGGCATCGTGCAAGGGGTCGGCCGCGTGCGCGCCATCGAGCCTCGCGGCGGCGACGTGACGATTGTCTTCGACACGGGCGACGTTTCGCTCGAGGGCACCGAGCTCGGCGGCAGCATCGCCGTGAGCGGCGTCTGCCTGACCGCAACGCACTTCGACCGTTCGAGCTTCGCGGCCGACGTCTCCCGCGAGACGCTCTCGCTGACGACGCTCGGCGACTGGCAGGTCGGCACGCGGGTCAACCTGGAGAAAGCGCTGCTGGCCGGTCAGGCGCTCGGCGGGCACTACGTGACCGGCCACGTCGACGGGGTGGGGCAGGTCCGCTCGCGCCACGACGACGCCCGTTCGGTGCGCATGGAGTTTCGCGTGCCGCCCGACCTCGCGCGGTACGTCGCCCGCAAGGGCTCGATCTGCATTGACGGCGTGAGCCTGACCGTCAATGGCGCCGCGGGCGACGGCTTCGACGTCAACCTCGTGCCGCACACGCTCGAGGTCACGACGCTCGGCCAGTTGCAGGCAGGCAGCCGCGTGAACCTCGAGGTCGACATCATCGCCCGGTACGTCGAACGCATGATGATGTTGCGACCCGAGTCGGGCTGACCCGGCGGCATCCGCCGCGGCCTGCTAAACTGCGCGCCGCGGCAAACACGATCGAGCGATTTTTCGGTCTAATTTTCTACTTTAAAATCAATTGTCTGAGCGCCTTGTTTCATGGATCCACTGAACACAATAGACGAGATCCTCGACGACATCCGCAGGGGACGGATGGCCGTGATCATGGACGACGAAGAGCGCGAGAACGAGGGCGACCTGATCATGGCCGCCACGATGGTCCGGCCCGAGGACGTCAACTTCATGGCCCGCTACGGCCGCGGCCTGATCTGCCTGACGCTCACGCGTGACCGCTGCCGCCAGTTGCGCCTGCCGCTGATGGTGACCGACACCGACCTCGACCAGCGGACCAACTTCACCGTCTCGATCGAAGCGGCCGAGGGCGTCACGACCGGCATCTCGGCGTACGACCGCGCGCACACGATCCGCACGGCCGTGGCTTCGAGTGCACGCCCGGAGGACCTGCGCCAGCCGGGACACATCTTCCCGCTGATGGCGCAACCCGGCGGCGTGCTCACGCGCGCGGGACACACCGAGGCCGGTTGCGACCTGGCGCGGCTCGCAGGGGTCGAACCCGCCGCGGTGATCGTCGAGATCCTGAACGACGACGGCACGATGGCGCGTCGGCCCGACCTGGAGCGGTTCGCGCGCGACCACGGCATCAAGATCGGCACGATCGCCGACCTGATCCGCTACCGGCTCGAGAAGGAGCGGTCGGTCGAGCGCATCGCGGAACGCGACATCTCGACGGAGTTCGGCCCGTTCCGGCTCGTCTGCTACGAAGACCACGTCAACAGCACGGTCCACCTGGCGCTCGTGTGCGGCAACCCGACGGCGCAGGGCGCGCCGCTCGTGCGTGTGCACCTCGAGGACACCGTGCGCGACCTGATCGGCGAACTCGAGAAGAGCCATAGCTGGTCGCTGCGCGGGGCGATGCAGCGGATCGCGCGGGAAGGCTCGGGCATCATCGTGCTGTTGCGCCCCGACGAGAGCCCGCTCGAGATCGCCGAGGCCGTGCGGACGCCCGAGCGCCTGCACCACGGCCCGCACACCGCGCGCGGCGCGCAGGTCCTGCGCACGTACGGCATCGGCGCACAGATCCTGCGCGACCTCGGCGTGCACCACATGCGCGTGCTGAGCGCGCCCAAGCAGATGCACGGCCTGTCGGCCTTCGGCCTCGAAGTGACCGACTACGTGGACTGATCCTTCGGAGCCCGCCACGCCATGGACAACATTCGCACCCTGCAGGGCGACCTGCTCGCACGGGACCTGCGCTTCGCGATCGTCGCCGCGCGGTTCAACGACACGATCGTGGAGAACCTCGTCCGCGGGGCGGTCGACGCGCTGCTGCGCCACGGCGCGAGCGAGAAGCAGATCGAG
>DASSJN010000014.1:0-2816 GCA_035691185.1 Steroidobacteraceae bacterium
AAGAGCGGCTGTCGACGACGCCGCGCTCGAAGCCGCGACGAAGTCGGTGGCGCCCCAGGTCGTCGCGTGGCGTCGCGACCTGCATCAGCACCCCGAGTTGAGCAACCGCGAGGTCCGCACGTCGAAGCTCGTCGCCGACGAGTTGCGGAAGCTCGGCCTCGAAGTCCGGACGGGCATTGCACACACCGGGGTCGTCGGCGTTCTCAAGGGCGGCCGACCGGGGCCGACCATCGCCCTGCGTGCCGACATGGACGCCTTGCCCGTGACGGAGCAGGTCGACGTGCCGTTCAAGTCCGTCGCCACGGCGGAGTACCGGGGCGAGAAGGTCGGCGTGATGCACGCCTGCGGCCACGACGGCCACACGGCGATCCTGCTCGGCACCGCGAAGATCCTGTCGGAGATGCGCAAGACGTTGCCGGGCACCGTCATGTTCGTGTTCCAGCCGGCCGAGGAAGGTGCGCCCGACGGGGAGCGCGGCGGTGCGAATCTCATGCTCGAGGAAGGGCTCTTCGCACAAACGAAGCCCGAGGCAATGTTCGGCCTCCACCTCTGGTCGTCACTGAACGCGGGGGCCATCGGGTATCGCACCGGTCCGTTCATGGCGGCCTCGGACCGTTACCGCATCCTGGTCAAGGGCAGGCAGACGCACGGCTCACGGCCGTGGGGCGGCGTCGATCCGATCGTGGCGGCGTCGCAGATCGTGATGAGCCTGCAGACGATCGTCTCCCGCCAGGTCGACATCACGAAATACCCGGCGGTCGTGTCGGTCGGTGCGATCAAGGGCGGCATCCGCAACAACATCATTCCCGATTCGGTCGAGCTGATCGGCACGTTCCGGACGTTCGACCCGCAGGTGCGCGAGCAGGTGATCGAGCGCATCAAGCGCATCGCCACCGAGACGGCCGCGGCGGTCGGTGCAACCGCCGAGTTCGAACTCGGTCCCGATCCGAACCCCGTCCTCGTCAACTCACCGGCGCTCACGACGCGCGCGGTAGCCACGCTCGAACGCGTGGCGGGCAAGGCGAACGTCGACGTCATCCCGTACGTGACGGGCGCGGAGGACTATGCGTACTACGCCCGGGAAGTGCCCGCGTTCTACTATTTCGTCGGTTCCACGCCGCCCGGCCAGGACGCGGCCACCGCGCCGAGCAACCACTCGCCACAGTACTTCGTCGACGAAGCATCGCTGCCGCTCGGCGTGAAGACGCTCACGGCGCTCGCGCTCGACTACCTGAACGGCAGCTGAGGAAGCCGAAAGCGGTTAGCGGTTAGCGGTTAGTAGGAAGCGCGGCGAGCGCCGCGCTCACAGCACCTCTGCTGCGCACGGAAGACGTTACAGCGTTGCGCGTGCCGCGTTGATCGCGAGCACGAGCAGCGCCGCCGTCGCAAGCCCGAACAGCGCGAAGCGCACGGCGACGCGGTTCCACGTGGCCTGCACGACGCTGTGCGCGATCCGCAGGCCGACGTAGGCCCACGCGAGCTGCAGGTTCAGGCCGTCCCCGGCCCCGACGACGCCCAGGATCACGACCGTCGCGTAGAAGAGCGTCGGCTGCTCCATGAGGTGCGCGTAGTTGTGCGCCTTCCAGTTCACGCGGTCGGGGATGACGCCCTCGAGGTTCACGCCGCGCCCGCCTACGACGTTCGCGAGGTCGACCCCTGCCTTCGCCATGGCCGGCACGCGTGTGAGCACCAGCCACGCCAGCATCACGAGCGACCACAGCACGAGCACGATGGCGGGCGCGAAGATCGGACTCTGGATCGACATGGGCGGGCGTCTCCCTGGTGTTCGTTCGCGCGAGCGTACGTCACCTCTCCCGTTGTATAGACCGGACACATGGGTAACGGGTGTTCGGGGACATGGGTAACACATTGGATAGGCTTGGCAGCGATCACCGCAGGAGGTCGCCGCCATGCCCTGGCAAGAGGTGTCGCTCATGTCACAGAGGCGGGAGTTTGTGAGGCTTGCCCAGCAGGACGGGTGTAACCGACGCGAGCTGTGCCGACGTTTCGGCATCAGCCCGAAGACCGGCTACAAGTGGCTCAAGCGTGAGGAGCTCACCGATCGCTCACGCCGCCCGCGGCACAGCCCGGCGCGCACCGAGGCGGCGTGCGAGCAGCCGATCGTCGAGTTGCGTGGTGAACATCCGGCCTGGGGCGCGCGCAAGCTGCGACGGGTGCTGCGCCAGCGGGGCTGGACAATGCCGGCGGTCTCCACGGTCCACGCCGTGCTCAAGCGCCACGGCCTGATCGATGCGGCGGCAAGTGTTGCGCACCGGCCCTTCGTGCGCTTCGAGCACGCCGCACCGAACGACTTCTGGCAGAACGACTTCAAGGGTCACGTGCCGATGCTGGAGGGCGGGCGCTGCCATCCGCTCACCACGCTCGATGACCACTCGCGCTATGCGATCGAGCTCGAAGCCTGCGCCGATGAGCACACGAACACGGTGCAGCAGCGCTTCCAGCGTGCTTTCGAGCATTACGGCTGTCCGCTCGCGATGGGCTTCGACAACGGCTCCCCCTGGGGCAACGCGGCCTCCAGTCCGCACACCGAGCTGACCGTGTGGCTGATGCGGCTCGAGATCCGCGTCGTCCACTCACGGCCCTACCACCCGCAGACGCTCGGCAAGGACGAGCGCTTCCACCGCTCCTTGGACGACGAAGTGCTTCGCCGCGCGCCGCTGCGCAATCTCGCCGAGGCGCAAAGCCGCTTCGATGCCTGGCGCGAGATCTACAACTGCGAGCGGCCCCATGAGTCGCTCGGGCTTGAGCCGCCGATCAGCCGCTACCGGCCCAGTCCACGGCGCTTCCCGGCGACG
>DASSJN010000015.1:0-7008 GCA_035691185.1 Steroidobacteraceae bacterium
ACGAGCCCGTTCAACTGGCGCATGCTCGGCCGCGCGCTCGAGCTGCAGGGGCATGCGGACGAAGCGCGACACGCACGGGAGCAGGCGGAGGTCCGCGCCGCCGCGCAGCACCCGAAGCGCGACGCGCCGCGCGTGGCCGCCTGACACCAGGGGCAAGGTCGGGGTGGCCGCATGGATGCGCGGCCGCTCCGACATTCCTTTTCGACCGCGTGATACGGGGGCGCTACGCCGGCTCCGCGAACCAGGCCCGCAGCCGGGCGTAGACCTCGGGCCGTTGCAGCAACTCGAGGTGACCCATTTCGTGACCCACCCATTGACGGGCCCCGGGCAGGTCTAGTGAGCGTCGACGGTCGGCATGACGGCCGAGCGCGCTGTCGAGCGGCACCAGCCCGTCGCCGATCAATCGCTCGGCCAGCGGCGTGCGACGCGCGCTGAGCGTGGCCGCCGCGGCGTAACAGGCGACGCCGGCTGGCAACGGCACCACGTCGTCGCTGTCCGCGGTGACCGCACCATGTCGCAGCGCCTGGATGCCGGCGCTGCGCATCCGGCCGAACTTCGTGAACGGCGCCGAGTACGGGCTCAGGTCGAGCAGGTAGTCGAGGCGATGCCCGCCGCGCTCGAGCGGCGCGCCGTGGTGGGGCGTCCCTAGGAACACCAGTCGGCGAAGCACGCCCGGCCAGCCTTGGCCCCGCCCTCGAGCATGATGCGCGGCGCTGCGGGCGACGAGGCCACCCATGCTGTGGCCGACGATCGAAACTTCCGCGACCCTGCGCGGCCAGTGGTCGACGAGTGCCTGGAGCTGGTCCGCCAGGCGACGTCCGTTTTCCGCGACGTGAAGGCCGCTGTTGTAGCGCACGTACACCGGTGCGTAACCGAACTCCTCGGCCAGTGCCGAGCCGTGCCCGCGGCCGTCCCGCAGCCACTGATGCTCGCTCATGCACAGGCCGTGCACGAGCACGAGTACCTTGTCCGGCACGGCGCCGGACGGCGAATGCGTCGGCGCCGCCGTCGGCGCCGACGGTTCCAGCGCGGTCCCCGCGTGACGCAGAGACATTTCGATCGCCAGCGGATTCCCGGTGCGCAGGAGGTAGTCGCCGTAGATGCCGTTCAGGATCGCGACGAACACGTCGCGTCCGGCGGTCGTCTCGCCTTCCGGAAACAGGTCCACGAGCGGCGCGAGCGACAGATCCACGCCCTGCCCGACCAGGCGCATGACACCGCGGACGTTGCGATACACGAAGCCGGTGATGCCGCGGGTGGCCTCGTCGATCGACCGGCCGAACGGACCGGGGCGGCGCTGGATCGTGCGGTGCATGCGCTCGACGACGTCGACGACGCCGGTGGAGGCATCGAACAGCAGGCGGCTGGCCCCACGAACGTCGGCCATCTGCGCGCGATTGGGTGCTGGCATTTGCAGGTCCTCGTCAGGCCGTCAGGGCCTTGATCACTTCGACGGGGCTGTTGCGAATCGCGCGCAGCAGCGCGCGGGCGGGCCCGGTGGGTGATCGGCGGCCCTGCTCCCAGTTGCGCAGCGTCGCGAGCTCGATCCCGAGAAGTTCGGCGAACTTGGCCTGCGAGAGACCGGTGAGGCGTCGCACCTCGCGCACGTCGAAGTCGTCGGCCTCGTCGGAGCGCTTCGGGCGGCGCGTCCCGAGGACGAGCCTCGCGAATCGCTCCCGCCGCTTGCGCCGCAAGGTGCGCGCCGTCTCCAGCAGCGTCTCGAAGGTTTCGCGATCCATGACGTGCGGACGACGGGTGAAGCAGTGCGCCGGACAGTACGCCGTTGGCGTAGCTACGTCAATGACGTACTGGAGGGCGCGCGCCCCGCTGCGGCGAACACGGCGGGCTGATCACGCCGGGGACGCGCGGAACACCACGTTCACCGCGAACCCGCCCGCGGCGACGTTCTCGAACTGCAGCGTAGCGCCGTGCAGGCCCGCGATTCGCGACACGATAGAGAGACCGAGGCCGCTGCCGGTACCCCGCGTATCCAACGCGCGATAGAAGCGACGACCGAGCTGCGACACCTCTGCCTCCGGCACACCTGGCCCCGTGTCCTCGACGCGCAGGTGGACGGAACGTTCGACGCAATGGATTCCAACGCGCACCTCGCCCAGACCGTGGCGCAGCGCGTTCTCGACCAGGTTGCGGACGAGTGCCGCGAGCAGCGCCGCGTCCCCGCCGATCACGGCGGATTTCCCCGAAGTCTCGAGAGACATCGTTCGGCCGAGCGTCGTCGCCCACGGCGTGAGTTCGGCGAGCACGTTCCGTGCAATGGCATCGAGCCGGCAGGTCCCGGAGTCGGGCAGCACACCCAGCTCGTCCGCGCGCGCGAGCAGCAGCAACTGCGAGACGAGACGCGTCATCCGGTCGCAGGCCTCGATGCAGCGTTCGAGCGCTGCACGCCGCACGTCGGGGTCCCTGGCTCCGAGCGCGACCTCTGCCTGGGCGCGCAGGCCCGCAACCGGCGTGCGCAGTTCATGGGCCGCGTGCGACGTGAAACGCCGCTCCGAGTCGATCGTGTCGCGCAGGCGTGCGAACAGGCCGTCGAGCCGCTGGACGAGCGGCTTCAATTCGGCCGGCATGGGCCCTGCCCCGACCGGCCCCAGGTCGTCGGGCCCGCGCCTCGCAATCTGCTCGCCCAGACGGTCGAGCGGACGCAGCGAGCGCCCGACCGTCCACCAGATCAGCACACCGAGCAACGGCAGCGCGATCACGACCGGCGCAAGTGCGCTCAGCGCGATCCGCCGGGCAATCCGTTCGCGGGTCGCATGATGCTCTGCGACGTGAACGATCGATCCGCGATCGTCGTCCATGGCCGTGTAGACGCGCCAGCGCACACCCCCGAGACGCGCCTCGCTGAAGCCGGACGCGTCGCGACCCAGGGCACGCTCAGGCGCGTTCGCGGAACGCAGCAGCACGCGACCGTCGGCGCGGCGCACCTGGAACGCGACGACGCTCCCGTAGTCGCCATCGACGTCCTCCTCGTCGTCCCAGTCCAGCTCATCGAGCTCCCGCTCGGCCTGGGCGACGAGGAGTCGCGCGGCCTGGCGCAGGTGAGCGTCGAGCAAGGCGTCTACTTCCCGGTGCGCGTCGACGTAGGTCAGTGCAGCGGTCACGGTCCATGTCATCGCGAGTGCGGACAGCAGCAGCCAGAGAAGCCGTCGTCGGATGGACGAAGCACGCATCCGTTCAGTCGTCCCGGGGCAGCATGTACCCCACGCCACGCACCGTCCTGATCGCATCGGGGGACAGCTTGCGGCGCAGGCGATGCACGATGACTTCGAGTGCATTGCTGTCCAGCGCCCGGTCCCACTCGTACAGCTGGGATTCGAGCTGGCCGCGAGTCAAGACCTGCCCGGCGCGCAGCGCCAGTGCCTGCAGCAAGTCCCATTCGCGGGGCTGCAACTCGACGCGCACCCCGCGATACTTCACCTCGCGGGAGGCCGGATCGATTTCGAGCGAGCCCACCCGAAACGATCCGCTCGCAATGCCTCCGGCGCGGCGGGTCACGGCTCGCAGGCGGGCGCCAAGCTCCGCCAGGGCGACCGGCTTGACCAGGTAATCGTCGGCGCCGATGTCGAGACCGCGCACGCGGTCGTCGATCGCGTCGCGGGCCGTCAGGACGACGACGGGCGTCCGGTCGTCGCGACCTCGCAGCCGGCGCAGCAGCTCCAGGCCAGCGAGCTTCGGCAGGCCGAGGTCGAGCACGACCGCGCCGAACCGCTCTGCGGCCAGGGCGGTGTCGGCCGCCGCCCCGTCCCGCACCCAGTCGACGGCGAACGCCGCCTCGCGCAGACCCGCCTGCAACGCGTCGCCGAGCAACTCGTCGTCTTCGACCAGGAGGATCCGCATCCTTCAATCGTCGTCCGAATCGTGGTCCTCGGCCAGTTCGGAGTGTTCCTCATCCGCGTCCTCGGCGGCCGCGACCGGGATCGGCGTGGACAGATTCCAGGCCCAGAAGCCGACGACGGCCGCCGTCAGCGCCACGCCGAGCCCGCGATACGCGCGAGACTCAGGCCCCTCCGCGACGCCGGGCTTGTAGCCGGTCCACATGGCGCGCACCAGGGATTCACGCTGCATGACGCTGCTGAAGATCACGCCGAGCACGTGCAGGACGACCAGCGCCAGCCACGCGCTGGCCAGAACTTCGTGCACCTCCTCGAACGCCTCGCCGCCGACTTCGTTGAACGTGAGATAGCCGGTGATGCCCGTCCCGACTCCCAGCAGCAGCAGGGCATAGACTGCCCAGCTGCCGGCCGGGTTGTGCCCGAGGTAGCGCCGACCGCGACCCGCCAGCTCGTCACGCAGGTGCCGTATGGCGGCCAGCGGCGAGAACGCGAACGATCCGAAGCGTGCGTAGCGCGTGCCGACGACGCCCCACACGAGCCGGAATGCGATCAGGCCGAGCACGGTGTAACCCAGCATGACGTGCATGTGGCGCCACCGTTCCGACTCCGCGAGCAGGTAGGCGCCGGCAAACGACGCCGCGAGTGCCCAGTGAAATACGCGCACGGGCAGGTCCCACACGCGGACGCGACTGCTGGGCTCACTCATGGCGCTTCCCTCCCGGGACGCGGACGGTGTCTTCCTCGAAGTTGCCGCGCTCCGCGCCGGCGTGGCATGCCGTGCAGTTGGCAGCGCTCTTGACGGCCGAGGAGCGGAATGCGCCCGCCGCGACCTCGTGGTGCTCGTCGACGAACCACGCCTTCGTCGTGATGCGGGGCAGCCGGCCCGTGTCACCCAGGCGCGAGGCCAACGGCGCCTCGAGCTGTTTCGCCACGCGGGTCAAGGTCGCGCCGTCGACCGAGGCGTCGACGCCGTAGTGATCTTCGAGGTGGTCGAGCACGATCCCCCACTCCCTCGTCGTGAGCAGGCGTGTCGGATAGGCCAGGTGGCACGCGCCGCATTCGGCGCGGTAGGCCGGGGCCGCCGAAGCTGCAGCGGGAGTTTCCGCAAGTGCAGCGCGGCCGCCGAAAATCGCCATGGCTGCCGCCGTCGCGGCAAGAAGATGAACGCGGTTCATTTCAAGTCCCCTGTCGAATGGTCAGAAGATAGGCAAGCACATCGGCCTTCTCGGCGGCCGAGCACGCACGATCGAGGGTGTCGTTGCAGTTCCGCTTGAACCACTTCTCGACACGCGTCGCGTCGCGGAACCGTTCGGTGTTCGACGCCGGAGCCAGGGGCTCGATGGACTTGCCGGTGACCGCGTGCCTGCCCGGGCGGGCAGGGTCGGACGTGTGGCACGAGGCGCAACTCCAGTCGCTGTGCCTGGTGGTGAAGAAGCGACGCCCCGCTTCGGCCGAGGGCCCCGCGTACCTTGCGACTTCGGCTCGCGCCTGCCGTGCGTAGCCGCGCAACAGGTCGTCCGGGGTGGCGGCGTGCGTGCCAGACGCCACGAGCGTTGCGGCAACCAGGAACGGGAATCTTCGCATCGAGCGGTCTCCTGCGTGAGGACTCGATGCGAACGCTAGTCGTGCAGGCTTACCGGATCCTTACAGGGACCCTCTGATTTACCCCGCACGGGCGCCGGCGCCCGTCATGGCGCAGCCCGATGCGACGGACGGTCCCGGGGTCAGGACTCCACGGCCTTGGACAGACTGACGACGTTGCTCGGCGGGGCCACGTCGCCCGCGCGGTCGTCGACGCTGCACGCCATGGTGCCTTCGACGCGGGCCCCGCAGGTCATCTGCAGGGTGCGGTACCTGATCGCGCCCATGACACGGGCGTTCGCCTGCAGTTCGATGAAATTCTCGACCTCGACGTCGCCGAAGATCGTGCCGTTGACCACGGCGTCGTGCACGCGGACGTTGCCTTCGATACGGCCTTGTTCGCTCAGCACGAGCAGGCCCCGCGTGTCGGGTTTCGAGAACACGTTGCCGACGACCTGGCCGTCGATGCGAACGCCGTCCGTCACGATGACGTCGCCTGCGATTTCCACGCCGGCCGCAATCAGGCTCGACAGTCGCGCGACGTCGATGGAAGGCTGGTCGGTCTTTCTGCGAAACATCTCGAATTGCTCCTGTTCAGCGCGTCCGGGCCTGGCGCCCGCTTTGCGCGTTGAAGAATTCCAGGCGGCTCTTCAACGCGCTCGTCTCCTCGTTCAGTTCCGCCACCTGGCGCTCGAGTGCGGCACGCGTGGACCGCTCCAGCTCCAGTTCGATCCGGGCACGCGAGAGATCCGCACGAAGTTCCGCGTTCTGGCGCTGCACCCCCTCCACTACGGCGCTGGAGGCCTGGGCGTCCGCGTGCAGTTGCCGACCGACCAGGGCGACCAGGGCCACGAGCGCCGCGACCGCGACCGCGTGCAGCGTCTGTGCAAGCCGGCGATCCCGGCTGAATTCCAGCCGCGCCGTCGCGATCTTCAGGGTCGGCGTCGTGATGGTCGACGACATCAGTGCGGGTTCCTGGCCAGCACGTTGTCCAGCACCTGCCCGGGGGCGACACGCTTGCCGTCGCGGATGACCTCGAAATGCAGGTGCGGTCCGGTCGAACGGCCGGTGGACCCGACCGCCGCGATCTTCTGTCGCGGCATCACGAGTTCGCCCACGCGCACATGCAGTTTCGAGCAGTGCCCGTAAAGCGTCTGCATACCGTCGCCGTGATCGATGACGATGGCCTTGCCGTACGGACCGCGGTAGCCCGCCGCGACCACGCGACCTCCGCCGCTCGCGAGAATCGCCGTGCCGTGGGCTGCCGGTATGTCGAGGCCCTGGTGACGCGCGAGTCGTCCCGTGAACGGATCGTGGCGCACGCCGAATCCCGAGCTGATCCTCGGCATGCGACCTTCCACGGGAAGCCGGTTCGGATAGGCCATGGTCTCCAGTTCGCGGTCGTCCAGCACGCCGGCCATGCGCTCGAACGACGCTTCGAGCAGGTCGATTTCCTTGTCGAGATGCGAGAGGCCGATGCCATAGCGCCCGACCTGCTCGCGCGCCGCTGCCTCGTCACCGACCAGCAGCAGCGGCCCGCCCTTGGATCGATGATCGTCCGTCCGATCCGTATCGC
>DASSJN010000016.1:0-39168 GCA_035691185.1 Steroidobacteraceae bacterium
GGTGATGATCGACATGACGCCGCTCGGTGAGCTGCGGCCCGGCACGACGTTCCGCTACCACGTGCAGCCGTTCCACGGCTCGCGGCTCGATCCGGCGTCGCTCGCGGTGACGGGCATCGACCCGCACCATCCGCTGCGACCGGCCATGCCGGAGAAGGAAGCGCTGGCACAGCTGTTCCGGGAGGTGCGCAAGGAGGTGCGCGACCGGCAGTGCACGCGCGCCGTGCTCGTCGGTCACAATGCCTCGTTCGACCTGAACTTCCTCAATGCCGCCGTCACGCGCAACGACATCAAGCGCAACCCGTTCCACCCGTTCTCGAGTTTCGACACGGCGACGCTCGGTGGCGTCGCGTTCGGCCAGACGGTGCTTTCACGGGCGATCGTCGCGGCCGGCCTCGACTGGGACCCGAACGCCGCGCACTCGGCGATCTACGACGCGGAGAAGACCGCGGCGTTGTTCTGCATCATCTGCAATCGATTCCGCGGCCTGTACGAAGAGGCGCGCGAACGGGCGCCGCAGCTCGCGCAACCGGAGCCGCCGGGGGACGTGACTAGTGAATAGTCAGAGCCAGAAGCCCTCACCCGGCCGGCGGCCGACCTCTCCCGCGCGCGGGAGAGGTGCAAGCCGCTCCGGCTAGTCACTATTCACTGATCACCAGTCACTGTGTTGCCTCAGTGGCTCGCTGCGGCCCCCGCCGCCTGCGACAGGACCTGCTGCAGCTCGCCCTTCTGGTACATCTCGTTGACGATGTCCGAGCCGCCGAGCAGTTCGCCGTTGACGTAGAGCTGCGGGTACGTGGGCCAGTTCGAGTAGCGCTTGAGCGCCTCGCGCAGTTCCGGGTCCTCGAAGATGTTGACGTACGCGAACTGAGCGCCGCACGCCTCGAGCGTGCGCACGACGGAAGCCGAGAAGCCGCACTGCGGGAAGTCCGGGGTGCCCTTCATGTAGAGCACGACCGGGTTCGACTTGAGCTGTTCCTGGATGCGCTGAATGACGTCCGACACGATCCTCACCCCTCGGCCACGGGAGTGGCCTGCTGTAAATCCACCACCGGCTGCTGCGCCTGCCGCTCGCGCTCGAGCCGCCCGACGACCCGCCACTGCTCCGCCGCGCTCATGCGGCCCCAGCGCGCGATCTCGTCGACCGTGCGGCCGCAGCCGATACAGGTGCGGCCCGTGTCGAGCACGCAGACGTTCACGCAGGGCGATGCGGGCGCGGGCTGGGTCATGCGGCCTCGTGCGCGGGGCGCGCAGGACGTTGAATTATGGGGGTGCGTCGCCTATTCTTCAAACCAAACTTGTGGCCGGGTCCGCTATAACTCCGCGCCGGCAAAGAAATTTCCACTCTAGAGGACTCCAGCACCATGAATCCATTGAACACCGTTCGCGGCGCCATCACGACCGGTTTCGTGGTTGCCATCGTGCTCGCGATCCTGATCGCGCCCACCACGTTCCACGAACTCGGCCTCGCCCGCTGGCTGCACATCGTCACCGGCATCACCTGGATCGGCCTGCTGTACTACTTCAACCTGGTGCAGATCCCGGGGCTCGCGGTCGCCGCCGCCGACAAGGGCGGCCCCGGCGGCGCCGGCATCAGCAAGTACATCGCGCCGCGCGCGCTGTGGTGGTTCCGCTGGGCCGCGCTCGCCACCTGGCTCACGGGATTCTGGTATCTCGTCCGTTCGGGTAATTTCGTCGGTGCGTTCGCGCTCGGCATGACCAGCGACCCGGTCAACTACTATCAGCTCGTGATCGGCGTCGGCGCCTGGCTCGGCACGATCATGCTGTTCAACGTCTGGGTGCTGATCTGGCCGAACCAGCAGAAGATCCTCGGCATGAAGCCGGCGAGCGACGAAGAGAAGGCGCAGGCCCGCAAGATCGCGATGCTCGCATCGCGGACGAACTTCGTACTCTCGATCCCGATGCTGCTCTGCATGGGCTCGGCGACGCACGGCCTGCCGTTCTGATTCAATTCCGACGACGAGGACGATCGTCCTGGCTCGACGCTCCCACGATCCCGACGCCGCACCGGTCCTGCCGAAGGACGTTGCCCGCACGGTCGCCGCCGCGCTCGACGAGGACGTGGGCAGCGGCGATCTCACGGCAGCGCTCGTGCCGGCCGGGCGCGCCGGTCGGGCCACGGTCATCACGCGCGAGGCCGCCGTCGTCGCCGGGCGACCGTACGTCGACGAGGTGTTCCGGCAGCTCGACCCCTCCGTCCGCGTCGAGTGGCAGGTGGCGGACGGCGACGCCGTGCAGCCGAACCAGGTGCTGTACCGGCTCAGCGGGCGGGCGCGCTCGCTCCTGACCGGCGAACGCACGGCGCTCAATTTCTACCAGGTGCTCTCGGCGACGGCGACGGCGACGCACCGGTATGCGGAGGTGCTCGCCGGGCTGCCGTGCAGGGTGCTCGACACGCGGAAGACCCTGCCCGGCCTGCGCAACGCGCAGAAATATGCCGTGCGCTGCGGCGGCGGCGTCAACCATCGCTTCGGCCTCTACGACGGCATCCTGGTCAAGGAAAACCACATCGTCGCCGCCAGCTCGATCGGCGCGGCGGTGGCTGCCGCGCGCGTCTCGAGTCCGGACGTGATGGTGGAGGTCGAGGTCGAGACGCTCGACGAACTGCGGCAGGCGCTCGACGCGGGCGCGGACATGGCGCTGCTCGACGAATTCTCGCTCGACGACCTGCGCGCGGCGGTTGCGCTCAATCGCACGCACCCGAACGGGCCGCTGCAGCTCGAAGCCTCGGGCGGCATCACGCTCGAGACGTTGCGGGCGATCGGCGAGACCGGCGTCGATTTCATCTCGGTCGGCTCGCTCACCAAGAACGTCCGCGCGGTGGACCTCTCGATGCGGTTCGAGTACGCGGACTGAAAACCTCGAGATGCGTTCGGGCGCAATTGTGCCGGGCGCGCAATCCGGGTCTATTTCCCGGCTCCTTAGAAAGCCGACAAGTCGCCGCGATGCGTGCAGTCGGTGGGCGATTCATGCGCCGTGCGAAGTCGTCGGTCACGACGACGGAGCGCAGGCGCCTGGTGCGGTACCCACCACCCAGAGCCCTCACCCGGCCTGCGGCCGACCTCTCCCGTCAAAGCGGGAGAGGTGAGGCGCTCACCCGTTCGCGGCGACCCGGAGGATGCGCTGCGGAGAGGCGATGCCGTAGCCCTGCGCGTAGTCGACGCCGAGCGACCGCAGCATGTTGATGATCTCTTCGTTCTCGGCGAACTCCGCGATCGTCTGCTTGCCCGTCAGGTGCCCGATCTCGTTGATCGAGCGCACCATCTCGCGGTCGATCGGGTCGTGCAGGATCTCCTTGACGAAGCTGCCGTCGATCTTGAGGAAATCGACCGGGAAGTGCTTCAGGTAGCCGAACGACGACAGGCCCGTACCGAAGTCGTCGAGCGCGAACTTGCAGCCCAGCTCCTTGAGCGCCTGGATGAAGCGGTTCGCCTGCGAGAAGCTCGCGATCGCCGCGGTCTCGGTGATCTCGAAGCAGATCTTCGAGGCGTCGATGCCGCTGCGGTGGAACTGGTCGATCACGAACGGCAGGAACTTGTCGTCGCCGAGGCTCTGGCCCGAGAGGTTGATCGAGCACAACGCCAGGCGTTCGCGCTCGTCCGCCTCGGACACGAGCCAGCGCAGCGCGTTCTCCACCACCCAGCGGTCGATCTGCGGCGTGATGCCGTAGCGCTCGGCCGCGTTGATGAAGTTGTCCGGCGACACGATCTTGCCCGTCTCGTCGCGCATGCGCAGCAGGAGCTCGTAGTGCGCGCCCGGGTCGTGCCGCTGCAGCGGCGCGATCGTCATGCGGAACAGCTCGAAGCGCGACTCCTCGAGCGCGTTGTTGATGCGCGCGGCCCACTGCATCTCCTTGCGCCGCCGCATGAGGTCCATGTCGTTTTCCTGGAAGCTGAAGACGCGATTGCGTCCGGCTTCCTTTGCCGCGCCGCAGGCGCTGTCGGCGGCCGACAGCAGGGCCGCGATGTCCTCGCTTTCACCGGTGACCGGGATCACGCCGATGCTGCAGCCGAGGCGGAACGTGCGCTCCTCCCAGACGAACTTGTAGCCGCGGATGGTCTCGCGCAGCTGGTCCGCCATGCGCAGCGCCTCCTCGAGCGAGCAGCTCTCGAGCAGCACGCCGAACTCGTCGCCGCCGAGCCGGGCCAGCGTGTCGCGCCAGCGGATCTTGGTCTTGAGCAGCGCACCCACCTGCCCGAGCAGTGCGTCGCCTGCGCTGTGGCCACAGGTGTCGTTGATGATCTTGAACTGGTCGACGTCGATGTGGCACAGCGCGTACGACGTCTCGCGCGCCTTGGCACTGCGCAGCGCACGCTCGAGCCGTTGCTCGAACTCGCGCCGATTGACGAGGCCCGTCAGAATGTCGTGGCTCGCGTGGTAGGAGAGCTTGCGATTGAGCTCGCGGCTCTCGCTCACGTCGTGGAACACGAGCACGCCGCCGCAGACCGCGCCGCTGCCGTCGCGGATCGGCGAGGCGGTGCTCTCGATGTACATCTCGTTGCCGTCGCGCTTGATCAGCAGGGTCGGCCGCACCGACTTGATTGCGCGGGCGCGGCGGATCGCCACCGAGAGCGGGGTTTCGAGCGGCTCGCAGGTTTCCTCGTGGAAGCCGCGGAAGATCTCGTCGATGTTCCGGCCCTGGGCTTCCTCGAACTTCCAGCCGGTGAGTTCCTCGGCCGTCGGGTTGAGGTACTCGACGACGAGGTGGCCGTCGGTCGTGATCACGCCGTCGCCGATCGACTGCAGCGTGATCTGTGCGCTCTCCTTCTCCTTGAAGAGCGCGTCCTCGTAGAGCTTGCGTTCGGTGATGTCGAACTCGACGCCGACCAGGCGGCGCAGCCGGCCTGACGCGTCGACGCGCGCCTTGGCGCGGCTCACGACCCAGCGCCACTCGCCCTTGACGTGGCGCATGCGGTGCACGCTCTCGAACATCTGCGTCTTGCCGGCGATGTGGTCGCGGATCAGCGCCTGCACGCGGGCCATGTCGTCGGGATGGACCAGCCGGCGCCAGTCCGGCGAGACGTCCGGGTCGTTCTCCTCGTACCCGAGCATCTTCTTCCAGCGCGGCGAGAACCAGACGGAGTTGTTCTCGACGTCGAAGTCCCAGAGCCCGTCGTTGGCCGAGGGCAGCGACAGGGCATTGCGCTCCTCGAGCTTCGCGAGGTACCGCTGCACGCGCAACCGCTCGAGCCCGCTGGCGAAGCTCGAGCCGACCAGCTTCAGCATCAGGTGCAGGTTCGCGTCCCAGCCGTCCGTCCGGGGCTGGCACGACAGCAGCGCAATGAACCCGCAGACGCGGTTGTTCAGCGACAGCCCGCACGCCAGCGCGCTGCCGATGCCGAGCTCCACCAGCCGCGCCGCGTCGACCGCATGGTCGCGCCGCGGGGCGTGCGTGTCGCGCAGTTCCGCGATGCGGAGATGATCGAGCCGCCCCGCGATGAACGGCAGCTTGTCCACCGCCTCGCCCTTGAATACCTGCGGATCGAACGGCGCAAGCAGCCCGGTGGCGCTCGCGACGCGTTCTATGGCCTGGCGCTCGGCGTCGAGCAGACCGATGCAGATCGAGTCCACGCCCGTGGATTCGCGCAACGCCTCGAGGTTGCGCTTGACGCAATCGTCTCCCGCCTCGCTGGTGAGGGAGACGAAATCGACGGCGACTTTCGTGACGAGGACGTCGAGACCGACGGAGGAACGCGAACCGCCTGCGCCGAAGACGAACTGCGTCGACAGGAAGTCCGTCGCTTCCTGTGCATCGTCGCCACCGATCGGCGGGGCCTCGGAGGACATCGCGCTATCCGGTCTCCCTGTTCGTCATCGGGCCGCCTGTGTGCGGCGTTCCCGCGCACGGCCAGCCCTCGATTTGACATAGGCGAGACGGACCGGACCGGTGCGCGGTCGGATTCTGACAGAACGAGTCGGGAACTCAAGCTAACCGGCTGAATTTATTGACGCATTCGGCGGAATATACAAGCGGGCTCGACGCAGGTCGCCGCGTCCGATGCAGCCGGGATCCGCGGCGCCCCCGGTGACGAGGTACCACTTCTGCCGGTTGGCGCGACCGAGTGCGCGCGCTTGCGTCGCGGCAAAACACAGCGCGCGCGACTTCTCGTCCACGAGCAGCGCCCTGCCCGGCTTCGCCGCGAACCACGCGGCCGCGTCGGCGGCTTCCTGTTCGCGTTCGCGCCAACGCGCATGTCCGAAGTTGAAACTCGGCCGCGACAACTCGAGCAGGTACTGCTCCTTGGCGCCGGCGAGGCCGAGTTCCTCGATGCCCTGTGCAGCGTTCGTGACGGTCTGCGTGAATGCGCGGCCCGACCGCACCGCGTCGATGCGCGGATACACGACGAACCCCACGGTCACGAGCACGCCCGCGAGGGTCGCGCCGTAGGCGAGCCAACCGTCGCGCACGCGGAAGAATGCCAGCGCGGCCAGCGCCGCAACCGCCGCCACGCCGAGCGGCAATGCGGGCGCGAGGCCATACCGTTCGACGGCGCGGGCCGTCGCCTCGGTCGCAGTCAGGAAATAGAGCGTGCCGAGCACGAGGGCCGCGGCGATCACCGCCGCGAGTGCGAAAGCGAGCTTCCGCGTACCCGGCTTGCGCAGCAGCAGCTCGGGCAGCCACGGCGCGGCCGCCATCGCCAGCGCGGGCACGGCAGGCAGCACGTAGACGCCGCGCTTGCCCGAACTCGCCGAGAAGAACAGCAGCACGATCGCCACCCAGGCCAGCAGGGTCGCGACGAACGTGTCGCGCGGACGGACCGCCGACCCGAGCGCGCCCCGCCACCGCGGCCACAACCACGGCACGAGTGCGATGAGCGGCAACCAGAGCACGGGAATGACGTTCGTGAAGTAATACCAGGCGGGTTCGTGGTGGTGCCAGGCGCCGGCGTACCGCGTCATGGTCTGGTGGAACAGGATCTCCTTGCGATACGCCAGCAACTCCCCGCCGGCGGACGTCACGAGCATCATCGGCACGAACCACGTGCCGATCGCCCCGAGGAAGAACACGGGCCCGAGCCACCAGCGGTGGTCGCGCGCCGGGGCCGTCGCCTCCCAGCCGCGTGCGCGCAGCACCGCGAACGGCACCAGGATCAGCAGCGGCAGGAAGCCGACGCCCTTCGTGATGACCCCGAACCCCGCCGCGGCCCAGCCGACGAAGAACCAGCCGATCGCAGGCCCCGCGAACAAATGCCGCAGCAACCCGTACAGGCTCAGCGTGGTGACGAAGCACAGCGTCGCGTCGATCTGCGCCTGGCGCGCCTGCCAGGTGAACTGGAACGTGATCAGCAGCAGCAGCGCGCCGGCGAAGGCGACCTCACGCCCGCGCACGCGACGCAGAAGGTCGTACACCAGCACGACCACGCCGACGCCCGCGAGCAGCGATGGCAGCAGGAAGCCGACCCGCATCGAGCCGGTGAGCCCCATCGCGGCAGCCATGAGCCAGAAGAACACGGGCGGCTTGTCGGCGTAGAGGTCGCCGCCGACGCGCGGGATCAGCCAGTCGCCGGAACGAAGCATGTCCCGTGCGACGAGCGCGAAGCGTGGTTCGTCGGCAGGCCACGGGTCGCGCAGGCCGAGGCCAGCGCCGAGCATCAGCAATGCCAGGCCCACGAGCCACAGCACGTCGATGACGACGTCACGGCGCGAGGTTGCGCCCGGGCGCAACCAGCGCTCGAGCCACGACGCCGGCACGGCGCCGCCTGCCATGCGTCAGGTTTCCTCGTGCACGGGCGCGCGCGGCGAGGCGCGACGGATCAGCCAGCTCACGCCGAACAGGTCCACGATGCCGACCCAGAGCCGGTTGTGCAGCCCATACTTGGACGTGCCGCGTGTGCGTTCGCGGTGATTGACCGGCAGCGAGATCACCTCGAAACCTTCCCGCTGGAACAGCGCGGGCATGAAGCGGTGCATGTTCCGGAACCGCGGCATGTGCATGAACACGTCGCGGTCGAACACCTTGATACCGCATCCGGTGTCGGGCGTGCCGTCCTTGAGGATCCAGCTTCGCACGCCGTTCGCGACGCGCGACGAGACACGTCGCAGCCACGTATCGCGGCGCGTCGTGCGATTGCCGATGACGAGCTTGAGCCTGGGCGACGCCGATTGCAGCAGCGCGGCCAGCAGCTTGGGAAAATCCGCCGGGTCGTTCTGGCCGTCGCCGTCGAGCGTGGCGATCCAGCGGCCGCGCGCATGGCGCACGCCCGTGGCCACGGCCGCGCTCTGTCCCGAGCGCTGCACGTGACGCAGCAGGCGGACCTCGGGCATGCCCTGCGCTCGCGCATCGAGCACCGCCGCAGCGGTACCGTCGGTGCTGCCGTCGTCGACGAAGATCTGCTCGAACGCGTACTTGCCGGCGAGTGCGGCGTGAATCTCGCGCGCGAGCGACAGCACGTTCTCTTCTTCGTTGCAGACGGGAATGACGACTGAAACGGAAACGTCGGGCGACGTCGCCGCCGCGTGCGGATTCAGTGTCACGGTGAGCCGGGCCTTTCGCTCGTGGTTTTTGCGGCCGCCTCGCACGGGGCCGTCCGGTAGTATAAGCGCTCCAGAGCCCCGGGGTCGCAGCCGGGCCGCCCCCGCGGAATCCTGCACAGTGAAGGATCGACTCGCCCGCTCCCACGAACGCCAAGGTTCGGCAAGCCGCCGTCTCGGGTGGGCCCTCGCGATCACGGCGACGTTCATGGTGGTCGAAGTCGTCGGTGGCCTCGTTTCGGGCTCGCTGGCGTTGCTCGCCGACGCCGGGCACATGCTCACCGATGCGGCCGCGCTGGCACTGGCGTGGATCGCGGCGCGGCTCGCGATGCGGCCGACCGACCCTCGTCGCTCGTATGGTTACCACCGGGCGCAGGTGCTCGCGGCGTTCGTCAACGCGCTGGCGCTGTTCGCGATCGTCGCCTGGATCTTCGTCGAAGCCCTGCAGCGGCTGATGACCCCGCCCGAAATCCAGGGCGGCACGATGCTCGGCGTCGCGATGGCCGGAACGATCGCGAACGTCGGCGTGTACCTGACGCTGCGGGCGGGCGCTCAGGACAACATCAACGTGTCCGCCGCACGCCTGCACGTGCTCGGCGACCTGCTCGGCTCGATCGGCGCGATCGTCGGCGCGATCGTGATCCTCACGACCGGGTGGACGCCGATCGATCCCCTCGTCTCGGTCCTCGTGGCGGTGCTGATCCTGCGCAGCGCCTGGTCGCTGCTCGGCAAGTCCACGCGGATCCTGATGGAAGACGCGCCGGAGTCGGTCGACCCGGACCGCCTGCGTCGCACCCTGCTCGCGACGGTGTCGGGCGTGCGCGACGTCCACGACGTACACTGCTGGTCGTTGACGACGGGACAGACGATGCTCACGCTGCACGTCGCGCTGGCGCGCGATGCGGACGCGGCCGACGTGCTGCGCGCAGCGAAGCGCGTGATCGCCGAGGAGTTCGACATCACTCACTCCGCACTGCAGATCGAGCACGAAGAGTGCCCGGACGAGGCCTGACCCTTCGGCGGCACCGCCAGCAACGATGAACGAACCAGACGACTCCAGTCCCGGCGATACGACGCCGACCTCGCCCGCGCACGAACCGCTGCGCAACACCCTCTATCGCAGGGTCACCAAGGGGCGTCGAAAGCTGACGTCGGCGCGCGTGCTGCTGTACCGCGTCGCCGTCGCCATCGCCTGGGCGACGATCCGCGCGCTGTGGGCCACCTGCCGCGTGACACACGTCGCCGGCCTCGAGGGCGCGCGCCGAGCCGTGCGCGACTCCCGGTCGCTGATCCCCGTCTACTGGCACCAGCACATGTTGTTCGGTGCACGCGCCGTGCTCGATCTGCGCAGCGAGGGCCTCAGGGCCGGCTTCCTGATCAGCCCCTCCGTCGACGGCACGGCGCCCGCGATGCTGGTCGAGAAGGTGGGCGGCGTAGTCATCCGCGGATCCTCCACGCACACCGGTGCCCGCGCGCTGCGCGATTTCTACGAGACCGTCGTCAAACAGCACGTCTCTCCCGCAATCACGCCCGACGGGCCCAAGGGCCCCCTGCACGAGTTCAAGCCCGGCGCGATCCTGCTGTCGCAGATCACCGGCAAGCCGATCCTGCCGGTGGCCGTCGCCGCGTCGCACGCCTGCACGTTCCGGACCTGGGACGCGTTCGAGTTGCCGCTGCCGTTCAGTCGCATCGCGATCGTCTACGGCGAGCCGGTCAAGGTGGGCCGAACGCCCGACACCGCCGCGCTGGAGCAGTGGCAGGCAAAAATGGCGGAGTCGCTGTCAGCCCTGCGTCGGCAGGCCGAGCGCGCGTTGCACGGCGCTTGAGACCTCCACACCGTCGAGCGCGACGGAGTCCACCAGCACCTCGAGCGGCTCCACGCTCGCGACGTGCCCGATCGTGCGCGAGGCCAGTTGAAACTCCCGTAGCGCGTAGCGCCGACCATGCAGGATCGCCGCGAGCGGTGGCGCCTCGAGCAAGACGTCGCGCACCTGTCGCAACCCCAGCCCCGCGGCCTTCAGCGTCGCCTCGGTCGCCGTCCAGCGCGACAGCTCGCGCAGCGTCGTCGGCCCGGCGCCGGACGGGAGCGTCTCGATGTCGAGACCGACGTCGCCCACGGCACAGACGACGCATGCGACGCGATCCGTCGTGTGCGACACGCTGAAGGGCGGGCCCTGCTCCAGCCGGGGTCGCGCGCCGGCCTCGAACCTGAAGTCGACGACGCGGGGCACCGGGTCCGTGACGCGGGTAGCGCCGGTCAGCGCGAGCGCCAGCCCGGCGAGACTGGCGATCCGGGCGGTAGCGTCCGCACGCTCGATCTGCATCCGTCGCGCGTATGGCAATGCCTGCAGCAGCCCGTCCGCCCACGGCTCAGCGACCCCGGGCGCAAGCGATGCATGTAGTAAAATGGCGTTTTGCACTCCATGCATTGTGGCCGCCCCGTCGCGGGTTGCGCCACACCACCGGCCGGGACGAGACGCCGATGATCAGATACCAGACGTTGCCCGGGATGCTCGACGACCGCGTGCGCGGCGACGGCGCCATCGTCTACCTCGAGGGCGACGGTGCGGAGAAGAGCCTCGCGCTGTCCGCCCTGCGTCGGCGGGCGCTCGGCATCCTGTTCCACCTGCAACGCATCGGCGTGCGCCCGGGCGACTTCCTGGTCCTGCACGTCGCCAGCAACGAGCAGTTCATCGACGCGTACTGGGCCTGTCTGTACGGCGGCATCGTGCCCGTGCCCGTCGCCGTCGGCATCAGCGACGAGCACAAGCACAAGTTGCTGCGCATCGCGAGACAACTCGGGCAACCGTGGCTGTACACGGACGGGAAGCTGCGCGATCGCCTTGCGACGTTCGCCGCGACGCTCGGCGGTCCCGAGGCCTGGACCGCGCTCGCGAAACGCACGTTCCTGGTCGATTCGCTCGACGACGTTTCCAGGCCGGGGACGCCGGCGACGGTGACGCCGGAGCAGACGGCGTTCATCCAGTTCTCGTCAGGATCGACCAGCGAGCCCAAGGGCGTCGTGCTGACCCACCGTAACATCCTCGCCAATGCCGAGGGCGCCACGCAGGCCGCCGGCTTCAGCGAACGGGACGTGTCGCTGAGCTGGATGCCGCTCACGCACGACATGGGACTGATCGGTTTCCACCTGATGATGATGTACGCCGGCGTGCGGCAGCACCTGATGCCCACGGAATTGTTCGTGCGCCGCGCGCTGCTCTGGCTCAAGTGGTGCTCGGACAAGCGCGTGACGATCACGTGCTCGCCGAACTTCGGCTATCGGCATTGCCTGCGTGCGCTCGGCGACAAGACGCTCGAGCACCACGACCTTGCGTCGGTGCGGCTGATCTTCAACGGCGCGGAACCCATCTCGGTCGATCTCGCGGAGGAATTCCTCGAGCGTCTCGCGCCCTGCGGCCTTGCGCGCAGCGCGATGTTCCCCGTGTACGGGTTGGCCGAGGCTTCGCTCGCCGTGAGCTTCCCCGTGCCCGGTTCGATGTACCGGTACATCACGGTCGATCGCCGCTCGTTGGGCGTCGGCTCGCCGGCCTGCATCGTGGACCCGTCCAACCCGACCGCGCTCAAGCTCATGTGCGAGGGCAAGCCGATCCCGTACACGAGCGTGAAGCTCGTCGACGATTCGGGCGCCGAAGTCCCCTCGGGCACGGTCGGCCACCTGCTCATGTGCGGCGACAACGTTACGCGCGGCTATTTCAACAACGCCGAAGCCAACGCGGCCGCGTTGACCGGCGACGGATGGCTGCGCACGGGCGACCTCGCGCTCGAGCACGGCGGCGAGCTCTACGTGACCGGCCGCTCGAAGGAAATCATCTTCGTCAACGGCCAGAACTACTACCCGCACGACCTCGAGGCCCTGCTGCAGGCGGAGCCGGGACTGGAGCTCGGCAAGGTGGTCGCCGCCGGCGCGCGAGGGGCCGACTCGGCGACGGACGAGCTCGTGCTGTTCGTGCTGCACCGGGGCGACATGGCCGATTTCCTGCCGCTCGCAACGCGGGCCATGCACCTCGTCAACGAGCACGCCGGGGTCGAGGTCGCGCGCGTGGTGCCGGTCAAGCGGGTTCCGAAGACGACGAGCGGCAAGCTGCAGCGCAATTCGCTCGCGATGTCCTATGAAGAGGGCGAATTCGCCGCGGAGATCGCCGAGTTCGACCGCGCGTGGGCCGCGGCGCACGCCCACGGGCGGGTCGCCAGGGGGCGCGT
Organism: Steroidobacteraceae bacterium; assembly: GCA_035691185.1. GTDB lineage: Bacteria > Pseudomonadota > Gammaproteobacteria > Steroidobacterales > Steroidobacteraceae > RPQJ01. Next base: position 12,715 of record DASSJN010000016.1, read on the forward strand.
CGAGCGGCAGCTCAAGGCCATCGTCGACGACGCGATGCCGGGCAAGCACGTCGACATCGACGACAACCTGTTCGACGTCGGCGCGAGTTCGCTGACCCTGATCCAGGTGCACGAGAAGATCGACGAGCTCTACCCGGGCGCCGTGGATCTTCCGGAACTGTTCGACTACCCGACGATCTCGCAGCTCGCGCGGCACCTGGAAACGAAGCTTCGTGAAGGCAGTGTCTAGTGTTCAGTGTCTAGTGTCTGGTAGGAAGCGCGCCGCGCCTTTCGACTATCCGCTGAACACTATCCGCTAGACACTTCCTCCGGCGCCTGCAGCTTCCAGCGCTTGTGCGACCACCACCAGCCTGCCGGGTCGGCCTCGATGTCGCGCTCGAGCACGCGCGCATACCGCTCGGTGGCTTCCCCGTCGGGGAGCCGGGCGCCGACCGACGTCAACGGTTCGAGTTCGATCTCGTAGCGTCCTCGAGCCAGTCGACGCATCGAGACGAATACGATGCGGCCACGGAGCGCGCGGGCCAGGCGCTCGGGTCCCTTGAAGAACGCCGTCGGCTGGCGCAGGAACGTCGTCCAGTGCCGCTCCGGGCTCGTGCGCGGCACCTGGTCCGCGATCATGCCCAGCGCTCGCGCGCCGCGGATCGTGCCGAGTTCACGCGTGACCGACTTGGCCGGCAGCAACCTTGCGCCGAAGCGCGTGCGCCGGGAGCGGAAATAGTCTTCTGCTCGTGCATTCCGCAAGGGCTTGTAGAGCGCGACCATGCCGGCGCCCAGTTCGAGCGAGAGCCGCAGCAGCAGCCACTCGAAGTTGCACTGGTGCCCGCCGATGAACACGTCGAACCGGCGTTCGCCCGCCTGTGCCGGCGCGAGCACTCCCGCCGGGTCCAGCAGCCGCACGCGTTCGCGCAGCTCGTCCTCGGACAACTGCCGCGCATAGTCGATCTCGGCGAACACCTGCGACTGTCGAGCGACGAAATCCCGGGCCACGCGGCGCCGTGCGGCTGCGTCCAGTGCAGGAAATGAGCGCTCCAGGTTGCCGCGGATCACGCCGCGGCGCAGACCCAGGACCCGGTAGGCCAGCGCGAATGCGAGGCGTGCGAGTGCGTAACGCCAGCGCAGCGCGCCGGGTTCGGGCAGGGTTCGAGGGAGCGCGCCCGTATCGCTGGAGCGTTCAGGCATGCGATGGATGCTCGACGACGCGTGGGATGGTGGCGGAGGACGGCGTCACCCTCCGCGTTGAAAAACGTGGCAATTCTACTGCGTGCCGTTACAGACGCGGGCACAGGCCGAACCGGGCGCAGGGGGCCGGCGGACCCGCAGGCCCACCACCAAGGGCTTGACCTCGTCTTTCACATCGTCGCGTGCGGCACGCGCGAAACGTGGGCCATGACTAGAAACAGGGCGATCGTGACCAGCGCCAGGGCAACAAGCACCCACTGTTCGAAGTCCAGAATCGGTCTGTTCACGCAGGTTCCTGTGATCACGGACTCAGGGCCGAGCCCGGGGCGGCAATGTACGGTGCCGAAATTGATGCGGCGCAGCAGGAGAATTACCTAGCCGCGCTGCCGCATCGGGCGCAGGTGACACCACTGACCGAGCGATACGGTGACGGTCGAAGCTGCGTGGCGCCCCGAGGCCTCGGGGAAAATACGTATTACCCCGCCTCAAGAAACGTTCTTATTTAGAGAGGAAACGAACTTTTTGGCGAGTCGATTGCATGGAACTGAAAGGCTCATGCCATTTGTTCCGTTTGAGACGCACGTCTGCGTTTCGACTCGAGCAGTTCGCGTATTCGTTCCTGATCTGTAGAAAAGCCACCCCAGAAGTCACACGGAGCCGGATGAAACGGTGCACACGCAGCGACTCAAAGCCATACAGATTCCGTCCGGCACGCTGAGCCTGTTGGAGTCTTTTGCGACGTCGATCATGCGGCCCGCCACTGGGGCGCGCGTGATCCGGACCCTGAAAGAGCTGCCGCCGCGACATCGCGAGCGTGTCGGCCGGGGCACCGAGCAGCACTACCTCTGGTATGCCTGGGAGGACGCCGGGCGCGTCCGGCTGGTCACCGGCGCGATGTCACTCGAACGATCGCGGGAGCGAGGCAGACCGGTGCTCGAAGCCAGGATCTACGACGACCAGGGGCTGCTGGAGGAGTCCGGCGCGTGGCTGCGAACGCCGGAGGGCCGGTGGGAACGGTGCGATTGGTAGTCATGGTGCCGGAGGAGGGACTCGAACCCCCGACCCGCGCATTACGAATGCGCTGCTCTACCAGCTGAGCTACTCCGGCTCGGAGGGCCGCGCATTATAAGGATTCGACCCGGCCGGTGGAAGCCGCGATCCGGTCAGTCCTGGCGTCGACGCACCCGGATCACTACGTCCACGCTGTCGATCTCGGTCCCCGCCGGCAGGGGCGGCAGCTTCGCGAACTCGAGATCTTCCGGCTGGATGTCGAGCATCTCGCCCGTCTCGACGTTCTGGAAGTGATGGTGCGGGGCCATCGTGGAGTCGTACACGCACCGGTCCGGGTCGAGGTGGATCTGGCGCGCGAGACCGTGGTCGACGAACAGCTTGAGCGTGTTGTAGACGGTCGCCTTCGAGACGTGGCTCGGCGATTGCTTCAGCGCCGCGAGCAACTGGTCCGCCGTCATGTGCACCGGCGCGGCAAGCAGCACCTGGGCTACCCGGACGCGCTGCTGCGTGGGTCGAATGCCATGGGTCTCGAGTATCTGGCTGACGTCGTGCACGGCCGTGGTATCCGAGGCAAGGCTTGCCAAGAAGCGATGCGGATTATAAGGGGGCGGCCTGCCAACACCGCAAATCCGCACAAACCGCGGTTTTTTGCAGGAAGCCGCCGGTTTTCCACCGCCCTAGCCTCCTGGTTGCACGTCGCCCGGTGGCGGCGCGCTCGGGACGCCGGGGGTGGTGGCCATGGACGGTGCGAGTCAGGGCGCGGAAAGGACGCCTCCGGCGAAGGACGGCGTTCGCGGCGTAACGCTCGTCGAACTCCTGGCGTGCCTCGCCGTCATCGCTGTGCTCGCCGCCTGGGGCGCGCCGGCCTTCGCAACGTTGACGCGCGATGCGGCACGCACCCGGGAGGTCAACCAGTTCATCCAGGCCGTCTACCTGGCCCGGAGCGAAGCCATCAAGCGCAACGGTGTGGTGAGCCTGTGTCCCACCAACGATGGCGCCACCTGTACCGCGGCCAGCGGATGGCAGATCGGCTGGCTCGTGTTCGTCAACGACGATCGGGACTCCCCGGCCGCGCGCGACGGCGACGAACAGCTCTTGCGGGTCTATGAACCCTGGGACTCCGGTCACATTCTGTCCAATCGCACCACCCTATCCTTCCGCCCGTTCGGGCAGATGGGCGTCACCGCGACCGTCACGTTCTGCGACGACCGCGGCTCGAGCGCGGCTCGCGCCGTGATCATCAGCCAGACCGGGCGGCCGCGCGTGTCGAGCCGCAACGCATCGGGCGGCGCGCTCACCTGCCCATAAGTCAAACGGGCGGCCGCTCGTCGCTGCACGCGGGCCGCTCGTCGGGTCATCGGCCAGCGGAGCGATCGGCATCCTATGCTTCGTCCCAAGATGAAAGACAAACAGGGCGGCTTCACCCTCATCGAGCTGATGTTCACCATCACGGTGCTGGCGGTGCTGCTCGCGATCGGCGTCCCGAGCTTCCGCGAGTTCACGCAGGCGAGCCGCATGGCGACCGCAACGAACAACCTCATTGCGGACCTGAACTACGCGCGAACCGAGGCCATCAAGCGGCGCCAACCGGTGACACTGTGCCGCTCGACCGACGGTACGAACTGCGCGACTGCGGCCGGGGCTTTTCGCGAGTGGATCGTGTTCCTCGACTCGTACGAGGCAGCCGGTCTGCCAGGGCCGCCCCCGGTTCCGGCAACGCCCCGCGGCAACGGAGTCGTGGACGACGACGAGCTCGTGTTGCGCGCGAGTTCAATCGACGAACGCATCACGCCCGTCGTCAACGGCCGTCGCATGGTGTTCGAGCCCAGCGGCTTTCCTGACATGGACATAGCCGAGACCGTCACGCAGCTGGTCCTCTGCGACGCTCGTGGCAACGTTGCGAGCGCAGGCGAGGACTCCGCCGCACGCGCGATCACGATTTCGACAGTCGGGCGTCCGACGCTCACGCGCGCGCGCTCTACGATCACGACCTTGGGAGGTTGCCCGTGAGACCTTCTATTCGCGGCTTCACGCTGGTCGAGGTGCTCGTGGCGCTCGTCGTGCTCACGATCGGCATGCTCGGCATCGCAGCCCTTTACCTCGAAAGCGTGCGTGCCAATCGCACGGCGCTCTACCGTACAGACGCGGTGAACCTGGCGGCCGACATGGCCGACCGGATGCGGGCGAACCGGGACCCGGCCGACGCCTACGATTGCGGCGAGCCCTGCCTCGCCGCCAACGGCGGGAACGGCCAGGCAGTCACCGACCTCACCGCGTGGCTCGCCGCGGTTACCCAGCTGCCCGGCGGCACCGGCGCCATCGCCTATACGGCCGCCACCCCTACCACGCCGGACGTGTACACGATCCAGGTGAGCTGGACCGAGGTCGGCCAGGACCAAGCGGTGACGTACGAACTGCGCGCGGAGCTCTGAGGTGACTCGAGTGAGAACCCAAGTGTCCCCAGCCTGTCGCCAGCGCGGCGTGAGTTTGATCGAGCTCATGGTCGCGCTCGTGCTCGGTCTGTTCCTGATCTACGGCGCCGTGACGATCTACACGCAGAGCCGGGCGTCGTATCGCACGAACGAGGCGGTCGCGCGCCTGCAGGAAACCGCGCGACTCGCGCTGAACGTTCTCGAATCCGATCTGCGCATGGCGAACTATTGGGGCATGAACAGCCGCGCGAGTTTCATCGCCAACCGCGCGGGTCCCACGAGCGTCTCGACCCCCGCCCCGTTCACGACCTATGCCCTGGTGAACACCTGCGGCACGCATTGGGCCATCAACGTCGAGGAGTACCTCGGCGGGTCGAACAACTCCTACGGCCTCACGTGCGCGGGAACGTCACCGAGCGGCACCGCGGACGTGATCGTGGTTCGCCGGGCGTCCGGCGCCGACCCGGTCGAACTCGATCCGACGCGGATCTACCTGCAGGCGAGCCGTGTCCAGGGCACGCTGTTCGTTCCCGACGCCTCCTGCCTCGATCCCTACGACATCACCTGCCTGCCGGCCTCGTACGCGCCACCCGCCTCGCGCAGCCGCGAACTCGAGGTCCACGCGTACTACGTCTCGACACAGTCGGCTCTACGGCCCGACGTTCCGGCGCTGCGTCGTAAGCGCCTGGCCAACATCGTCGCGGGACCTGCCGTCATCGATGAAGAGATCGTGCCGGGAGTCGAGGACATGCAGGTTCGTTTCGGGATCGACACCAACGGCGACACCAACGCGGATTCCTACGTGAACCCGGGGGCTGTCGGCAGCGCGAGCGTCGTTTCGGCGACGATCTGGCTGCGCATCCGCGCCGAGGACCGCGAGCAAGGTCTCGTGGATTCGCGCACCTACAACTTCGGATTCCCCGGCGCGTCGAACTTCACGCCCGCGGGCGAGCAGCAGAAGTACCGCCGCGTCGTCGTCTCGCGCACGATTCAACTGCGGAACACACGCACATGAGCGCCATGGACTCCCACATCTCGCAACGCGGGGCGGCACTCGTCGTCGGCCTGCTGCTGCTGCTCGTCGTCACGATCCTCGCGGTCTCCGGTATCACGACGGCCATGCTCGAGATGCAGATGGCGGGCAATCGCCAGTTCCAGGAGCGTGCATTCCAGGCCGCCGAGGCCGGTATCGAACAGGCGATGGCGTCCGCGATCTACAACACGAACCAGACGCGTGGTAACTACGACGGGATCGGCACGGTCAACCCAGAGCCCATCCGCGGGCAGGGTATCCCCATCGCCGATTGCCCGGAGCCCGCCAATGCCTCGGACGAGGAGCAGTGCGAGTTCTTCGTGCGCTTCGACGACCAATCCGGCTCGACGCCCGTGCCGGGCGGCGGCTACAGCCTGGGCACCGGCTTCGAGGCGTATCACTTCGTCGTCGACAGCTTCGGCAGCGCGGAACGCGGCGCAGCCTCCTCGCACGAACAGAGCTTCTACATCGTCGGCCCGGGTGGAACATGAGCATGCACGTGCCACATTCGGCCCTGCCCGGACGCAATTTCAAGGTGTGCCATATGACGTTCGCCCACGCATTGGTCCGCAAGATCGCCCTGACGGGTTTCGTGGCCCTCGCCGTCGGCGCGGCCGCGGCGCCCTCGCTCGCGCAGGTCGTCAATAACCAGATCCGCCAGGACATCGAGGTGTTCTTCACGGAGTCCGACGACAGCACGGCGTACCCGAACATCCTGTTCATCGTCGACACGTCCCAGTCGATGTTCACGCTCGAGGACGTTCCGCTGAACCCTAACGCGCTCGGCTGGAAGGACCCGATGTGGGACGACGCCTCGCACGGCTGCGACCCGACCAAGTATTACTGGGCCGCCAAGAACGCCCCCACCCCGAGTTGCGCCGCGGGGGCGGTCGGCCTCACCGCAGAGCAGTTCGAGTGCGACGCCTGGCAGTCCCAGGTTGACCTGGGCGGCCTCTCGACGCACCAGGTACAGCAGGTTGCGCAGGAGACGAGCACCGGCAACTGGTCGACCCTCGCACAGGCTGCGCGGCGCACGGTCTGCAAGAGTGACGGCGACAGCCCGACGCCCGTCGGCCTCAATTGGGGCGTTAAAGGCAAGAACGAAATCCTGGCAGCCGCCTACACGTTTTACCGGGGCGACTACCTGAATTACGTCAACTCGTCGGGGGGCGGCCAGAAGCACCGCATCGACATCGCGCTCGAGACCATAGGACGCGTGCTCGCGAACACGCAGGGCATCAAGGCCGGCCTGATGCGGTACGGGTACGACGGTGACCCGGTGTTCACGGCCGACAGCACGGCCAATGCCTGCACCATCGATCCCGATCCGACGGAAGACAGTCGGTCCAGCAACGGCGCGCCCGTGGTGTTCCCGGTCGTGGCGCTGGACGGCACCACGGCGATCCAGGGTTTCGAAAGCTCCAAATTCGTCGCCGACCCCGACACCGACAGCGTGATCCTGAAGCAGTTGCGGTTCCAGCTCGGCTTGAACGAGAAGTACGAGCGGCTGGGATGGACGGTGGACACCACCCTGAACGACAACAATCAGCCGTACCAGGTCGTGCGCGGCAAGGGCGGTGCCTGCGGCGGCGAGCCTGCGATCCCGTTGTTCACGCCCGGTGGGCGCTCACCGATCGGCGCCGCGATGCACGAGGCGTTCCTGTACTTCGCGGGCAAGCAGTGGGACATCACCCATGGCAAGTCGGCCGACCTGGGTTCGACATTCGACTACCCGAGCGTACGGCAATCACGACTGCCCAACTCGGAAATCTACGACAGCCCGATCGAGCAGGACTGCGCCAAGAACTTCATCATCCTGCTGTCCGACGGCACGACCGAGCAGGACAACGACATCGATGGCCCGATCCAGCGCCTGCCCGGATTCGAGACCGTCACGGGCAGCAAGTCCTGCGACGTCGAGGACTATCTGGATGGCCTCGGCACCCCGCCCCCGTCCATGTGCGTCGACGACATGGCCGAGTACATGTTTCAGACCGACATGAGCTCGCTGCCGGGTCTCAACAGCGTCATCACGTACGCGATCGGCTTCAAGCAGGAGGCGGACAGCCCGGGCGAAAAGCTGTTGCAGGAGACGACGAAGCGGGGCGGCGGAGAGTTCTGCAACGTCCGCGACGCCGCTGCGCTCGAGGCGTGCCTGAACGGTTTCGTGCGCAAGATCCTCACCGACAACACCTCGTTCAGCGCGCCGGCAGTGACGGTGAACGCGTTCAATCGCACGCAGAACCTGAACGATCTCTACATGTCGCTGTTCCGGCCGCGCCAGTCGTACCGCTGGATCGGCAACCTCAAGAAGTACCGCCTCGACCCGCTCGACGGCGACATCGTCGACGTCGACGGCCGCAACGCGGTCGACCCGTCGACGGGCTTCTTCGTCGACACCGCACAGAGCCTCTGGTCCACGGTCCAGGACGGCTCGAACATCGCCGTGGGCGGCGCGGCCGACAAGATCAACCCCTCCACGCGCGTGATGTACACGAACGACAACGACCCGTCGGACGTCCTGCTCTACGATAACAACGACGTCGCGTCGATCAGCGACGCCGCGAAGTTCGGGATCTTGTCGGGCGACAAGGTCGACCCGGCCGACGCCGCCTCGGATGACCTGACGGTCACCCACATCATCGACTGGCTCAAGGGCATCGACATCGCGGACGCGGACGCGGACGGCGACATCGACGAGTACCGGCACGACACCTGCGACCCGCTCGGCACCAATGCGCAGCGTTGCGACTCCGGCATGGGCGACCCGCTGCACGGCAAGCCGGTGACCGTCATCTACGGTGGCAGCGCCGCCGACCCCGACCTCGATGACGCCGCGGTGTTCGCGATCACGAACGACGGACTGCTGCATGCCATTCGGCCGGATACGGGCACTGAGCTGTGGTCCTACATCCCGGGCGACCAGCTCGGCCTGATGCGCAATCGCTTCTACGACAGGGAGCTGCTGGCGCCAGAGAACCCGCGCAACCGCGGCTACGGTCTCGACGGCAACCTCCGCGTCTATCGGATCGACCGCGACAGGAACGGCGTGATCGAGCCGGGCGAAGGCGACCGCGTGTATTTGTTCTTCGGGCAACGCCGCGGCGGTGGCAATTACTACGCTCTCGACGTCACCAGCAAGACCCGACCCAGGCTCATGTGGACCCGCAGTTACACGTCACTCGGCGGCGGGCAGTCCTGGTCGGCCCCGCAACCGATGCTGATCCGGCTCGGCGACGACACGACCCCGACGCTCGCACTTGCCCTTGGTGGCGGCTACGACGACGACGAAGATCAGATCGGCTGGGTCAACCCCGCCGGTGAACTCGGCAACCGCGTGTTCATCGTCGATGCGCTGGACGGCGACGTGATCTGGTTCGCGGGGGGGCTGGGCTCCGGCGCCAACCTGGTCCTCGAGCAGATGAACAAACCGATCCCGGCAGACATCCGCGTCGTCGACCTCACCGGTGACGGGCTCGCGGACCGCATGTACACGGCCGACATGGGCGGGCGCATCTGGCGCTTCGACATCGTCAATGGTGGGAGCGGCGACGACCTCGTCGAAGGCGGGTTGTTCGCGACGCTGGGCCTCGGCGAGGCCGCGTCGCAGACCGACGCCACCCAGAACCGGCGCTTCTTCTACGCGCCCGACGTGTCGCTGCTGGAGTCCGGCGGCACTACTTTCCTGAACGTCGCGATCGGTTCCGGGCATCGCGAGCTGCCCGCGACCGACAAGACCACGGACAACTGGTTCTACAGCATCCGCGACTACAACGTCTTCGGCGTCATCGACCGCGACGATTACCGGCTGACGGCCGGCAGCTCGTGCTCGGCTGCTGAGCCGGCGGCTGGCACCCCGTGCCACGACGTGGTCTGGCACGACGACGCGCGCACCGCCCTCGCGCTCGTCGACGTCACGACGAGCGTCCCGGCCATGACGGGACGCGGCTGGAAGTTCAACCTCGACGAGTCGGGCGAGAAGTCGCTGGCCGAATCGCGCACGTTCCAGGGTGGCGTCTACTTCACGACCTACGCGCCGCGCATCGTCGTGGCGACCCCTGAGGAGCAGGAGCTCCTGAGCTGCGCGCCGAAGTTCGGCATCAACAAGCTCTACATCATCAACGCCGCGACCGGTTCCTGGTTCGCGGACCTCGATACGAGCACTGAAGGTGCGAGTAGCCTGTCCGACCGCGTGCGCGAGCTCGCCCAGGGCAGCATCGCGCCAGAAGCTGTATTCATTTTCCCCACGCCCGAAAACGAAGGTGACCCGGCCGTTCCGCCCGTCTGCCTGATCGGGCTCGAGAACTGCGGCACCGGGCTCCTGAACCCGCCCGTGCGGACGTACTGGCGCCAGCGAGGAGCGAACTGATGCGCACCCTGTCCCGAGGCGTCACGCTGATCGAGCTGATGATCGTCATCGTGGTCGTGGCGATCCTCGCCTCGATCGCGGTGCCGAGTTACCGCAACTACGTGCTGCGCACCCATCGCGCGGAAGGCAAGACGGCGCTGATGGCGGTGGCGGCGGCGCAGGAGAAGTTCTACCTGCAGAACAACCGCTACGCGATCGACGATGAGATCGAGGACGCGCCGCCGGGTGGGCTCGGCATCCCGGCCACCACGGAAAACGGCTGGTACACGCTCGAGATCGACGTGGACGACGAGGTCAATCCACAGTCTTGGACCATCACCGCTACCAGCGCCGGCGTCCAGGCCGCGGACTCGCACTGCGCCACGATGAGCGTCACTTCGGCGGGCGCAAAGAGCGCCACCAACGCGGACTGCTGGTAGCGCGGGGCGTCAGCTCGCCGCGTCGTCCGCGGCGAGCTTGCCTGTCGAACGCAGCTCCCGCGGCAGCGCGAAGACGATGTCTTCCTCGCGCCCGAGCACTTCCTGCGCGCCCTCCCCGCCCCACTCCCGAAGGCGCTCCACGACGCGCCGCACGAGCAGTTCGGGCGCTGAGGCGCCGGCAGTGACGCCGACCGCGCGCTTGCCCGCGAACCACGCCGGCCGCAGGTCGTCCGGGCCGTCGACCAGATAGCCCGGGATGCCGGCCTTCTGCGCGATCTCGCGCAGCCGGTTCGAGTTCGAACTGGTGACGGAGCCCACGACCACGACGACGTCGCACACGGCGACGAGTTTCTTCACCGCGTCCTGCCGGTTCTGCGTCGCGTAACAGATGTCTTCCTTGCGCGGCGTGGCGAGCGTCGGGAAGCGGCGCTTGAGCGCGTCGAGCACGTCGGCCGTGTCATCGACGGACAGCGTGGTCTGCGTGACGACGCCGACGCGGGCCGCGTCGCGCACGTCCAGCTGCTCGACGTCACCCGTGTCCTCCACCAGCATGATGCGGCCGCCGCTGGCCTCGTCGAACTGGCCCATCGTGCCTTCGACCTCGGGATGCCCCTCATGGCCGATCAGGATCACGTCGAGCCCCTCGCGCGCGTAGCGCGAGACCTCCATGTGCACCTTGGTGACGAGCGGACAGGTCGCGTCGAACACGCGCAGCCCGCGGGCCCTCGCCTCGGCCTGCACGGCCTTCGAAACGCCGTGCGCGCTGAAAATCACGGTCGCGCCGTCGGGGACCTCGTCCAGTTCCTCGACGAACACCGCGCCCAGGGCTCGCAGCCGGTCGACCACGAACCGGTTGTGGACGACTTCGTGCCGCACGTAGATCGGCGCGCCGAAGAGCTCGAGCGCCCGCTCGACGATGTCGATGGCGCGGTCGACGCCGGCGCAGAAGCCGCGGGGATTGGCGAGGAGAATTCTCATGAGAGTGTCCAGTGTCCAGTGTCTAGTGTTCAGTAGGAGTCCGACTGCGTCGGCGCGCGGCTAAGCCGCTTCCGACCAGACACTAGACACTGGACACTGGACACGCTCCTAGCCCCTGTGCTCCCGGAACGCATCGAGCAGCAGCAGCGCAGCGCCGATCGTGATCGAGCTGTCGGCGATGTTGAACGCGGGAAAATACGCGGCGCCCCAGTGGGCGTGGATGAAATCGACGACGTAGCCGTGCACGACGCGGTCGATCACGTTGCCGATCGCGCCGCCGACGATCAGCGTGAGCGCGATCGGCAACAGGCGCTCGCCGCGCGGCAGGCGCCAGAGCCACACCACCAGTGCCAGGCTCACGACGACGCCGAGCCCGACGAAGAAATTGCGCTGCCAGCCCGACGCATTGGCCAGCAGGCTGAATGCCGCCCCCGTGTTGTGCAGCAGCGTGAAGTCGAGCACCGGCAGCACTTCGACGCGCTCGTACAGCTCGAGGAACCGCGTGACGAGGAACTTCGTCGCCTGGTCGAGCACCACCACCGCAAGCGACAGCCAGAGCCACGCGGCCGGGTGCGTCCGCTGGACCATGAGCGCGGCGCGCTCCGCCAGGCTTGCGTGGTGAAGCGGATGGCCCGGCTGGTCGGACGCGCGACGGCGCGGGTGCTGGTGTGGCGGCGGCGGGGTCGGCGGCGGGCTGGTCGTCGTGCTCATGATGTCGATGCTGGCGATGGCGTTGGCAGGCGTCCGTGGCCCGGAGCGGGCGTCACGCGAAACGGCGCGCCTCGGCCCGCCCTTCCACGTTGCCCGCGCAGCGGGCGCAGAGTTCCGGATGCGCTGCCACGGTACCGACATCCGCGCGCTTGTGCCAGCAGCGCACGCACTTCGCGTGCTCGACCGGCCGGACGTGCAGCCACAGCCCGCTCTTGCCTTCGGCGTCCGCCGGCAGCGCCTCGGCCGGCCTCGTGTGCGCGCTCGCCACCGAGGCCTCGGAGGTGATCAGGACGAAACGCAGCTCGTCGCCGAGCGGCTCGAGCACCGCTCGCCATTCGTCGGTGCCGTACAGCGTGACGGCCGCGTCGAGCGGTGCACCGATCGCGCCCGCGACACGCAACTGCTCGAGCTCGCGCAGGACCGCGGCGCGCGCTTCGAGCACCCTGGTCCAGTCGATCGCGTGCCCGCCGCCCGTCGTCCCCGGCAGCTTCGCCCAGGTCTCGAAGAACACGGACTCGCCGCGCTCGCCCGGCATGAAGCGCCAGATCTCCTCGGCGGTGAACGACAGGATCGGCGCAAGCCAGCGCACCATCGCCTCCGCGATCCAGTACATCGCCGTCTGCGCCGAGCGTCGCGCCTGGCCCGTCGCCGGCGTCGTGTAGAGGCGGTCCTTGATCACGTCGAGGTAGAAGCCGCCGAGGTCGACCACGCAGAAGTTGTGGACCTTCTGGTAGATCAGGTGGAAGTCGTAGCTGCGGTACGCATCGACGACCTCCTGCTGCACCGCCGCCGCGCGGGCGAGCGCCCAGCGGTCGAGCGAGATCATGTCCTCGACGGCCACGGCGTCGCGTTTCGGAGCGAAGCCCGCCATGTTGCCGAGCAGGAACCGCACCGTGTTGCGGATGCGCCGGTACGAGTCGGACGTGCGCTTGAGGATCTCGTCGGAGACGGCGATCTCGTTTGCGTAATCGGTTGCCGCGACCCAGAGCCGGAGCACGTCGGCGCCGAGCGTGTTCATGACCTTCTGCGGCAGGATCGTGTTGCCGAGCGACTTCGACATCTTGCGGCCCTTCTCGTCCACGGTGAAGCCGTGGGTGAGCACGCCCTTGTACGGCGCGTGGCCTTTCTGCGCGACGGAGGTCAGCAGCGAGCTGTGGAACCAGCCGCGGTGCTGGTCCGAGCCCTCGAGATACAGGTCCGCAGGTGTACGCACCTCGGGGAAGAGCTGCGACACGCAGTGGTGCGAAAGGCCGGAGTCGACCCACACGTCCATGATGTCGGTGACCTTCTCGTAGCTCGCGGCCTCGTCGCCGAGCAGCGTGGCCGGGTCGAGGTCGAACCAGGCGTCGATGCCGTCCTTCGCCACGCGCTCCGCGACGGCGTCGACGAGCTCCGCCGTGCGCGGATGCAACTCACCCGTCTCCCTGTTCGTGAACAGCGCGAGCGGCACGCCCCAGGTGCGCTGGCGCGAAATGCACCAGTCCGGGCGGCTCTCGATCATGCTGTAGATGCGCTGCTCGCCCCAGTCGGGGGTCCACTCGACCTTGCCGATCTCCGCCAGCGCGTCGCGACGCAGGCCCGCCAGCTCCATCGAGATGAACCATTGCGGCGTCGCGCGGAAGATCACCGGCGTCTTGTGGCGCCAGCAGTGCGGATAGCTGTGACGGAACGGCTCGTGATGCAGCAGCGCGCCACGCTCGGCGAGCACCTCGACGACGTGCTTGTTCGCGTCGAACACCTTCTCGCCCGCGAACAGCGGCGTCTGCGGCAGGAAGCGCCCGTCGTTGCCCACGGGATTGTCCACCGCCAGGCCGTACTGCTTGCCGATGACGAAGTCTTCCTGGCCGTGGCCCGGCGCGGTGTGGACGGCGCCCGTGCCGCTGTCGAGCGTGACGTGCTCGGCGAGGATCACCGGCACGACGCGTTCGTAGAACGGATGCTGCAGTTGCAGGTGCTCGAGTGCAGCCCCCTTCGTGCGCGCAAGCTCCTGCGCCCCCTGCAACCCGGCACGCGTCAGCACGGCGGGCGCGAGTTCGCTCGCCAGCACCAGCACCACGTCGGCGCCGTCCGCGCGCCTCGCCTGCACGAGGGAGTAGTCGAACTCGGCATGCACGGCGACCGCCTGGTTGGCCGGCAGCGTCCAGGGTGTCGTCGTCCAGATCACGATGCTCGCCTCGGCCGGCAGCGAGCCCTCGAACCCGAACCGGCGCGCGAGTTCCGCCGCGTCGACCGCGCGGAACTGCACGTCGATCGCGGGCGAGGTGCGCTCTTCGTACTCGACCTCGGCTTCGGCGAGCGCCGAGCGGCAGTCGATGCACCAGTGCACCGGCTTGTACCCCTTGTAGAGGTGACCGTTGCGGATGATCTGGGCGAACGCGCGCAGCTCCTCCGCCTCGTAGCGCGGCGCCAGTGTCAGGTACGGGTTGAACCAGTCGCCCATGACGCCGAGCCGGATGAAGTCCTTGCGCTGGACGTCGACCTGCTCCAGCGCGAACTCGCGGCAGGCGTGGCGGAACGCTTTCGCGTCCAGTCGCTTCGCGTCGCGACCGCGCACCTTCTCCACGGCGTGTTCGATCGGCAGGCCGTGGCAGTCCCAGCCGGGCACGTACGGCGCGTCGTAGCCGTCCATCGTGCGCGACTTGACGATGATGTCCTTGAGGATCTTGTTGACCGCGTGGCCGATGTGGATCGCGCCATTGGCGTAGGGCGGCCCGTCGTGCAGCACGAACACGGGGCGCCCCTTGGCGACAGCGCGCAGCTTTTCGTACGTGCGGTGCTGCTCCCACCACGCGAGCATCTCGGGCTCGCGTCGCGCGAGGTCGGCCTTCATCGGGAAGGCCGTCTCCGGCAGGTTCACGGTGTTCTTGTAGTCAGCCATGGGCGGGGATCGGGACCGAGGCGCGCGCGAGCACGGGAACCCGAAATTTTGAATGAATTCAGCGATT
The DNA here is from genome assembly GCA_035691185.1 of Steroidobacteraceae bacterium. Classification (GTDB taxonomy): domain Bacteria; phylum Pseudomonadota; class Gammaproteobacteria; order Steroidobacterales; family Steroidobacteraceae; genus RPQJ01. Next base: position 27,792 of record DASSJN010000016.1, read on the forward strand.
TAGTCCAGCCGAACCATGGCGCCGTTCAGCACGCCGTCAGGCGAGGATGCGAACGGCACAGTACTTGAGCTCGGGGATCTTGCCGTCGGGATCCAGGGCCGCGTTGGTGAGCAGGTTGGCCGCGGCCTCGGCGTACGCAAACGGCATGAACACGGTGCCGTCCGGAGTGCCCTCGTCGCGTCGCACCACGCATCGCAGCGTGCCGCGGCGGGACTCGAGCGTGACACCGGCCCCGGCCTCCAGCCCCAGCCGGTGCAACTCCCGGCCGTTGAACGAGGCGGTGGGCACGGGCTCGATCGCATCGAGCACCATCGACCGGCGGGTCATGCTGCCCGTGTGCCAGTGCTCGAGCAGGCGTCCGGTGATCAGCACGAACGGAAACTCGGCGTCGGGCTTTTCGTCGGCCGTCGCGAGCCCGGTGGGGACGAGATGCACGCGACCGTCCGCCGTGGGAAAGCGCTCGGTGAACACGGTGGGTTGTCCCGGATCGTCGGCACTGAGACACGGATAAGTCACGCTGCCCTCGCGCTGCAGCCGCTCCCAGCCGATGCCCGCGATGGCGCCGTGCATCGCCTGGCGCATTTCCTCGTACACGGCGGCGACGCCGTCGTTGTCCCCGGTGTAGTGCCAGTCGAGCCCCATCCGCGCCGCGATCTGCTGCACCAGCCACAAGTCCGCCCTGGCATCGCCCGGCGGCTCGATCGCCTTGCGGCCGAGTTGCACCATGCGATCGGTGTTGGTCACGGTGCCGGTCTTCTCCGGCCAGGCCGTGGCGGGCAGGATCACGTCGGCGAGCCAGGCGGTCTCGGTCAGGAAGATGTCCTGCACGACGAGATGCTCCAGCGCCGCGAGCGCCGCGCGCGCATGGTTGAGGTCCGGATCGCTCATCGCCGGGTTTTCACCCATGATGTACATGCCGCGCACCTTGTGCGGATCGCCGTCCGGCGCGAGCGCCTTGTCCATGATCTCGACGACCGTGTAGCCCGGCACCGGGTCGAGACGCGTCTGCCAGAACTCCTCGAACCAGGCGCGTGACTGCGCATCGCTCACGCGCTGGTAGTTGGGCAGCATCATCGGGATGAGCCCGGCGTCGCTCGCGCCCTGCACGTTGTTCTGTCCGCGCAACGGATGCAGCCCGCTGCCGGGCTTGCCGATCTGACCGGCCACGCTGCAGAGCGCGATCAGGCTGCGCGCATTGTCCGTGCCGTGGACGTGCTGGCTCACGCCCATGCCCCAGAGGACCATCGCCGACTTCGCAGTCGCGAACGCGCGCGCCACCTCGCGGATGGTCGCGGCCGGGATGCCGCAGATCGACTGCATCGCCTCGGGACTGCGGGCCCGCACCGACTCGCGCAGCGCGTCGAAATTGCTCGTGCGCGCCTCGATGAAGGCGCGGTCGCCCAGCCCCTCCTCGATGATCGTGTGGATCATCGCGCCGACCAGCGCCACGTCGGTGTCGGGCCTGAACTGCAGCACGCGCCAGGCGTGGCGGGAGAGGTCGGTCACCCGCGGGTCGGCGAGCACGATCTTCGTGCCGCGCCGGGCCGCGTTCTTCATCCAGGTCGCCGCCACGGGGTGATTGGCGGTGGGGTTCGCGCCGATCACGAGGATCAGTTCCGAGTGCACCACGTCGCCGACCTGGTTGCTGACCGCGCCGGAGCCCAGGCCTTCGAGCAGCGCCGCGACGCTGCTCGCGTGACACAGGCGCGTGCAGTGATCGACGTTGTTGCTGCCGAAGCCGGTGCGCACCAGCTTCTGGAACAGGTAGGCCTCTTCGTTGGTGCCCTTGGCGGAGCCGAAGCCGGCGAGCGCCTTCGGGCCATGAGTGTCGCGCAGGGCCCGGAGGCCACCGGCGGCGACGTCCAGCGCCTCGTCCCAGCTCGCCTCGCGGAAGGATTCGTCCCAGCGCGCAGGATCGCGCAGCACGTCGGTGTCCTTGGCGACGCCGGCCTTGCGGATCAACGGCCGCGTGAGCCGATGCGGGTGATGCACGTAGTCGAACCCGAATCGACCTTTCACGCACAGCCGGCCGTGGTTGGCCGGTCCGTCACGGCCGTCGACGGCGACGATGCGCTCGTCGCGGACTTTGTACGTGACGAGGCAGCCGACGCCGCAGAACGGACAGACCGAATCGACCTCGCGGTCGACGGCCTGGGAGCCGATGAGCGTCTTCGCACTCAGCGCCCCCGTGGGGCAGGCCTGCACGCACTCGCCGCAAGCCACGCAGGTGCTGGCCCCCATGGGGTCGTCGAGGTCGAACACGATCCGGCTGTGCGCACCGCGCAGCGCATAGCCGATCACGTCGTTGACCTGTTCCTCGCGGCACGCACGCACGCAGCGCTTGCATTGGATGCACGCGTCCAGGTTCACGGCCATGGCCGGATGCGAGGGGTCGGCCTCGGGCTGTGACCGCGCGAGCACCTGAAGCGCGGGGCGCGCGCTCACGCCCAGGCGGGCAGACCAGTCGCTGAGTTCGCCGTGCTGGCCGACCGGGGCGCGTGCGGCCGGTCGCGCCGTGTCGTTCCATTTGTACCCGTGCTGCGGCATGTCGGACAGCAGCAGCTCCAGCACCAGCTTCTGGCTCTTGAGGGCGCGCTCGCTGCGGGCCTGCACGTCCATTCCCGGCGCGACGGTGCGACAGCAACTCGGCGCCAGCACGCGTTCACCCGCGATCTCGACCACGCACGCGCGGCAGTTACCGTCGGGCCGGTAGCCCGCCTGGTAGCAGAGGTGGGGGATGTCGACGCCGGCGCGCTGCGCGGCCTGCAGGATGGTGTCGCCCTGCACGGCCCGCAGCGGCTGGCCGTCGAGCCTGAACTCGACCGTGGGCGGTTCAGCCGATTTCATGTGCGAAGTACTTCTGCACGCAGCGGACCGGGTTCGGGGCTGCCTGGCCGAGGCCGCAGATGGAGGCATCGGCCATGACCTGGTTCAAATCCTCGAGCGTCGCGAGGTCCCAGCGGCTCGCCTCCATCAGCCGCGCCGCCTTGGCCGTGCCCACCCGGCACGGCGTGCACTGCCCGCAACTCTCGTCGGCGAAGAACCGCATCACGTTCAACGCGGCGTCCCGGGCCCGGTCGTGCTGGCTCAAGACGATGATTCCCGCCGAGCCGATGAAGCAGCCGTACGGCTGCAGCGTGTCGAAATCGAGCGGCACGTCGGCCAGCGCGGCCGGCAGGATGCCGCCCGATGCCCCGCCGGGCAGGTAGCCGTAGAGTTCGTGGCCCTCGGGCATGCCGCCGCAGTGCTCGTCGACCAGCTCGCGCAACGTGATGCCCGCCGGCGCGAGCTTGACGCCGGGATGCCTCACGCGCCCGCTGACGCTGAAGGAGCGCAATCCCTGGCGGCCATGCCTGCCCTGCGCCGCGAACCACTCCGGACCTTTCTCGACGATGTCGCGGATCCAGTAGAGCGTCTCCAGGTTGTGCTCCAGCGTGGGCCTGCCGAACAGCCCCACCTGCGCGATGTACGGCGGGCGCATCCGCGGCTCGCCACGTCTGCCCTCGATGCTCTCGAGCATGGCCGACTCTTCGCCGCAGATGTAAGCGCCGGCGCCGCGCCGCAGTTCGAGGTGCGGCAGTGCGACGGGCGGGTTCGCCGTGAGCCTGGCGAGTTCCGCCTGCAGCATCACGCGGCAGTCGTGGTACTCGTCGCGAAGGTAGATGTAGACGGCCTCGGTGCCCACCACCTGCGCCGCCACCAGCACACCCTCGAGGAAGCGATGCGGGTCGCGTTCGAGGTAATGCCGGTCCTTGAACGTGCCGGGCTCGCCCTCGTCGATGTTCACGGCCATGAACCGCGGTGCCGGCTGCTCGCGCACGATGCGCCACTTGCGAGCGACCGGAAAACCCGCTCCGCCCAGGCCCCGCAGCGCGGAATGCTCCAGGGCCTGCAGAACGGCCTCGGCGCTGACGTCACCGCTGGCGACGGCAGCCACCAGCGAATATCCGCCGTCGCGCCGATACGTCTCGTAGCCGACGGCCGCCGGACTGCCCTGCGCCTTGCCCACGACGCGCGGCGGCCGCTGCCTTTCGGCGAGCACGGTCCCGCGCACGGAGTCAGGGGTGGCCCGTGTCACGGGCACCTGCCCCACCAGCGCCGCGGGCGCCTGCTCGCAGCGACCGATGCAGGGGGCCGCGACGACACGGACCTCGGGGCCGAGGATCTCGGACAGCCGGGTAACGAGGTCGCCCGCGCCTGCCATCTGGCAACTGAGCCCCGCACACACGCGCACCCTCAGTGCGGCCGGCGAGTCGCCGTCGCGAATGAGGTCGAAGTGGTGATAGAAGCTGGCGACCTCGTACACCTGCACCATCGGCAGGTTCATCTCGCGCGCCAGCGCGACGAGGTGCCGTGCGTGCAGGCCGCCCCAGCGGTCGTTCAACGCGTGCAGGTGCTCGATCAGCAGGTCAGGGCGGTCGGGCGACGCGGGCCGTTCCGCCAGCGTCTCGCGCACGTCGGCCAGCGCCGCTGCGTCCGGCTGCCGGCCTTTCAGCCGCGACGCACGCCGCAGCTCCCGGCGCAGGCTGTCCGGTGTGGCCAACGGGATGGAGTCACGGAAGGAATTCATCGGTACCTGTCATCCCGGGCGCGCCGGCGTCCGCTGATGAAACATGCGTCACCCCTCGTTCGACACGGTCGCCGGGAATAATGTCCCCACCCGTACCGTCCGACAACCGAGCCCGCGGGCTCAGTACGAACGGACCGCGGATTCGGTTAATGCCGCGCGCGCCTGCTGTGCATCGCGATTCATCTGCTCGACCAGCGCCTCGAGCGACTCGAACTTGCGCTCGGCGCGCAGCCATTTGAAGAAATCCACGTAGAGGTACTGGCCGTACAGGTCGCCGTCGAAGTCGAACACGTGTACCTCGAGCAACGGCTCGGTGCCGTTCACGGTCGGGCGCGTGCCGAGGCTCACCACCGCCGGGTGGTCGTCCAGCCCCGGCCCGCTCACGCGGACGGCGAGGATGCCCCACAGGGGGATCACCTGCCGGTGCAGCGCCAGGTTGGCCGTGGGATACCCCAGCGTGCGGCCGAGCCGGGCCCCCTGCCGGACCCGCCCCGACATTCGGTACGGTCGTCCGAGCAGCCTCGCCGCGTCGTCCATGTCGCCACGGCCCAGCGCATCGCGCACCAGCGAGCTGCTGACGCGCCGGCCGTCCACGGCGAACGCGGGGATCTGTTCGACCGTGAACCCATGGCGCACACCGGCCGTGCGCAGCGTGTCGATCGTGCCTTGCCGGTGGCGGGCGTAGCGGAAGTCGTCGCCGACGACGATGTGCCGGACGCCGAGCCGAGCCGCGAGCAGGTCGCTCTCGAACTCGTCCGCCGTCATGTTGCGCATGCGCTCGTCGAAGCGCAGCACGACGACGCGATCGATGCCGTAGCGCGCCAGTGCCTCGAGCTTCTCCCGCATGCGCATCAGCCGCGCCGGCGCCTTGTCGCGCTCGAAATACTCCCGCGGCGTCGGCTCGAACGTGATCAGCGTCGCCGGCAGGTTTCCGTCGCGCGCCGCGGTTCGGACCGCGTCGAGCATCTTCTGGTGACCGCGGTGCACGCCGTCGAAATTGCCGATGGTCGCGACGCAGCCCCGGTGCGAGTCGCGCAGGTTGTGCACACCTCGCACGATCTCGATCGGTCGCGTCACGTGGAGGTTGCCCCAGGCGGAGCGGATCGTCGGTTTCACGGCGGCGGCGCCTCCGGCCGCGGCGGCACCTTGATGCGCTGCACGCGCAGGTGACCGATGCGCATGCCGAGCACGTAGAGCGTCCCGAAATAAACGCCGGCGCCGCCCACGACGAGCACGGTCATCCAGCCGACGCGCTGCCAGGCGGGCATCTCGATCCAGCGCTGCGTGTCGCCCGCGACGAACCACAGGAACAGGCCCATCGCCACGTTACCGGCGAGGACCTGCCCGAACGTCTTGTTCCAGCCCGGGGAGTGGTGCAGCACGTGCTGCCTGCGCAGGCCGCGGTAGAGCATCGTCGCGTTGAACCATGCGCCGATGCCGTTGTTGAGGGCGAGCAGCGCGTGCAGCCCCGGCCTGCCCGGGTAGATGAACGCGAGCGGCAGCACGACGAGCACGTTCAGCGCCATGTTCACGCTGAGCGACTGGATGCCGATCCTGACGGGCGTGCGTGTGTCCTGCCGCGCGAAGTACCCGGGCGCCAGCACCTTGACCATGCTGAAGCCCATCAGCCCGAGCGCATACGCCATCAGCGCGAGCGTGGACATGTGCACGTCCTGCTCGTCGAACTTGCCGTAGTGGAAGATCACGACCGTGAGCGGGCCCGCGAGCAGGAACAGCGCGAGCGTCGCCGGCAGCACGACGATCGTCGTGAGTTTCACCGCCCAGTCGAGCGTCGAGGCGAAGCGGTCGGGATCCTGCGAAGCGTGGTGCGCCGCGAGGCCCGGCAGGATGACCGTGGCGAGCGCGATGCTGAACACGCCCAGCGGGAACTCGACCAGACGGTCCGCGTAGTAGAGCCAGGCGATGCTGCCCGTCACGAGGAACGACGCGATCAGCGTGTCGAGCAGCAGCGCGACCTGCGACACCGACGAGCCGAAGATCGCGGGCAGCATCAGCCGGCCGATCTTGCGGACGCCTTCGTGGTCCCACCGCCAGCGCGGCCGCCGCAGCAGGCCGAGCTTGAGCATGAACGGCAGCTGGAACCCCAGTTGCACGAGGCCCGAGACGAACACGCCGATCGCGAGCGCGATGCCGGGCCGCGGGAAATACGGTGCGATGAACGCGGCGAAGACGATCATGACCACGTTCATGAGCGTCGAGGTCGTTGCCGGCACCGCGAACTTGCCGTAGCTGTTCAGCACGCCGCCGGCCAGCGCGGCGAGCGAGATGAACAGGATGAACGGGAAGGTCCAGCGCAGCATGTCGACCGTGAGGTCGAAACGCTCGCCATCGAGGCGGAAGCCGGGTGCGAACACCAGCACGAACACCGGCGCCGCGACGACACCGATGATCGTGACGACGCTCAGGAACCAGGCCAGCGTGCCCATCGCGCCGTCGACGAGCTCGCGTACCTCGTCGTGCTCACGCTGCACCTTGTACTCGGAGACGACCGACACGAACGCCTGCGAGAACGCCCCCTCCGCGAACAGGCGGCGCATGAAGTTCGGGATCTTGAACGCGACGAGGAACGCGTCCATCAGCAACCCGGCGCCGAACATGCGCGAATAGACCATGTCGCGCAGCAGGCCGGTCACGCGGGAGATGAGCGTGAAGGCGCCGACGATCGAGGTGCTGCGGAAGAAGCCGCCGCCGCTCACGGGAGGGTTCGGGTGGATGGCATGAGCGGCGGAATCATAGAGGAGGAAGGGGATAGGGGTCAGGGGATAGGGGCAAGTGACGGACGGCGCTTGACCTCTCCCGCCGTCGCGGGAGAGGTCGGCCGCAGGCCGGGTGAGGGCTCTCTTCACCTCTCCCGCTCCCGCGGGAGAGATCGGCCGCAGGCCGGGTGAGGGCGCGCCTTGACCTGACCCTCTCCGATCGCCAAAATACGCGGCTCTTTTAAACCGATTACCCCCGTCCCGTCCCCACCGACTGGGAGACGCCGGTCCAGGAGCTGGAATCCGTGGCGAACATCAAGTCCGCAGAAAAGCGCGCCAAGCAGGCCGTCAAGCGTCGTGCCCACAACATGGCCGCCCGTTCGCGCCTGCGCACCTCGATCAAGAAGGTCCTGACTGCCATAGGCAGCGGAAACAAGGACGAAGCGAGCGCGGCGTTCAAGGCCGCACAGCCCGTGATCGACACGATGGTGACCAAGGGCATCATCCACAGCAACAAGGCTGCCCGTCACAAGCGCGAGCTGAACGCGAAGATCAAGGCCTTGGGCACTGCGGCGAAGTAACCGCCCCTGCTCTGTCGTCGGTCCGGCGGGTACCACCGCGGCCACGCATTAAGATCGATAAAGCCGGCTTCGCGCCGGCTTTTTTCTTTCTGGCCGGTGGTAAGCACGGCTGTGGTCAGGACGCCTCGGTGCCGCCCGCGGTTTCGGCCGCCGACACCGCAGTTTCCTCAAGCCGCCGCATGACGTCGCGGCACAGCTCCTGGGTGCCCTGCCGGGTCGCGGCCGAGATCCGGTAGACCGGCCCCTTCCAGCGCAGGCGCCGCACGATTTCCTTGCAGCGCTTCTCGGCGTCGGAAGGCGGCAGCAGGTCGATCTTGTTGAGCACGAGCCAGCGTTCGCGCTGCGCCAGCTCCGGGCTGAACTTCTTGAGCTCCGCGGCGATCGCGCGTGCGTCGGCGACCGGGTCCGCCTCGGGGTCGGGCGGCGCGATGTCGACCAGGTGCAGCAGCAGGCGTGTGCGCTGCAGGTGCTTGAGGAAGCGAATGCCGAGACCCGCCCCTTCCGCGGCGCCTTCGATCAGGCCCGGGATGTCGGCCATGACGAAGCTCTGGTGCTCGCCGACGTAGACGACACCGAGGTTCGGGTGCAGCGTGGTGAACGGATAGTCGGCGATCCTCGGTCGCGCCGCGGAGACCGCGCTGATCAGCGTCGACTTGCCCGCGTTCGGCATGCCGAGCAGGCCCACGTCGGCGAGGAGCTTCAATTCGAGCCGCAACTCGCGTTTCTCGCCCGGGTAGCCCGGCGTCGCCTTGCGCGGCGAGCGATTGGTGCTGCTCTTGAAGCGCTGGTTGCCCAGGCCGCCCTGCCCGCCCTTGGCAACCATCAGGCGCGCGCCCTCCGTGGCGAGGTCGCCGAGCGTCTCCTCCGTGTCCACGTCATGGACGACCGTGCCCACCGGCACGGCGATCTCGAGGTCCGCGCCGCCGCGACCGCTGCAATCCGCACTGCCGCCGGGTTCGCCGTTCACGGCCTTGAAGCTGCGCTGGTAGCGGAAGTCGGCAAGCGTATTGAGGCCCTGCCTGGCGACCAGGTACACGTGGCCGCCGTCGCCGCCGTCACCGCCGTCCGGTCCGCCGAACGGGATGAACTTCTCGCGGCGAAAGCTGACCATGCCCCGGCCGCCGTTGCCGGCCTGGACCTTGATCGTGGCTTCGTCGACGAACTTCATGGGAGGAAGCGGATAGCGGTTAGTGTCTAGCGGATAGTAGGAAAAGAAAGGCCCCGGGGGTGCCGGGGCCTCTCATGGAGCGTTGCGTGAGGCATTGAGAAGTGCCCTCACCCGGCCTCGCGGCCGACCTCTCCCGCGGACGGGAGAGGTGAAGAGGGTCAGCCCTCGGTCGTCGGGTCGACGCTCACGTGCACGCGCTGGTCGACGCCCTTGCGCTTGAACTGCACCTTGCCGTCGACGAGCGCGAACAGGGTGTGGTCCGTGCCGATGCCGACGTTGTCGCCTGCACGGTACTGGGTGCCGCGCTGGCGCACCAGGATGTTGCCGGCCAGCACCGTCTGCCCGCCGAATTTTTTCAGGCCGAGGCGCTTGCTCTCGGATTCGCGGCCGTTCTTGGTGGAACCGCCTGCCTTTTTGTGTGCCATTGCTCGATGCTCCTGTGAGTCCGCGCCTGGCTCAGGCCTGGATGCCCGTGATCTTCACGTCCGTGAAGAACTGGCGGTGCGTGCCCTGCCGCATGTAGTGCTTGCGGCGGCGGAACTTGACGATGACCTTCTTGTCGCCCTTGCCGTGCTTGTGCACCACGCCGGAGACCTTGCTGCCCGCCACGTGGGGGGCGCCGATCTTCACGTCGCTGCCGTTGCCGACCAGGAGGACCTTGTCGAATTCGACGGTGGCGCCGAGGTCGGCCGCCAGTTTCTCGATGCGAACCACGTCGCCTTCGGCGACGCGATACTGCTTGCCGCCCGTCGCAATGACCGCGTACATGAGCCTTACTCCAACCTTGAACGAGGGTTGCCGGAAACCCCGGCAGAAAGACGCGGAAGTTTAGGGGACCGACCTACCTAAATCAAGCGCTTAGGACGTTTTCGCCATTCCCACGCCCGGGGCGGCCGGGTACCATGCGCGACTCGCGAACGAATCCTACTACAGCGGCCTGTCGCCTTGATGCAACTCGAAGAGATCCGGGCGCTCGTCACGGAAGACCTCAAGAGCGTCGACCAGACCATCGTGGATCGCCTGGCCAGTGACGTCGTCCTGGTCAACCAGATCTCACGGTACATCGTCGGTGGCGGCGGCAAGCGCCTCCGGCCGCTGAGCGTCGTGCTGGCCGCCCGCGCCTGCGGCCACACGGGCCATCAGCACGTCGCGGCCGCGACCATCATCGAGTTCATCCACACCTCGACCCTGTTGCACGACGACGTCGTGGACGGCTCGGACAAGCGCCGGGGACGCGACACGGCGAACCACGTCTTCGGCAACCAGGCGAGCGTGCTGGTCGGCGACTACCTCTACTCGCGCTCGTTCCAGATGATGGTCGAGCTCGGCGACATGCGCATCCAGGACGTGATGGCGGACGCCACCAACACCATCGCCGAGGGCGAGGTGCTGCAGCTCATGAACGTCCACGATCCGGACACCAGCGAGCAGCGTTATTTCGAGGTCGTCTACCGCAAGACGGCCAAGCTGTTCGAGGCCGGCGCACAGGTGGCGGCGATCCTGTCCGGTGCGCCACGCGCCGTCGAGGACGCCATGGTCGCCTACGGCCGGCACCTGGGCACGGCCTTCCAGCTCGTCGACGACGTGCTCGACTACACCGCGAGCGCCGACGAACTCGGCAAGAACCTCGGCGACGACCTGGCCGAAGGCAAGCCGACGTTGCCCGTGATCCACACCCTCGCCCACGCCTCGGCCGAGGACGCGGCACGGCTGCGCAACGCGATCGAGCACGGCGGTCTCGACGACCTGGGCGAGATCACGCGGCTGATCCAGGCGTCCGGCGGCCTGGAGTACACCACGCGCGTGGCCCGGGAGCAGAAGGACGCCGCGGTGGCCGCGCTCGGCTCCGTGCCGGCCTCGAAATACCGCGACGCGCTGGCGGCGCTGGCCGAGTTCGCGGTCGCGCGCACGTACTGACCGGCCAACCAAGCCCGAATTGAATCGCCGGGGGCCGTTCAGTACACTGCGCGGCTCCTGCGCGGGGTCTGTCCCGCCGTCGCGGCCAGCCGCGGGCTACCCGAGCCCGGCATCATGATTCCGGTGGCTGCCGAGACGAGACGACCTGGATACGGGATGTAGCTCAGCCTGGTAGAGCACTACGTTCGGGACGTAGGAGTCGGAGGTTCAAATCCTCTCATCCCGACCACCCTGATTCCTCGGGAAAACATGCGGTTTCCGCCTCGGAGACCCCATGCCCATTCAACGTCGGTACAGCAACTGGTACAGCAGAGTCGCTGTACCCCGCGACCTGCGCGAGGTTGTCGGCCGCAGTGAACTCGTTACGAGCCTCGCCACGTCCTCCCAACGTGAAGCGCGTTCACGCGCCCGTCAGACGGAGGCC
>DASSJN010000017.1:0-12751 GCA_035691185.1 Steroidobacteraceae bacterium
CGCGGGCGGGCTCAAGTTGGGGGTGCTCAAGGCGAGCCGGACCTCCCTGGTCGGGGCGAAGGGACGCGGATAGTAGCAGAAGTGGTTGTTTTCCCTCGTGCCGGCCGGGAGCAGGGTTGGCTCTGGAATCAATTAGGACTAAAATCGTCCCACTTGGAAACCCTGCCATGCTGCGCATCAGCAAACTCACTGATTACGGGACGGTCGTGCTGGCCTGTCTCGCCGCCTCCCCGGCCCAACGCCTGACCGCGACCGAAGTCGCCGAGCGTACCCGGCTGGGGTTGCCGACGGTGAGCAAACTGCTCAAGAGCTTTCATCGTGCCGGCCTGTTGACTTCGGCCCGGGGCGCCCGTGGCGGGTACCAGCTCGCCCGACCGGCCGCTGCGATCAGCGCCGCGGCGATCATCGACGCCATCGAGGGCCCGGTCGCGATCACCGAGTGCAGCGGCGCGCACAGCACCTGTGCGCACGAGGTCTCCTGCAGCACCGGCAACGCCTGGCAGCGCATCAACGGCGCGATCCGCCGGTCGCTCGACGAGATCTCGCTGGCGCAGCTCTCGGGCCAGGAAGCCGTCGCCGTCTGGCGTCCCCACTTGACACAGGCCGTGAACCCCGTCGCGACACCGCGCGGGCCCGGCCGGATCTGAGGCACAGGTAACGCATCATGTCGAGCCCGCAGGCTGACCTCGACGCGCTCGTCGCACAGAAATACCGGCACGGCTTCGTCACCGACGTCGAGTCCGACACGCTGCCGCCCGGGCTCGACGAGGACGTGGTCACGGTCATCTCGCGCAAGAAGCGCGAGCCGGAGTTCATGCTGCAGTGGCGCCTGAAGGCCCTCCGGCACTGGCGCACGATGCGCGAGCCGAACTGGGCGCACCTCAGGATCGCGCCGATCGACTACCAGGCGATCTCGTACTACTCCGCGCCCAGGGCGAAGAAAGACGGGCCGAAGAGCCTCGACGAGGTCGACCCGAAGCTGCTCGCCACCTACGAGAAGCTCGGCGTGCCGCTGCACGAGCGGGCGCGGCTCGCGGGCGTCGCCGTCGACGCGGTGTTCGACAGCGTCTCGGTCGCGACGACGTTCAAGGAAAAGCTTGCCAAGGCCGGCGTGGTGTTCTGTTCGTTCTCCGATGCGGTGCTGAACCATCCCGAACTGGTCGAGCAGTACCTGGGCACGGTGGTGCCCTACACCGACAACTTCTTCGCGACGCTCAACTCGGCCGTGTTCTCCGACGGCTCGTTCGTCTACGTGCCGAAAGGCGTGCGCTGCCCGATGGAGCTCTCGACGTATTTCCGCATCAATGCGGCCAACACGGGCCAGTTCGAGCGCACGCTGATCGTCGCCGACGAGGGCAGCCACGTGAGCTACCTCGAAGGCTGCACCGCGCCGATGCGCGACGAAAACCAGCTGCACGCGGCCGTCGTGGAACTGGTCGCGCTCGCCGACGCCAGCATCAAGTACTCGACGGTGCAGAACTGGTACCCGGGCGACGAGAACGGCGTCGGCGGCATCTACAACTTCGTCACCAAGCGCGGGGAGTGTCGCGGCGCGAATTCGCGGATCAGCTGGACGCAGGTGGAGACGGGCTCGGCGATCACGTGGAAGTACCCAAGCTGCGTGCTCACCGGCGACAACTCGGTGGGCGAGTTCTACTCGGTCGCGCTCGCGAACCACTACCAGCAGGCCGACACCGGCACCAAGATGATCCACATCGGCCGCAACACGCGTTCGACCATCGTCTCGAAGGGCATTTCCGCGGGCCGCGGCCAGAACACCTACCGTGGGCTCGTCAAGGTGCTGCCCTCGGCCGAAGGCGCGCGCAACCACACCCAGTGCGACTCACTGCTGATGGGCGACCGGTGCGGCGCGCACACCTTTCCGTACATGGAGATCAAGAACCCGTCCGCCGTGATCGAGCACGAGGCGACGACTTCGAAGATCGGCGACGACCAGCTCTTCTACTGCCGCAGCCGCGGCGTGTCGGAGGAGGATGCGGTCAACATGATCGTCAACGGCTTCTGCAAGGCGGTGTTCAGGGAACTGCCGATGGAGTTCGCCGTGGAAGCCCAGAACCTGCTGTCGGTCAGCCTGGAAGGCGCCGTCGGCTGAACCGAATCGAGAGAACCATCGACATGCTCAGCATCCGCGATCTCCACGCGCAGATCGGCGCCCGCAAGATCCTCAAGGGCCTCGACCTCCAGGTCAACGCGGGCGAAGTGCACGCGATCATGGGCCCGAACGGCTCCGGCAAGAGCACCCTCGCCAGCGTGCTGGCCGGCCGCGCAGGGTACGAGGTGACGCGGGGCTCGGCGACGTACCTCGGCCAGGATCTGCTCGCATTGGAACCCGAAGAACGTGCGCGCAGGGGCCTGTTCCTCGCGTTCCAGTACCCGGTCGAGATCCCGGGCGTCAACAATGCCTACCTGCTCAAGGCGGCCCTCAACGCGATCCGCAAGGAACACGGCCTGCCCGAACTCGACGCCTTCGAGTTCCTGCAACTGATCCGCGACAAGATGAAGCTCATGCAGATGGACGAGAGCTTCCTGAGCCGAGGCGTCAACGAGGGATTCTCGGGCGGCGAGAAGAAGCGCAACGAGATCCTGCAGATGGCGGTGCTCGAGCCGAAGCTCGCGCTGCTCGACGAGACCGACTCCGGGCTCGACATCGACGCGCTGCGCGTCGTCGCGAACGGCGTCAACAGCCTGCGCTCGCCCGAGCGCGCGATCGTGCTGGTGACGCACTACCAGCGCCTGCTCGACTACATCGAGCCCGACTTCGTGCACGTGCTCTCGGATGGCCGCATCCTGCGCACGGGCGACAGGGGCCTGGCGCTGGAACTCGAGAAGCGCGGCTACGACTGGGTGCGACAGGAGGCCAGCGCTGCATGACCACGCCCTCCCCCGTCGTCGCCCATTACCGCGAGGCGTTCGAGCGCCTGCGGCCGTCGCTGCGCGGCTCACCGGCGCGGCGTGCCGCGGCCTTTGCACGCTTCAGCGAGCTGGGGTTTCCTGCTCCGCGCGAGGAAGCATGGAAATACACGAGCCTTCGGCGCCTCGAAGCGCGGCGTTTTGCGCCCGAGGGGCCCGGGCCGGCGATCGCGTCGAACGTGCCGCCCGCGCTGCTCGCCGATCGGCTCCTCGTCACGAATGGCCGGCTGTCGACCGGCGCGCCCGAGCAGGTAGCAGGCTTCAGGCTGCGAACGCTCGAAGCGAGCACGGCGCCTGGCGCCGACGACGCCCTGCTGCGCGAGATCGGCGGGCTCGGCACCGAGCGTTTCGCCGCGCTGAACGCCGCGCTGACCGCCGAACCCCTGCTGCTCGCGATGCCTGCCGGCGCAGCCTCCGACGAGGTGCTGCAGCTCACGCTGCACACGTCGGGCGTCGGCCCCGTCCTGGCGAATCCGCGCATCGTCGTGCGCATGGGCGCCGGCAGCCGGGGTCGCCTGATGGTCGAGCACACCGACGACGGCGCGAACGAGCACTTCAGCAATGTCGTGCTCGACGTCGACGTGGCCGCCGACGCGGACCTCACGATTTATCGCCTGCATCGCCCCGGCGACCGCGCGTTCCACATCGAACGCGTCGAAGCACGGGTCGGCGAACGCGCACGCTTCGTGATGCGCGATTCGCAGCTCGGCGGCTCGCTGTCCCGGCTCGACCTGCACGTGAGCCTCGACGGCCGCGGCGCCGGCACGGAGGTCACGGGCGTGTTCCTGGCCGACGGCTCACGCCACCTCGACACGCACGTGCTGGTCGAGCACCGCGCCGTAGAGACCACGAGCCTGCAGGACTACCGCGGCGTGGCGGCCAACAAGGGTCGCGGAGTCTTCAACGGCAAGTCGATCGTGCACGAGGGCGCCCAGAAGTCGAACGCGCGGCAGGTCAACCGCAATCTGCTGCTGACGCCCGGCGCCGAGATCGACACCAAGCCGGATCTCGAGATCTACGCCGACGACGTGCAGTGCAGCCACGGCACCACCACCGGGCAGCTCGACCCGGCCGCCCTGTTCTACCTGCGCTCGCGCGGCCTCGACGAAGCCGAGGCGCGCAGCGCGCTCACGCGTGCCTTCGCCGGCGCAGTCCTGGCCAAGGTCGACGAGCCCGCGCTCGGTGTGTTCGTGCACGAGACCCTCGACGACCGTCTGACCCGACTGCTCGAGGTGGCACCGTGAGCGCAGTCCCCGCCCCGAAGGACACCTTCACGGCGCTCGACGTCGCCGCCGTCCGGCGCGAATTCCCGGTGCTCGAGCGCACGGTGCGCGGCAAGCCGCTCGCCTATCTCGACAACGCGGCCTCGAGCCAGCGGCCGCACGTGGTCATCGACGCGATGTCGCGGTACTACGAAACGACGCACGCGAACGTGCACCGCGGCGTGCACACGCTGAGCCAGGAAGCAACGGAATTGTTCGAGGGCGCGCGCGAAAAGGTGCGCCGCTTCATCAACGCGCGCTCGACGAAGGAAATCGTCTTCGTCCGCGGCACGACCGAGGCCATCAACCTCGTCGCGCAGAGCTACGGCCGGCCGCGGTTCGGCCGGGGCGACGAGATCCTGATCTCGTGGCTCGAGCACCACGCGAACATCGTGCCGTGGCAGTTGCTCTGCGAACAGACCGGCGCCACGCTCAAGGTCGCACCGATCACCCCGCGCGGCGAGGTCGACTTCGACGCGTTCGCCGCCCTGTTGTCCCCGCGCACGAAGCTCGTCGCACTGGCCCACGTGTCGAACGCCCTCGGCACGATCGTGCCGGTGCAGCGGTTCCTGCGTGCCGCGAAGGAGCGTGGCGTGCCGGTGCTCCTCGACGGCGCCCAGGCCGTGCCGCACCTCAAGGTGGACGTGCAGGCGCTCGACTGCGACTTCTACTCATTCTCGTCCCACAAGATGTGCGGGCCGACGGGCATCGGCGTGCTCTTCGGGCGCGAGGCGCTGCTGCGCGAGATGCCGCCGTGGCAGGGCGGCGGCGACATGATCCTCGCGGTCACGTTCGGGAAGACGATCTACAACGACCTGCCGTACAAGTTCGAGGCCGGCACGCCCGCGATCGCTGACGCGATCGGTCTCGGCGTCGCCATCGATTACCTCGAATCGCTGGGCATGGAACGCATCGCCGCCGTCGAGCACGGGCTGCTCGAATACGCAACGAGG
Source organism: Steroidobacteraceae bacterium (assembly GCA_035691185.1). GTDB lineage: Bacteria > Pseudomonadota > Gammaproteobacteria > Steroidobacterales > Steroidobacteraceae > RPQJ01. Next base: position 5,147 of record DASSJN010000017.1, read on the forward strand.
CGCCTGGGCGAGGTCCCGGGCATTCGCATCGTGGGCACCGCCCCGGACAAGGCGGCGGTCGTCTCGTTCACGCTGGACGGAGTCCACCCGCACGACCTCGGCACGGTCCTCGACCACGAGGCCGTGGCGGTCCGCACGGGTCATCACTGCGCCATGCCGGTGATGGAATTCTTCAAGGTGCCGGCCACCGCGCGCGCCTCGTTCGCGTTCTACAACACGCGCGACGAGATCGACCGGCTCGTCGCGGCACTGCACACGGCACGGGAGATGCTGGGCTGATGGACCTCAAGGACCTCTACCGCGACGTCATCGTGGACCACAACCGGCGCCCCCGGAATTTCCGCGAGATGCCCGACGCCGACCGGCACGCGGACGGGTTCAACCCGCTCTGCGGCGACCGGCTGACGCTCTACGTCAGGCTCGACGGCGATCGCATCGCGGACGTCTCCTTTCACGGCAGCGGCTGCGCGATCTCGGTCGCCTCGGCCTCGCTGCTGACCGAGAGCGTCAAGGGCCGCACGGTCCCCGAGGCGGAGAAGCTGTTCGGCCAGATGCACGACCTGCTGACGAAGGACGACGCCGAGGTCGACGTGCCGAGCCTCGGCAAGCTCGCAGCGCTGTCGGGCGTGCGCGCGTTCCCGGCGCGCGTGAAGTGCGCGAGCCTGTGCTGGCACACGCTCGACGCCGCACTGCACAGCCAGGAACAGGTTTCGACGGAGTAGCAGACTTGTACAGAGCCGACAACGAGCCCGTGACCTTCACGCGCGACGTGGACGCGATCATCGTCCCGGCGGGCCTCGACGTGAAGCTGCGGCAGGGCCAGCAGGGTTACATCACGCAGGCGCTGGGCGGCAGTTTCACCGTGTACGTCGAGGGCAACCTTTTCCGCATCCCGGGCAAGGACGCCGACGCGCTCGGCAAGGAGCCGGACGAGACGCCGGAACTGCCCCCCAACGCGAGTGACGACGACGTGCGGCAGCTGGCGTGGGAGCAGATGAAGGGCTGTTACGACCCCGAGATCCCGATCAACATCGTCGACCTCGGGCTGGTCTACGACTGCGACGTGAAGCAGGAGGAGGACGGCAGCCGCGTCGTCTCGGTGACGATGACGCTGACCGCCCCCGGCTGCGGCATGGGTGAGGTCCTCGTTGCCGACGTGCGCGAGAAGGTCGAGGTGATCCCGACCGTGAAACGCGCCGACGTCGAACTCGTGTTCGACCCGCCGTGGAACCAGTCGATGATGTCCGAGGCGGCGCGGCTGCAGACGGGGATGATGTGAGCCACCGGCGCCCGGACTCGCTCGCCGCGGCATGGGCGGCACGCACGGGCGCCCGGTCCGCATTCGGGTCGCCGGGACGCCGTAAACCCATCCGTGGGGGCTCTGGGCTCGGCGTCCATGCCTCGCACAGCCCGGCGACCCGAATCCGGCCCAGCCGCCCGGCGCGCCTTGGACCCGCTGTCGCCTCGCTCGCGCCCTGGCTTCCGCCATGACCAGCTGGATTCGCGTCGCGCCGGCCGCGGACATCGCGCCCGGCGATTATGCGTCGGTCGAGGTCGACGGCGCGTTCGTCGCGGTCTTCAACGTCGATGGCGAGTTCTTCGCGATCGACGACGTCTGCACACACGACGGCGGCGGGCTCGCGGGCGGCGAGATCGAGGATCACCAGGTGATCTGCCCGCGTCACGGTGCGCGCTTCTCCCTGCGCACGGGCGAGGCGCTGTCGCCGCCGGCATACGAACCCGTGAAGAGCTACCCGACGCGGGTCGTCGACGGCGTCGTCGAGGTGGCCGGCGAATGAGCCTCGGCAAGCTCAGCAAGAGCAAGGTGCAGCGACTCGAGGCGAGCCGCAAGGCCGCGGTCGGCCTCAGGCGACTCACGCTCGTGCGCCACGCCAAGTCCGACTGGTCACTGCCCGGGCAGCAGGACTGGGACCGAGTGCTGAACAAGCGCGGACAGCAGGACGCACCCGAGATGGCGCGCAGGCTGAGGTCCCGGAAGCACAAGCCCGACCTGATCCTCGCGAGCCCCGCCGTGCGGGCGCTCACCACGGCCAGCATCATGGCGCGGGAACTGAAGGTGCCGGCCGAGCTCATCGCGCAGGACGAGCGGCTCTACCTCGCCGACCCGGCCGCGATCGTCGAGGTGGTGCGCGAGCTCGGCGGCGACGCGAAGCACGTCATGGTGTTCGGCCACAATCCGGGCGTCACCGAGTGCGCGAACCGGCTCTCGGCAGGCGACAAGATCGACAACCTGCCGACCTGCGGGGTGTTCACCGCCTGCTTCGAGCTCGACGACTGGTCGAAGCTGGACTGGGAATCGGGGCTCGAGGCGGAATTCGACTACCCGCGCAACCTCGCGCAGCCGGACTGACCCGGGAACCGAATTCAACCGCGACCGGGCACGGGAATCGCGGCACCCGTGATCTCGCTCGCATCCTCCGATGCGAGGAACACGATTACGCGTGCGATCTTCTCCGGGCTGACCCACTTGCTGAAGTCGGCCGTCGGCATGTCGAGCCGGTTGCGCGGCGTGTCGATGGTGCCGGGCAGGATCGCGTTCACGGTGATGCCGCGATCCTTCAGTTCCTCCGACAGCGCCTCCGTCAGTCGCTGCACGCCGGCCTTGGAGGCCGTATAGGCACCCATGCCGAGACCCGCCCTGCTGGCCGCCGCCCCTGCGCCGATGTTGATGATGCGGCCCGCGCCCCGCTCGATCAGCGCCGGGAGCGCGCACTTGCAGCTCACGACCGCGGAGCGGAGGTTCATCGCGTAGAGCGCGTCCCAGGTCTCGAGGCTGCCGCCCTCGACTTTCTCCCAGCGGAATCCCCCCGCCACGTTGACCAGCACGTCGATGCCGCCGAAGCGCATCGCGATCGCCGCCATGGCCTTGCGCGTGGCCTCCTCGTTCGCCAGGTCCGCACCGCCGAGCAGCAGGTGCTGCTGACTGCGCGAAAATTCGCGCTGCAGTTCGACCGACGGCTGCGCGACGTCGATCAGCGCGAGCCGCGCGGCGGCCTGGCCGAACGCGCGCGCCACCGCCGTGCCGAGCACGCCGAAGGCCCCGGTGATGACGACGACTCGGGATTCCTGGTCCGCCATGACATCCCCACGGTAAGAGTATCTAGTGTTCAGTGTCTAGTGTCTGGTAGGAAACGGCTGCGCCGCGGGCCGACACGGTCGGCTTCCGACTGACCGCTGGACACTGAACACCAGACACCTTCCTCAGCATTCCGGCACGTTCACCGCGAGCCCGCCCTGGCTCGTTTCCTTGTAGATCGTCGACATGTCGTGGCCAGTCTGGCGCATGGTGGCGATGACCTGGTCGAGCGTGACCTTGTGCGTGCCGTCGCCTCGCAGCGACAGCCGCGCCGCGTTGATCGCCTTGACCGCGCCCATCGCGTTGCGCTCGATGCAGGGAATCTGCACGAGGCCCGCGATCGGGTCGCAGGTGAGCCCGAGGTTGTGCTCCATGCCGATCTCGGCCGCGTTCTCGGCCTGCTCATTGGTCCCGTTCATCGCCGCGACCAGCCCCGCCGCGGCCATCGAGCACGCCACGCCGACCTCGCCCTGGCAGCCCATCTCGGCGCCCGAAATCGAGGCATTGCGCTTGTAGAGCATGCCGATCGCGCCGGCGACCAGCAGGAAGCGCACGATGCCATCCTCGCTCGCGCCGGGCTCGAACTTGCGGTAGTAGGCGAGCACCGCCGGCACGATGCCCGCTGCGCCGTTGGTCGGCGCCGTGACGACGCGGCCGCCGGCGGCATTCTCCTCGTTGACCGCGAGCGCGAAGGCATTGACCCATTCGAGCGCATCGAGTGGCCGTTCCTGCGACGATTCGGCCAGCAGCCGGTGCATTCGCGAGGCGCGCCGGCGCACCTTGAGCACGCCCGGCAGTACACCCGTGGCCTGGAAACCGCGGTCTATGCACTCACTCATCACGGACCAGACGCGGAGCAAGGCGGCCCGCGTCTCGTGGTCGGGCCGGAACGCGCGCTCGTTGGCGAGCACGAGCTCGTGCAGTTCGAGGCCCTCGTCGCGCGCCGTCCGCAGCAGTTCCTCGGCCGAGGCGAACTGGTACGGCACCTCGACCTGCTGCGCGCCGACGACGGACTTGCCGAAATTCTCGGCGCGGACGACGAAGCCGCCCCCGGTCGAAAAGTACTCGTCGCGATGCAGCACCTGGCCCGTCGCATCGAGCGCGCTGAAGCGCATCCCGTTCGGATGCTGCGGCAACGTCTGGTCGCGGTGAAACAGCAGGTCCAGCGCCTCGTCGAACGGCACTTCCTTCCTGCCCGCGACGCGGATCCGGCCCGTGCTGCGGATGCGCTCGAGCGTCGGCTCCATCGACGCCGGCTCGACGGTCGCAGGCTCGTTGCCTTCGAGCCCCAACAGCACCGCGCGATCGGTGCAGTGGCCGCGCCCGGTCAGCGCGAGCGAACCGTACATCTGCGCCGCGACCTTTTCGGTGCGGCCGAGCCACCCGTGCGCCTCGAGGTCGCGCACGAACGCGCAGGCCGCGTTCATCGGCCCCATCGTGTGGGAGCTCGACGGCCCGACGCCGATCTTGAAGATGTCGAGGACGCTGAGATTCATGATGAGTGTCTGGAGTCCAGTGTCCAGCGGTTAGTCGGAGGCCGACTGCGTCGGCGCGGCGGCGCTGCCGCCTTCCGACTGAACACTGGACACTGGACACTGGACACTTCCCCCTACTCCATCGCCAGCAGAGAGGCGTTGCCGCCCACCGCCGAGGTGTTGACCGTGTAGGTGCGCTCGTGCGCGAAGCGTTGCAGGTAGTGCGGACCGCCCGCCTTCGGCCCGGTGCCCGAGAGCCCCGATCCGCCGAACGGCTGCGTGCCGACGACCGCGCCGATGATGTTGCGGTTCACGTACACGTTGCCCGCGGCGACGCGGCTCGACACCCGGCGCACGGTGCCGTCGATGCGGCTGTGGATGCCGAACGTCAGGCCGTAGCCGGTCGCGTTGATCGCGTCGACGAGCGCCTCGAGGTCCCGTGCCTTGTAGGTCACGAGGTGCATCACCGGCCCGAACCACTCGCGGTCCAGCACGGACAGCGACTCGATCTCGGCCGCGAGCGGCGCGACGAACGTGCCGGCCCGCATCGCCGCGTTCGGCCGCAACCGATGGTGCCACGACGACTTCTGCATGACTTCCTGCGCATGCCCTTCGAGCAGCGCGTGGGCGCTGGCGTCGATCACGGGCCCGACGTCCGTCTCGAGGTACGCGGGATTGCCGACGACCAGTTCCTCCATGTAGCCGGCAAGGAGCCGCTTGACCTTGGCGGCGATGTCCTCCTGGACGCAGAGCACGCGCAGCGCGGAGCACCGCTGGCCAGCGCTGTTGAACGCCGACTGGACTGCGTCGATGACCACTTGTTCCGGCAGCGCCGAACTGTCGACGATCATCGCGTTCTGGCCGCCAGTTTCGGCGATCAGCGTGCCGATCGGCCCGCTGCGGCTCGCGAGCGTCCGGTGAATGATCCGCGCGGTCTCGTCCGAGCCGGTGAATGCCACGCCCGCGATGCGCGGATCCGCCACGGCGGCGGCACCGACCACGGCGCCGTCGCCCGGCAGGAAGTGCAGCACCTCCGGCGGGATGCCTGCCTGCAGCAGCAAGCGTACCGCGTGCGCCGCCACGAGGGGCGTCTGCTCCGCAGGTTTCGCGATCACCGCGTTGCCCGCGGCCAGCGCGGCCGACACCTGGCCCGTGAAAATCGCGAGCGGGAAATTCCAGGGACTGATGCACGTGAACACGCCGCGTCCGCGCAGGCTCAGCTCGTTGCTCTCGCCGGTCGGCCCGGGCAGGCGCAATGCGCCGCCGAAGTCGGTGCGGGCCCGCGCCGCGTAATAGCGCAGGAAATCCACCGCCTCACGCACCTCCGCGACGCTGTCGGGCACGGTCTTGCCCGCCTCGCGCACGCACATCGCAATCAGTTCGGGCGTGTTCTCCTCGAACAGCTCCGCGGCCCTGTCGAGCGCCTGTGCGCGCACCGCGGCGGGCATGCCGTCCCAGGCCGGCTGCGCGGCGACCGCCTCGTCGATCGCCTGCTTCACGTGCGCAGGCGTCGCGGACACGACGTGGCCGACGAGGTCGGCATGGTCCGCAGGGTTACGGATCTCGGCGGCGGAGCCGTTGCGCTCGTCGCCGCCCACCAGCGGCGTCGCCACCCACGGACGGCGCGCCACGCGCTCCATGCGCTCGGCCATCGCGGCCAGCACGGAACCGTTGGCGAGGTGCACGCCCATCGAGTTGCTGCGCTCGGGCATGTAGATGTCGACGGGCCGCGGAATGCGCGGGTGGCGGGCCGTCTCGAACCCGTCGACCGTGCGCACCGGGTCGCCCACGATGGCCTCGATCGGCTCGTTCTCGTTGACGATCCGGTTGACGAACGAGGTGTTGGAACCGTTTTCGAGCAGGCGTCGGACGAGGTACGGCAGCAGGTCCTCGTGATTGCCGACGGGCGCATAGACGCGGCACGGCATGGCGAGCCCCTCGGGGCTCATGACCTGCGCGTAGAGCTCCTCGCCCATGCCGTGCAGGCGCTGGAACTCGAACTCGCGGCCGTACCTGCGCGCGAGGTGCGCGATTGCGGCGACCGTGTGCGCGTTGTGAGTGGCGAACTGCGCATAGATGTTCCTGCCGTTTTCGAGCACGTGGCGCGCGCACGCGATGTAGGAGACGTCGGTGTTCGGCTTGCGCGTGAAGACGGGGTAGTCCGGCAGTCCCCGCTCCTGGCCGCGCTTGACCTCGGCGTCCCAGTACGCGCCCTTGACGAGTCGCACGTGCAGCACGCGCTTCGTCCGGCCGGCGAGAGAGATGAGGTACTCGAGCATCGGCATCGCCCGCTTCTGGTAGGTCTGCAGCGCGATGCCGAAGCCGTTCCAGCCTTCGAGCGACGGTTCACGGCACACCGCGGTGAGCAGCTCCAGCGTCAGCTCCAGCCGTTCGGATTCCTCCGTGTCGAGCGTGAGCGCGATGCCGGCGTCGCGGGCCAGGCGACAGAGCTCGACCAGTCGTGGCGTCAGCTCGCGCAGTACGCGCTGGCGGTGCGCGCGCTCGAAGCGCGGGTGCATCGCCGAGAGTTTCACTGAAATGCTGGGGCGGGCCTCGAAGTCGGGGTACTCGCCGGCGCGCGCCTGCAGCGACCCGATCGCGGTGCGGTACGCCTCGAAATAGCGCGTGGCATCGTCACTCGTGAGCGCGGCCTCGCCGAGCATGTCGAACGTGTAGCGGTAGCGCTTGTTGGCGCCCGACAGCGAGTTGTCGAGCGCTTCCTTGATCGTGCGGCCCATCACGAACTGGTGGCCCATGATGCGCATGGCCTGCCGCATCGCGGTGCGCACGACCGGCTCGCCGATACGACCGACGACGCGGCCCATCGCCCCGGCAGGCTGTGCGACGTCGTCCGGGTCCAGCCGCACGATGCGGCCGGTGAGCATGAGCCCCCAGGTCGAGGCATTGACGAACAGCGACTGGCTGTCGCCGAGGTGGCTCTCCCAGTCGCCCGCCCGCAGCTTGTCCGCGATCAGCCGGTCCGCGGTCTCGTCGTCCGGGATGCGCAGCAGTGCCTCGGCCAGGCACATCAGG
>DASSJN010000018.1:0-5961 GCA_035691185.1 Steroidobacteraceae bacterium
CCAGCGATGGGGCTGGAACGCTCACGGCCACGTGCCAGACCATGAATGGCAATTGGCACCGGTCCAGCCTGTCGACGCGCCAGTGCAGTGATCGCCGCGCCGGCAATCGCGACGGCACCTTGTTCTGCGAGTCGCCCGACAGCGCCAGCGTCAGCACGTACCAGTGGCAGGGATCGTTCCGTCAGTCGTGCCGCGACTTCTCCGTCGATTCAGCGGGAACACTGCCTGCGACCTGCCAGGCAGCGAACGGCAGCTTGCACCGGTCCAGCCTGTCGACCCGCCAGTGCAGTGATCACCGCGCCGGCAATCGTGGCGGCATCTTGTTCTGCGAGTCGCCGGACAGCAGCACCGTGGGCGCGAACCAGTGGCAGGGGTCGTTCCGCCAGACGTGTCGCGATATTTCCAGCGATGGGGCTGGAACGCTCACGGCCACGTGCCAGACCATGAATGGCAATTGGCACCGGTCCAGCCTGTCGACGCGCCAGTGCAGTGATCGCCGCGCCGGCAATCGCGACGGCAACCTGTTCTGCGAGGGATAGGCGGCGGCGGCGGCAGGATTGGACGGGGCGCGCGCGCACTCCCGGCGGCTGGGCCGCGCTGCCGGGTGCCTTCGGAATCGTCGCCGAGAGGTGTCAGACGTTCAGACCGTCGCGGTAGCCCTGGTATCGATCGGCGCTGTCCGCATCGGCGCTGTCATCCATCGACAGCCACGCGCTGTGCTCAGACTCGCCGACGGCGGCTTCACCGTAGAAAGCGCGATGCAATCCTCGCTTGAACGCCAGCCAGTACCGCGGACGCTCCAGGCGGCTCATCGATTGGGCGATTGCCAGTTCCAACTCAAATGAGTCGTTCGTCATGGGGAATTCCGTCGCGCGCTCCCTCCAGCGCCGTCAGCACCCTGTTTCGCGTCCATGCGTCACCTCGAAGATGCGGGACTAGACGGACTCAACGGAACGCACGCTAACGCGGCGGGCGTGCTTCGGTATGTACGCTGACGCACCCTCCCCACGGGGGCTTTGCGACGCAAGGAAAACGACTCGTCACGACTCGACGGGCGGCCCGATTCAGGTGTCGTCTCGCGGACGTGCGCGCGAGCGCCTGGCTTGCGAAGATCAGCGGCCCTTGAGGCCGTCCCGGACGGCCCGGAGGATGTCCTTTCGGGTGACCACGCCCACCAGACGCTGACGCTCCAGCACCATGAACCGGCGATGCGTCGGCTCCCTTAAAAACATCCCCGCCACGTAGTACACGTCCATTGTGGGCTGCACAGCGGTGAACGTCGTGGCCATGTAATCGCAGACCCTCCCCCGGGGCGGCTCGCCGCCACTGCCTTCCGCCAACAGCCGGAGGCACTCGTACTCGGACAACATGCCGACCACGCGCCCCTCGTCGTCGACGACCGGGGCACCGGTGACGCCTTCGTCGATGAGGCGGCACACCGCGACGAAAATGTCGTCGAGAGCCGAGAGCGCGTGGGTCTCGGTGTCCATATACGTGCGTACGGTCGGGGGTGCGGCGATCTGCATTCGGGCGTCCTCCACAGGGTCTTGCCGTGCTGCGTCCCGACGTCAAGGCTCGCAGAGCCCCAGGTCCGCCTCCGCGGAGCATTCCCGGCACGCCGCCGCGACGTCGTCCTGGTGGGCAATCACGCATTGCAGGAAATCCTGCGCCTCCTGCTGGTCTATCCGGTAAAACGGGTCCATGGAGCCCTGGCACCAGTTCGTGGCGCCCGAGAGCACCGCCGCAATTTCGGGCTCGACCACGCCATTGCGTTCGAGGAACAGCGGCGAGCCGGAATCGCCGTAACAGACGACGTCGTCGCCTTTCTTCACGTCCTGCCGCGGCACGAGCGAATTCTCGAACAGGTTCTTGATCGGCCCGACCCGCGCGATACGCTTGATCTCATTGCCCCCGCCTAGATCGGTCAGCGGGCCGAGGCCACTCGTCGGTTTCGTGCCGTACAGCTTCGTCCAGTTGAGTCCGTAGCCCACGCTCACGACCGGCGTGCCGACGATGCCCGCGATCGTGTCGAGTTCACCGACGCTGCGCAGCGGCAATGGGTCGATGCCGACGATCGCCTGCTCGAGGACCAGTGCACCGACGTCGGGCTGCTGCAGGAGGTTCCAGTTCACGGGCGCTGCCCGCCCATCGTGGCGCAGTCCGTCGCGCAGGTAGCCGGGATGCGTGAGGCCGTGCGCGATCGGAACACCGTCGGTGCGTCCCGCGATGGTCACGGGATGAAACGTCGGGAACGGCACCGACTTCACGGCGGGGTCGCAGCCGTAGTCCGCCGTCATGAACTCGGTGTACGGCAGACCCTGTTCCTCCACGAAGCAGCGGAAATCGTTGCCGGTCGCGACCAGGTCGAAGGTGACCCAGGCCCGGTCGTAGTAGCCCGTGATGCCGATATCGATCGTGTAGTTGTAGGCGGTGCAGTGCCCCGCGGTCATGAACACCTTGGGTGCGATCAACGCGCCCGAGCAGGACTGCTCCGCGTATGCGACGTCCGGGGGTTCGCCCGGCGTCAGATAGACGGAATACTCGTAGTACGCACCGGCGGCCGGGAACTGGTTGCTGGTGTCGGGCGCGCCGTCGCTGGCGTACGTGGCGAAAGGCGCGAAGAGTGCGATGACGACGACGGCCGCCAGCCCGTGGCGAAGTGAACTGTCCATGTTTACCTCCGTGCACCTGCCGCCGGCAGGCTTCGCTCAGCTCGTGGTCACCGTCCCGCCGCTCAACCTCGCGCGCAGGAACTCGACGAACTCGCGGCATTTGCCCGGCAGCCAGCCGACCTCCGGGCCATCCGGCTCGAGCGGCGCGTATGGCAGCAACAGCATCAGCGCCGCGTAGACGACGAGCGCGCCGCCGCCTGTGAGCAGCACGAGCACGACGGTCACGATCCGGATCCACGTCACGTCGAGCCCGACGTATCGCGCGAGTCCCAGGCAGACGCCGCTGATCAAGGCACCCTGGCTGTGCTGGCGGAGCGGTTGCGCTCCTGCCGGCCTGGCCGTCGACGCCGTCGAGGCCGTGCCCACCGACCCGTTGGAGCCGGCGACCTGCACCGTCCCGATCTCGTCCAGTGCGGCCTCGAGTTCGACCAGCGTTACCACGGGACGATCCGGCGCCAGCCGTTGCGTGCAGCGATCAGCGATCGCCTGCTCCAGGTCGTTCATGATCTCAGCCGGGTCGGGATCGCCCTCGAGCAGGCCTTCCGACTCGGCGAGGTATGCCTCGAGGCGCTGGTACGCGGCCGCGTCGAACTGCAGGACGTTGCGGCCGTTCAGGCGGACGGTGACGGAGATGCGTTCCATGGTTCAGCTTCCGATTTCCGCAATGGTACGGTTGATTCCCTGCCAGTACTCGTTGAGCGCCCGCAGCTGCGCCCGACCGGTCCCGGTCAAACGATAATACTTGCGCGGGGGGCCTGCCTCGGATTCGCGCCATTCGTACTGCACGAGGTCCTCGCGTCGCAGTTTGCTGAGCAGCGGGTACAGCGTGCCCTCCTGGGTGGCGAACTCGGTGCCGGCGAGCGTCCGCAGGATGTCCGGAACGTAGACACTGCGGGCCCCCACGATCTTCAAGACCAGGAATTCGAGCAGTCCCTTGCGGATGGGGGCGAGTTTGGATTCCACGGCGGACGGCTTCTGCAGTACCTTGTCTCAATAAGGTACCTGTCCCGTCACCTTCCGTCAAACGCGTGCGCAATAGCCTGCTTCGTCTCGCTACGCGGCGGCGCGCGCCGCCACCCGCTGGGGCGGCGTGGAATCGAGCAGGCGGTGATACGCGTCGAGCAGCGAAGCGGCCACGCGATCCACATGAAACTCCGAGAGGTCCACCGCCAGTCGGGCACGCGGGCGACCGTGTGCGCGGCGAAGCGCCGCCGCGAGCGAGTCGACGTCGTCGGCCGGCGAGAGCTCGATCGGGTAGCGTGCCGCAATGTCGCGCGGCCCCTTCGCATCGGAGGCGATGACGGGCGTACCCGCATCGAGCGCCTCGATGATGACGCGACCGAACGGCTCGCGGCGCGACGCGCTGACGAACAGGTCGAACGCGTGGAACCAGTCCTTCGCGTCGTCGCGAAAGCCGGTGAACGTGACGGGCAGCCCGGACGCGATCCGCTCGAGCCGCGCGCGCTGCCTGCCCTCGCCCACGATGACGAGTCGGCTTTCCGGCAACGCCGCGCGCCGGAATGCTTCGATCAGCACGTCGAAGCCCTTGCCCTCCGCGAGCCGGCCCACTCCGCCGATCAGGAAGTCCCCCGACCCCGCGCCGACCGACCGGCGCATCTCCGCGCGCCGGCCGCTGTGCACCCGAGGGTGCGGCACGAGCGAGTTCGGGATCTGAAACGACACGCCCGCGTAGCCCGCGCGCTCGACTTTGTCGGCCTGCCACCGCGAGATGCAACAGAGCGCGTCAGCCCGCAGGTAATGACGGCCGTTGAGGTCGATGTGCAAGGTCGCCACGTGTGGCACAGGCCTGCGCAACTGCGCGACGTATCTCGTCCCGCGGCGCAAGTGGGTATGCACGACGTCCGGCCGCCACGTGTCGATCACTGCGCCGAGCGACCCGCTCGTGCGCCACAGAGCCGGTAGTTCGAACACCGTGACGGCGGCCGACAGGTAATCCCGGATGCTGGCTCCCGTCGCGTTACGGTGATCGCGACGTACGGCGATCGCCACGTCGTTGACGTGGGCGAGCGCGTTGCACGTCTCGACCGCGGCGCGCTCCGAGCCGGCGAAACCCCGGGAGAGGATCACCTGCAGGATCCGCAGCCGGTCACGCTGCGTCGAAGCCGTCATGATGCCTGCACCTCCTTGTGACGGAACGACTGCCGCAGCAGTCGCTCGACTGCCACGCGTAGTCGTCGCGACGCCGTTGCGCAACCCGAACGGCGCGAGCCTGTGCCTGCATGGCCGCACGTGCGCCGGCATCCTCATGCAGGGACGGCACGGCCGACGTGACCGCATCGGTATTGAGCCAATTCTCGCGCAGGTAGCTTCCATTGCACAACGACGAATGCGGTGGGCCTGGTGACGGTCGATCGTCGACGCCGCGTGTCGCACGAATGCCTTCACCCCCTCGGCGGTGAGAGTCTGCACTCACTGTTCTTCGCACGAACAACCCTGACGTGTTCCCGGGCACCTTGCCCGGGGCGCCGGACGCGCCTAACGTAATCGCCGCAACCGACAGCCTCACACCCGCCCGATCGAGCAGTAAGGAGGTGGTACCAAAGTCCAGGGTCGGATTTTTTCGGTTACAGCACCTGTTGAGGGTACGACGATGAACCTGCAAGGGATCAATGCATGCATTCGTTCACATCCGGGGCTGCTTGTCGCTTCGTTCCTTGTCGGAAGTCTGGTCTTGCCGGAATGCGCATGGGCAGGCCATGCCGTCGACAGCGTGGACGTCAAGGTGACGAACGACAACAACAATGTCGATGGCGGTACGCCCAATCCTGGCTTTGACGCCCAGAACCGCCAATCCAACGAGGCGAGCGTGGCCATCAGTCCCGTCGACGGCCGTGTCGTGGCGGCCGGCGCCAACGACTACCGCATGGTCCCGGTCACCGGGGACTCGTGGCTGGGTCTGTACGTTTCGCACGACGGCGGCGCAACCTGGTTCAACACCATGGTGCCCGGCTTTCCGTCCGATTCCTCGAGTGCCGGGACGGCCTCGCCCCTGCTGAACCTCGACGGATCGGGTGATCCGGTCGTGCGTTTCGACTCCGACGGCAATCTCTACGTGGCCGGCATTGCGTTCAATCGAGATTTCGATCAGTCCGATCGTCCGGTGGACAGCGTCGTCTACGTGGCCCGATACGAATACACACCGGGGACGCCGGGCGGCGCGAGTACGCCGAATTCGGCTGCGAACCCGCCGAATTTCACCTATGCCGGGACGACCATCGTCGATCGCGGGGCCGTGGGCTTCGCAGTGCCCGGCGTGATCGGGTTCGCC